>NZ_JBHXMU010000008.1:0-101690 GCF_042720685.1 Kitasatospora sp. NPDC058492
GGTTGGTGGTTTTTTTGTCGTTCTTTCTGGTGGGGTTGGGTGTGGGGGCTGGGTGGGTGGTGGGGGGCGCGCCCCCGGGGGCCGCGGGCGCCGCCCGCCGCCCGCCGCCCGCCGCCCGCCGCCCGCCGCCCGCCGCCCGCCGCCCTCAACGACGGTGGCGGCCGGCCGTCAGCGACGGTGGCGGCCGGCCCTCAGCGGCGGTGCCGCCCGGCGCTGCGGCCGGGCGCCGGGACCACGCCCGGGGCGGGGAGGAACAGCCGGGCGACCTCGCGGCCCAGGTTCACGCCGATCGCCACCGCCATCGCCGTGGCCGTGGCGCGCCCGACGCCGACGAGCCCGATCTCGGGCTCGCCCCGGACGAAGGCGAGCAGCCCGAAGTACAGCAACGAGCCGGGCAGCAGCGGCCCCAGGGCCGCGGTGACGTACGGCAGCGAGGAGCTTCCCCGGTAGCGGGCCATGAGCTGGCCGGACAGGCCCACCAGCCCGGCGGCGAGGCCGGTGGCCATGATGGGCTCGCCGCCGGCGTTGACCAGCACGCCGTACGTCGTCCAGCCGACCCCGCTGTTGAGCAGGACGGCCGGCAGCGTGCCCGGCTCGGTGTTGAGCAGCACCGCGAAGGTCAGGGTGAGCAGGAGCGCCGCCACCAGTTGGAGCGGCGGGTTCGACGCGGCGACCGGGACGGGTCGGGCCGCCAGGTCGGCGCCGTTGTTGACGCCGATGTAGAGCACGGTCATCACCCCGACCACCACGCCGGCCATCATGTACAGCGTTTCCATCAGGCGTGCGGCCGCGGTGAGGTAGAAACCCGCGAGGCCGTCCTGCGCCGCCGCCACCATGGGCCATCCGGGCAGGAGCGTGTACAGCCCTCCGGTGATCACCACCGATCCGCCCAGGTTCAGCCCGTTGAAGGACAGCAGGATGCCGATCGCCGCCGCCGGGGTCGCGGCCGTCGCGATCCGGTAGAACTCCGGGAGGTCGTGGCGTCCGACCAGCGCCGAGAGCCGGTCGCCGGCCAGTGCCGCGGCGACGGCGCTGACGAACACCAGCCAGGCCCGGGCGTCGGCCCGGCCGCCGACCAGCAGCGTCGCGGCGCCGGCCAGCAGGCCGGAGGACAGGACCAGGAGCCACGCGGGGTAGTGGCGGCAGTGCCGGCGCACGGCCCTCAGCCGGTGGTGGGCGTCGTCGACGACGAGTCCGCCGGTCGTGATCTCGGTGACCAGCCGGAAGAGCACGGCCAGCCGCGCGTAGTCCCCGGCCGGGTGGCGCACGGACCGCTCGACCGTCACGGGCGGCTCCGAGGGGCCCGGCTGGTACGAGATCGCCACCCGGGTGAAGGTGACCTGGGGGTCGCAGGGCTGGGCCCGGTAGGCCTGCGCGACGGCGAGCATGGCGGCCTCGACGTCCTCGGCGGCCTCGCCGCAGGCCAGCATCAGCTCGCCCACCAGCAGTGCGAGGTCCAGGACGGCGGCCACCGCGGCCGGCCCCGGGTCGTTCGCGCCGGGTTCGCCGGTCACCAGCGGGCGGTCGGTGGTCGGGGTGCGCAGCAGCGGCAGCATCAGGTCCGGCCAGGCCGCCGTGCCGTCGGCATCGGCGGGTCCGCTCTCCGCCCCGGGCGGCGCCGGCCGGCCGGGCGCCCGGCCCTCCCCCTGAACTCGACCTTCCCCGGAGGCGGGGGCGGGGCCTTCCCCGGAGGCGGGGGCGGCCCCGGGGGCCTCCTCCGGACTCGCCTGGGGCGGGACTCTTCCGGTCCGGCTCGCCGGCCCGTCCGCCTCGGCCCGCACGCCGAACTGCTCGTGTTCCGGCATCGTCGCTCCCTGCCGCACCCCCCACCTGATGACCTTTCGCACCCACTCGACTACCCGCAGCCATCATTTCGTGAACGTCCCGACCGGAGCGCGGGGGTCCGTTCACGCCCGCCGTCCGTGGGTCGGCCCGCTGCCTCCAGACCAGGGCTCGGGGAGAATCCGCAGGTCAGCGGGCCGACGCCGGAACCTGGGAGGGCGGAGGAGCACCGAGCCGCGGCCGTCCGAGTGAAGCCCGTAGTGGTGGGCGAGCCCCGTCCGGCCGTCCCGCCGCCACGGGATATGGCTATCGGGACACACGATCGGAGCGGACGGGAGGAACGGCGTGCGGCTGTCGAGGTGGAGGGCGCGGGCCGGGCGGCGGGCGGAGCGGGCCGCCCGGAGCACGGCGGTCGCGCTGGACCGGCGGCTGCCGCTGTTCGACGGGGCCAAGGGCCTGCTCCGGAAGGTCTTTCCCGACCACTGGTCCTTCCTGCTCGGCGAGTTGGCGCTCTACACCTTCGTGCTGCTGCTGTTGACCGGCGTCTTCCTGACGTTGTTCTTCACACCGTCCATGACCGAGATCGTGTACGCCGGAACGTACCCACCGCTTCGCGGGGTGCGGATGTCCCAGGCGTACGCCTCGACGCTGTCGATCAGTTTCGACGTGCGCGGCGGCCTGCTGATCCGCCAGATCCACCACTGGGCGGCACTGGTGTTCACCGCCGCGATCTGCGCGCACCTGCTGCGCATCTTCCTCACCGGCGCGTTCCGCCGCCCCAGGGAGGTCAACTGGCTGGTGGGACTGACGCTGTTCCAACTCGCCCTGCTGGAGGGTTTCGCCGGCTACTCGCTGCCCGACGACCTGCTCTCCGGCACCGGCCTGCGCACGGCCCAGGGCTTCATCCTGTCGGTCCCGCTGGTCGGCACCTACCTGAGCTTCTTCCTCTTCGGCGGGGAGCTTCCCGGGCACGACATCGTCCCCCGGTTGTACAGCGCGCACATCCTGCTGCTGCCGGGTCTCCTGCTCGGCCTGATCACCGCGCACCTGATCCTGGTCTTCCACCTCAAGCACACCCAGTGGGCCGGGCCCGGACGCACCAACCGCAACGTCGTCGGGAAGCCCCTCTTCCCGCACTTCAGCGTCCAGACGGCGGGCCTGATGGCGATGGTCTTCGGGGTGCTGGCGCTGGCCGCCGCCATCGCCCAGGTCAACCCGATCTGGCTGTACGGGCCCTACCGCCCCGACCAGGACTCCACCGACGCGCAGCCGGACTGGTACATGGGGTTCATCGAGGGCGCGCTGCGGCTGATGCCCGGGGCCGAGACGCGGCTGTGGGGCCACACCGTCGCCTGGAACCCGCTGATTCCGGCCGTGCTGTTCCCGCTGCTGTTCTTCGCCGCCCTGTACGGCTATCCGTTCTTCGAGCGCTGGATCACCCCGGGGAGCGGCGAGCAGCACCTGTGCGACCGCCCCCGCAACCGGCAGACCCGGACGGCGCTGGCTGTCGCCGGGACGTGCTTCTACGTCGTGCTGCTGGTCGCCGGCGGCCAGGACGTCGTCGCCCGGGCACTGGACGTGCCGGTGGAGGGCCTGAACTGGTTCCTGCGGGTGGGCCTGTTCGTCGGGCCGGCGGTGGCCTTCTGGATCACCCGGCGCCTGTGCCTGGCCTTGCAGGAGCGGGACCTGGAGCGGGTGACGGAGGGAGACGAGACCGGATTCGTGCACGAGGCCGTCGAGGGTGCCTTCCACGGCGAGCACCGGCCGCTTCCCGCCGGCCTGCGCTACACGCTGGCCCTGCGCGACGCCCCGCTTCCCCTGCCGGCGCCGGGCGAGGGCGCCTCGCGGCGCGCACGGCTGCGGGCCGCCCTGAGCTCCTGGTACTACCGGGACAACATGGCGGCGGCGGTGGACGAGCCGCAGCCGGAGCCGCTCGCGCCCGCCGACGCGGGACGCGCCGAGCGGTGACCCCCGATGACCGACCACTGACCGCCGGTCGCCGACCGGCCGGACTCACTGCCCGCGCTGGGCGTGCTGAAAGACGAAGCCCAGGACGCCGGCGCCCGTCACACCCGCTCCGATGAGGAAGAGCCACAAGGCGTACACCAGCCCCAGCCCGGCGACCGCGACGCCTGCGGCGGTGAGCAGCGGGTAGTAGCTGCGCGGTGCGAAGAACTCCAGCGGCCCGACACCGGTGACGATCTCGGCGTCGGTGCGGTCCTGCGGCCGGCGGCCGCGGCGGGAGTACTGGGTCCGGAAGAAGAACGCGATCAGCGTGGACATCATGAAGGCCACGACCAGCGCCGCCTTGCCGGCCGGCTCCCGGGCGAACCAGCCGTAGATCGAAGCGGCGACGGCGAAGAACAGCGCGACGCCCGCGAACAGGTAGGACTCGGTCTTCACCGCGCGTTCTCCTCGCCTTCGAGCGCCATGCGCGAATACTCCGGGTGGTGCAGGTCGAAGGCCGGGCCTTCGGAGCGGATGCGGGGCAGGGCGTGGAAGTTGTGGCGCGGCGGCGGGCAGGAGGTCGCCCATTCCAGGGAGCGCCCGTAGCCCCACGGGTCGTCCTCGGTGACCGGGACTCCGTACCTGGCGGTGCGCCACACGTTGTACAGGAAGGGCAGGGTCGACGCGCCCAGCAGGAACGCACCGATCGAGGAGACGGTGTTCAGGGTGGTGAAGCCGTCCGAGGGCAGGTAGTCGGCGTAGCGGCGCGGCATGCCCTGGGCGCCGAGCCAGTGCTGCACGAGGAAGGTGATCTGGAACGCGGGCAGCAGCATCCAGAAGTGGATCCTTCCGAGGCGTTCGTCCAGCAGCCTGCCGGTGATCTTGGGCCACCAGAAGTAGAAGCCGGCGAACATCGCGAACACGACCGTCCCGAAGAGGACGTAGTGCAGGTGGGCGACCACGAAGTAGCTGTCGGTGACGTGGAAGTCGATCGGAGGCGCGGCCAGCAGGACGCCGGTCAGCCCGCCGAGGAGGAAGGTCACCAGGAAGCCGAGGGCGAACAGCATGGGCGTCTCGAAGGAGAGCGAGCCGTTCCACAGGGTGCCGATCCAGTTGAAGAACTTCACCCCGGTCGGCACCGCGATGAGCAGCGAGGCCAGGGAGAAGAACGGCAGCAGCACCTGGCCGGTGGCGAACATGTGGTGGGCCCACACGACCGCGGACAGCGCGGTGATCGCGATCGTGGCACCGATCAGTCCGTAGTAGCCGAAGACCGGTTTGCGGCTGAACACCGGGATGACCTCGGAGATGATGCCGAAGAACGGCAGCGCCACGATGTACACCTCGGGGTGGCCGAAGAACCAGAACAGGTGCTGCCACAGCATCGCCCCGCCGTTGGCCGGGTCGAAGACGTGGGCGCCCAGCTTGCGGTCCGCCTCCAGCGCGAACAGCGCCGCGGTCAGCGGGGTGAAGGCGAGCAGCGCGAGGATCGAGGTGAACAGCACGTTCCAGGTGAAGACCGGCATCCGGAACAGCGTCATGCCCGGTGCCCGCAGGCAGACGATGGTGGTGATGAAGTTGACGGCTCCCAGGATCGTGCTCAGACCCGCCACGATCAGCCCGACGGCCCACAGGTCGGCGCCCGTTCCCGGGCTGTGGAGCGGCCCGTTCAGCGGGGCGTAGGCGAACCAGCCGAACGACGCGGCGCCGTCGGTGGTCAGGAAGCCCCCGACCACCATCAGGCCGCCGAACAGGTACACCCAGTACGTGAACGCGTTCAGCCGGGGGAACGCCACGTCCGGGGAACCGATCTGCAGCGGCATCACGGCGTTCGCGAAACCGGCGAACGTCGGTGTGGCGAACAGCAGCATCATGATCGTCCCGTGGATGGTGAACAACTGGTTGTACTGCTCGTTGCTCACCACCTGCAGTCCCGGCCGCATGAGCTCCGCGCGCATGAGCATCGCCAGCAGCCCGGCGAACAGGAAGAACCCGAACGCCGTCGTCAGGTACAGGTTGCCGATGGCCTTGTGGTCGGTCGTGCTCAACCACCGCAGCACCGCCGAGCCTTGACGCCGACGGGCCACGCCGGGCGCCGGGCGGGCGGCGGCCCGCCGCCGGGTCTGCGCCATCCGCTTCCTCCTCCTGCCGGGGCCGCCCGTACCCGCAGGAGAAAGACGCGGAGACGCTCGCCGGGACACATGCTGTCGCCATGCAATCACCCACCGTCGCAAGGGCCCCTGAACCGGAGTCGGCGTGGCGGCCCCGGCCGGGCGCGGATGACGAAGTCGGCGCACTGGTGCGATCCGGCGAGGCGCCGCCGCGGGTCAGCCGCGGGTCAGCCGCGGGTCAGCTACGGATCAGCCGCGGGTCAGCTACGGATCAGCTACGGATCAGCCGTGCGGCGTCGAACTCGGCCCAGATCGTCTTCCCGTGGCTGTGCGGTTCGGCGCCCCACCGGTCGGCGGTCCGCTCCACGATGAACAGGCCGTGGCCGCCGGGCAGGGCCGGGTTGTGCGGGCGACGCGGGGTGGGCAGGGTCGGGCTGCGGTCGCTGACCTCGGCCCGCAGGCGGATCCCGGTGGCGTCCAGGACCAGTTCCAGCGGGCCGTCGCCGTGGAGCATGGCGTTGGCGACGAGTTCCGCCACCAGCAGGACGACGTCCGCGAGGGTGCCTTCGCCGGCGCCGGGCCCGGCAGCGGACGCGTACCAGTCGTCGAGGGCACGGGCGGTGAAGGTCCTGGCGTGGGCGACCGGTTTGGGGATGCCGGACAGGGTCAGCCGCCTGCGCTGGCCGCCGACGGGCAGCGCCGGGCCCGGCTGGTGCGGGTCACCGTCCAGGGTTCCCCGGCTCATCGTCATGTGAGGACACCCTTTCGGATCGACGGCGGTCTCGCACGGTCGGTTTCCCGGCAGTTCTCGGATTATGCCCCGTGCCGGCGTCGAACCGGGGCCGGAGCGGGCGGCCGGCCGGCCTCGGACCGAGGCCCTGGCGGCCCGAGTCGGGGCGGTCAGGCCGCCAGGGCCTCGTCGACCGAGTCGTGGATGGAGAACACCGCCTGCGCGCCGGTCAGTTCGAGGACCCGCATGACGGTGGGCGCCACGGCGGCCAAGTGCAGGTCCAGCCCCTCCTCCGCCGCCGCGAGGCGGGTCTTGAGCAGGAGGTTCAGGCCGGAGGAGTCGCAGAAGCCCACCCCGGCGAGGTCGATCACCACCGCGCCGCGGCGCTGCGCGATCACGCTGGTGAGCAGGTTGGCGGCCGAGGCGAGCGTCTCGATGTCGAGGTCGCCCACGAGGGCGCACACCACCGCACCGGAGGCCGTGGCACGGGTCTCGACCACCAGTTCCGCGGGGCGCGGGGACGCTGCCGGCGCGGCGGCCGCCCGAACGTCGTCGAATGGCATCATCGTCGTCTCCTCCATGTCCATGCCTTCCGACCATACGGAGGTTGTGCCGGACTGCCAAACACGGGGGTGTGCACCCGGCTTGGTCCTGCCCGGGGCTCGTGCGGCGACGCGTCCTCAGCCGTCCTCCAGCCCGTCGCGCAGGTGCCGCAGGGTGCGGCTGAGCAGCCGGGAGACGTGCATCTGGGACAGCCCGAGGCGGGCGCCGATCTGCGACTGCGTCATGTCCTCGCAGAAGCGCATGGACAGGATGAGCCGTTGCCGCTCCGGCAGGTCGGCGATGAGCGGCTTGAGCGCCACCAGGTCGTCGACGAGGGCGAGGTCCCGGTCGTCCTCGCCGAGCCGGTCGCCCAGCGGGCCGGGGGCGTCGTCGTCGTTGCTGCCGCCGAGGTCCAGGGAGCCGGCGGTGTGCGCGTTCGCGGCGGTCAGCCCTTCGACGACCTCCTCGGGGGAGAGCGCGAGGTGCTCGGCGAGTTCGGCGACCGTGGGGGCCCGGTCCAGGTCCTGCGACAGGCGTTCCTGCGCCTTGGCCAGGAGGATGCGCAGCTCCTGGAGGCGGCGTGGCACGTGGACGGCCCACGTGGTGTCGCGGAAGTGGCGCCGGATCTCGCCGAGGACGGTCGGTATGGCGAAGGTGGTGAACTCGACGCCGAGGTCGGGGTCGAAGCGGTCGATGGCCTTGATCAGGCCGACCGCGCCGACCTGGAGCAGGTCCTCCTGCGGCTCGCGGTGCGAGTTGAAGCGGCGGACCCCGAACCTCACCAGGGACAGGTTCGTCTCGACCAGGGTGGCGCGGACGTACGAGTACTCCTTCGTCCCCTCCTCCAGCGTGCGGAGCCGGCGCAGCAGCACCTTGTTGAGCTCGCGCGCGTCGGCCGGCGCGATCTCCCGCAGGTCACCGGCGTCGGCGAGCTCCGGCGGGAGCAGGTCCCGAAGCCCTCCGGCGTCGGCGAGTTCCGGCGAAGGCAGGTCCCGGGGCTCTCCGGCAGGAGCGGCCGTGCGGGACGGACCTCCCGTCGACGGGTGGGCGGAGGCGGGCAGTTCCCCAGTGGTCGTGGCCATCGGACTCCCTCTCTCGTGCTCTCTCGTGTCGGCGCGGTCTGCCCCCCGGTACCCCGTGCCGGCGGATCGATGCAGCCGCCCCCCATGGAGGTTTCGTGAAGCCCGCAACGGCTCCGAGGTGGGCGGCGGCCTGTCCGGGGCGCGGACGCGCGTCCGGGCGGCGGGCGGGGCGCACGGCCGGGGGGCAACCGTTGTCCGGCGGTGTGCGGGCTGGGGTAGCCTCCGAAGGCGGTACAACACCTGGAACGACGGCCAGGTCCCCCGGCCCGTCCTTCGGGGTGCCCACGACCGGATTCGGGCCAGTCGGCCCGGCGTTCCACGGAGGCGACGTTCGATGGCTGGCCCGACCACGTCCCGCGACTCACAGCACCGCCCGGACGAGGGGGCGGGCGCCGCGCAGGTGGGCGAGCCGGAACTGCGGCTGCTGCTGGCCGGGTTGACGGCGGTGCGCGACGGCGATTTCAGCACCAAGCTGCCGGGCGACGCGGACGGGCTGCTGGGCGAGATCGCCACGGTGTTCAACGGCATGGTCGACCAACTGTCGCGGTTCACCTCGGAGGTGACCAGGGTCGCCCGGGAGGTCGGCACCGAGGGCCGGCTCGGCGGCCAGGCCCAGGTGCCCGGGGTGTCGGGCACCTGGGAGGACCTGACCGACTCGGTCAACGCGATGGCGGGCAATCTCACCACCCAGGTGCGGGACATCGCCCAGGTCGCCACCGCGGTGGCCAAGGGGGACCTGTCGCAGAAGATCACCGTCGATGCCCGGGGCGAGATCCTGGAGCTGAAGAACACCGTCAACACGATGGTCGACCAGTTGTCCTCGTTCGCCGGCGAGGTGACCCGGGTGGCGCGGGAGGTCGGCACCGAGGGCATCCTGGGCGGCCAGGCCGACGTGAAGGGCGTCTCGGGGACGTGGCGCGACCTCACGGACTCGGTGAACTTCATGGCCGGCAACCTCACCGGCCAGGTCCGCGCGATCGCCCAGGTGGCCACGGCGGTCGCACGCGGGGACCTGTCACAGAAGATCACCGTCACCGCGCGCGGCGAGATCCTGGAACTGAAGGAGACCATCAACACGATGGTCGACCAGCTGTCCTCCTTCGCCGACGAGGTGACCAGGGTCGCCCGGGAGGTCGGCACCGAGGGCCGGCTCGGCGGCCAGGCCGAGGTGGAGGGCGTCTCCGGCACCTGGAAACGCCTCACCGAGAACGTCAACGAGCTGGCCGGCAACCTCACCCGGCAGGTCCGCGCCATCGCCGAGGTCACCAGCGCCGTCGCCGCCGGCGACCTCACCCGCTCGATCAGCGTGGACGCCTCCGGCGAGGTCGCCGACCTCAAGGACAACATCAACGCCATGGTCGGGTCGCTGCGCGAGACCACCCGCGCCAACGAGGAGCAGGACTGGCTCAAGACCAACCTCGCCAGCTTCTCGGCCCTGATGCAGGGCCGGCGCGACCTCGGGGTCGTCGCCGAGTCCGTCATGGACGAACTCGCCCCCCTCGTCGGCGCGCAGTGCGGCGTCTTCTACCTCGCCGAGGACAGCCCCGTCGGGACGGTGCTCCAGCTGGTCGGCTCCTACGCCTTCCCCGACGGCGAGCGCCCCACCCGCTTCCGCCTCGGCGAGTCGTTCGTCGGCCAGGCCGCGCGCAGCCGGCGCGCCATCACCGTCGACGCCCTGCCGCCGGACTACCTGGCCGCCTCCTCCGGCCTCGGCCGCACCGGGGCGCTGTCCCTGGTGGTGCTGCCCATCGTGGTCGAGGACCAGGTCCTCGGCGTCATCGAACTGGCCTCCGTCCAGCCGTTCACCCAGGTCCACCTGGACTTCCTCGACCAGCTCATGGAGACCATCGGCGTCAACGTCAACACCATCATCGCCAACGCCCGCACCGACGAGCTGCTCGACGAGTCCCAGCGGCTCACCGCCGAACTCCAGGTCCGCTCACAGGAGTTGCAGGCACGCCGGGACGAGTTGCAGGCCTCCAACGCCGAGCTGGAGGAGAAGGCCGACCTGCTGGCGGCACAGAACCGCGACATCGAGACCAAGAACCTGGAGATCGAACAGGCCCGCCAAGAACTGGAGGAGCGCGCCCACCAGCTGTCCCTCGCCTCGAAGTACAAGTCGGAGTTCCTGGCCAACATGAGCCACGAACTGCGCACGCCACTCAACAGCCTGCTCATCCTCGCCCAGCTGCTCGCCCAGAACCCCACCCGCAACCTGACCGCCAAGCAGGTCGAGTACGCCGGGATCATCCACTCCGCGGGCTCCGACCTGCTCCAGTTGATCAACGACATCCTCGACCTGTCCAAGGTCGAGGCCGGAAAGATGGACCTCAACATCGAGGCGGTGCCGCTGCGCGCGCTGCTCGACTACGTCGAAGCCACCTTCCGCCCGCTGACCAGCCAGAAGAACCTCGCCTTCACGGTGCGGACGGTCCAGCAGATCCCCGCCGAACTCCTCACCGACGACTACCGGTTGCGCCAGGTGCTGCGCAATCTGCTGTCCAACGCCGTCAAGTTCACCGAGCAGGGCCGGGTCGAACTTCGCATCGAGCCCGCCGACGAGACCGACCTGCCCGACGCCGTCCGGCGCGGCGGCCCGGTGCTCGCCTTCCACGTGAGCGACACCGGAGTCGGCATCGCCCCCCAGCACGTGGAGAGCGTCTTCGGCGCCTTCCAGCAGGCCGACGGCACCACCAGCCGCAAGTACGGCGGCACCGGCCTCGGGCTGTCCATCAGCCGCGAGATCGCCTACCTGCTCGGCGGCGCGATCACGGTGGAGAGCACCCTGGGCCGGGGCAGCACCTTCACCCTCTACGTCCCCGCGACCCGCCCCGACCTGGCCGAGACCGGCGCCGACGGGGCCCGCAAGGCGCTGGGCGCCGGGGGCACCGGCCCGTCCGAGGCGCCGGAGCGGGCCCCCTCGCCTCCCGCCGCCGGCCGGCCGCGGCGCCTGCTCGTGGTCGAAGGCCGCCCCAACGGCCTGCTGTCCCTGGTGGCGGAGAACGCCGTCGCCGACCTCGCCCGCTCCGCCGGCGCGCAGCGCCGGGTCGAGATAGTCACCACGGTCGGCGCCCCGGAGGCCGCCACTGCGCTCGCCACCGCCCCGTACCACTGCGTCGTCCTGGAGCTCGACCTGCCGGACAGCGCGGCGGCCACGCTCCTGGCGGAGATGGAACGCGACCCGGCCCTGCACACCGTCCCGGTGCTGGCCCACAACAGCCGGGGCGTCACCACCGGCGACGAGCACGCCGTCCGCCGGGAGGGGGAACGGCCACTGGAGCTCATCTCCAGCCTCGACGAGCTGCGCGAACGCATCGCCCTCCACATGAGCGCCGACGGGCCCGGGCGCGTCCTGCCCCCGGCACGCCGCGCGGACGGGAACCCCGCCCGGGGCCGCGGAGGCGACCCGGTGCTCTCCGGTCGCACCGCGCTGGTGGTCGACGACGACGACCGCAACCTCTTCGCGATCACCAGCATCCTGGAGCTGCGCGGCATGCGGGTCCTCCAGGCCGAGAACGGGCTCGCCGCGCTCGAAGCCCTCCGCGCGCACCCCGGGATCGACGTGATCCTGATGGACGTGATGATGCCCGAGATGGACGGCTACTCCGCCACCGCGGCGATCCGCGCCATGCCCGAGCACGAGGGGCTGCCGATCATCGCGGTCACCGCCAAGGCGATGATCGGCGACCGGGAGAAGAGCCTGGCCTCGGGAGCCAGCGACTACATCACCAAGCCGGTGGACGCCGACGAGGTGATCGGCAGGATCAGGGACCACCTCGCCCGGTAGTCGCCCTGCCCCATGCCCCGCGTCCCCTCGCACCCACCCCGACAGTCCAGAGCTCAGGAGCCGACAGCCGTGCACCATCCGCAGGAGCCGCGCGCCACGGACCGTCCGCAGGAGCCGCGCGCCACGGACCGTCCCGCAGCGGCCTCACCGACCGGTCCGGCCGCCGACACGCCGAGGGTCGGGGCGCAGCGGCGCGCTGCGGAGGCGCAGGCAGCGGCCCGGGCGCGCGCCGAAGGCGAGTCCGCGGCGGTCGACCGGCTCGCCACCACGGTGGAGCGGCTCAGGCTGGAACTGGAACGGGCCCAGGCCCAGGCGGCGGGCCGCGGCGTCGTCGAGATGGGCGTCGGCGTGCTGGTGGAACGCCTGCGGTGCGGGCCCACCGAGGCCGCCGGGCAGCTGGAGAGCCTCGCGGAGCAGGCCGGGGTGACGGTCCTGGCGCTCGCCGCCGACCTGGTCAACCAGGCCGCGGCGGACGAGATCTCCGCCCTCGCCCGCGAGTTCGTCGCCGACGCCTCGGTTCCCCCCACCGAAGCGGTGGCCGTGCGGCTGCGCAGTGCCGAGGCGGACGTGCTCGCGAGCGGTGACGCCGCGGCGGCGGCGCGTTCCATGCTGGAGCACGCGCTGCGACCGCTCGGCGCGGCCGCCGTCGCCATCTGGGCCGCCCACCCGGACCTCTCCCTGTCACTGGCGGGCAGCGCCGGTTTCCCCGAGGAGGAGGCACGCCGCTGGCGCCACGTCCCGCCGGGCGTGCCGACCCCGGCCCGCCGTGCCCTGGACGAGCGCGCGGCGGTCGGCTACCCGACGCTCGCCGGCGCCTCGCTGCCCTCGATCGGCCAGCACGAGATCCACGGCGGCCGGCTCGCCGTCCCGGCCGGCGTCGGCGGGCGGCTCATCGGCGTCCTGGAGATCTGCTGGCCCGACACGCTGCCCGAGCGCTCCCAGCCGCTCCAACGCCAGTTCGAGGCGCTCGCCGAGCTGGCCGCCACCACGCTGGAGTCCTGGAGCGGGCAGGAACCCGCCGCCTGCGACCCGGCCGACGCGCAGTTCGGCGAACTGCGGCAGCTCACGGACGGCCTGCTCGACCCGTGCATGATCCTGCGGGCGGCGCCGGACAGCGACGAGTTCCCGCCCCGGTTCGTGATCCGCCACCTCAACCCGGCCTTCGTCGACTTCGCCGGCCGGCCCACCGGCGTACTCACCGGCACCCGCCTGCTGGAGGCGTACCCGCTGGCGGCCGAACCGGGCGGCCTGGCCGACAAGGTCGAACACGTCTTCGCCACCGGGGAACCCTTCCGCGCCCAGGACATGCGCCTCGCCGCCCTGGTCGACGGAGTACCGCTGACCACCCGGGCACAGGTGGGCATCAGCCGGCACGGCAGCCACCTCGCGGTCGTCTGGCGCCTCGACGACGGCACCCCGCGCGTCGCCCGCCTGCTGCAGCACGCCCAGCGGCTCGGCCGGATCGGCGGTTTCGAGGAGAACCTGCGAACCCGGCAGATCGCCTGGAACGAGACGGTGTTCGAACTGCACGGGCTGCCGCCCACCGCCGCGCCCCTGGCCCTCGACCAGCTCCCCGACCACGCCCACCCGGACGACCGCCACGCCATCGACCGGTTCCTGCGCACCCTCCTGCACCACCAGCGCCCGGCCTCCACCGCCTTCCGCCTCCAGCGGCCGGACGGCGTCACCCGCCACATCCGCGTCGTCGCGGAGCCCGTCCGCGATCCCGGCAGCGGGCTCGGCAACGACCCCGGCAGCAGGCTCGACAGCGACCCCGGCAGCGGGCTCGGCACCGTCCGCGGCGCCTACCAGGACATCTCCGCCCAGCACTGGACGGAGGTCGCGCTCGCCGCCACCCGCGACCAGCTCGCGCAGAGCGAGCAGCAGGCGGCCGAGCGCAGCCGCCTCGCCCTCCAGCTCCAGCACGCCATCATGCCGCCCACCCGGGGCCCGCTGGACCTGCACGATCTGAGCGTCGCCGTGCGCTACCGCCCGGCGGAGAAGGACCACCTGGTCGGCGGGGACTGGTACGACACCCTCGCCCTGCCCTCGGGAGACGTCCTGCTGTGCGTGGGCGACGTCTCCGGACACGGCATCGAGGCCGCCACCGGCATGGTCGCGCTGCGCAACGCCCTGCGCGGCCTGGCCGCCACCGGCGCCGGGCCGGCCCAGCTGCTGAGCTGGCTCAACAGCGTCACCCACCACCTGACCGACAACGTCACGGCCACCGCGGTGTGCGGCCTCTACGAACCCGCGACCCGCCGGTTGCGGTGGGCCCGCGCCGGGCACCCGCCGCCGGTCCTGCTGCGTGGCGGGCGGGCGGACATCCTGCCCCAGCTGGGCGGCATCCTCCTCGGCGCGATCGGCCACGCCGACTACGAGCAGGGCGAGCTCGTCCTGGAGGCCGACGACACGCTGGTGATGTACACCGACGGACTCATCGAGCGCCGCGACGAATCCCTCCAGGCGTCGCTGACCAGCCTGACGGCCCTCGCCGAGGAGTCCCGCACCGGGTCGGCCACCGGGCCCGCCGCCGGGTCGGACACCGGCTCGGCCAACCTCGAAGAGCTCCTGGACCACCTGCTGCGCTACAGCAACGCCGACACCGACGACGACACCTGCCTGGTCGGAGTGATGGTGCGGTAGCGGTCGGACGGGCAGGGCAGGCGCATGTCCGCGGCGAACCGGGGCAGCCGAGCCGCCACGGGGGGGGCGGAACCGGCGGGTGTCGCGGGCGCGGACCGGGGCAGACGCCGGGGCATGAACCCGATCGAACAAGGCCTGCGCGCCGTGGACCGCTTCCAGCAGCACCGCCGGGTGCCCGCCGTCGTCATCGGCGTCCTGCGCAAGTACGGGGACGACCGGGGCGGGCTGCTGTCCGCCCTGATCACCTACTACGGCTTCGTCGCCCTGATCCCGCTGCTGCTCCTGCTCAGCACCGTCCTCGGCTTCGTCCTGCACGGCCACCCCGGGGCCCAGCAGTCGGTGCTGAACTCGGCGCTCGCCGACTTCCCGATCATCGGCGACCAGCTGCGCCAGAACGTCCACTCCCTCCAGGGCAGCGGCCTGGCGCTGGCCATCGGCGCGCTCGGCCTGCTGTACGGGGCGCTCGGCATCACGCAGGTCCTCCAGCACGCCATGGCCGAGGTCTGGAACGTGCCCGGGGTGCAGCGGCCCGGCTACTGGCCCCGGCTGGCGCGCGGCCTGCTGCTGTTCACGGTCCTGGCCGCCGGCCTGGTGCTGGGTACGGCGGCCGCCTCGCTGGTCGGCAGCGCCCTGGGCGGGGTGCCCGCCCGGGTCGGGGGCCTGCTGGTCTCGGCGCTGCTGAACACCGCCCTGTGCCTGGCCTGCTTCCGGGTGCTCACCCCGCGCGAGATCCCGACCCGGGCCCTGCTGCCCGGCTGCGTCGTCGCCGGGCCGCTGTTCACCGTCCTCCAGGCGTTCGGTTCGCTCCTGGTGACCCACGAACTGCGCCACGCGGGCCAGGTCTACGGCTTCTTCGCGACCGTGATCGGCCTGCTCTCCTGGCTCTACCTGGCCGCGCAGATCACCGTGTACGCCGCCGAGGCCAACGCGGTGCTCGCCCGTCGGCTGTGGCCCCGCAGCCTCCTGCAGCCGCCGCTCACCGCCGCCGACGAGAAGGTGCTGTCCTCCGTCGCCCGTCAGGAGGAGCGCCGCCCCGAACAGCACGTCGAAGTCTCCTTCCACGACGGGGAGCGGCCCGGCGGGGCCGGGGAGGACGGCCCGCACGGCCCGTCCTCCCCCGGCGCCCGGTGACACCCCCTGCGGTTACCGCCCGTCCCGGCCCGGGCGGTGCAGCTCGCTCGCCGGGGCGGCGGTCGCGGGCCGGTACACGGTGAGCCCGGCCGGGGCCTTGGACAGCCGCAGGGCCCCGCGCGCGGGGACGCTCTCGCCGTCGACGGCGATGCGGGCGGCGTCGCCGAGGGAGTCCAGGTCCAGGGCGCGCAGCCGGGCGGCCCGGTAGACCCGGGACCGGTCCAGGGTGCCGGACAGGAAGGCGGCGGCCAGGCGGGTGCGGGCGAAGGGCCGGCCGCCGTCGACGACCCGGACGTCGAGCTGTCCGTCGGCCAGGGCGGCGCGGTGGGTGGGGGCGAAGCCCGCCGGTTCGTACGCCCCGTTGCCGGCGAACAGCAGCCACAGCCGGTGCGGGCGGCCGTCGGCGTGGACGGTGACGGGTTCGGCGGTCGGCAGCAGCTTGGCGACGGCCACCGCGAGGGCCGGCCACTTGCCGATGCGCTTCTCCAACTTCTCCCGCTGGTGGACGAGTTCGGGGTAGATACCGAGGCTGAAGGTGTTCACGAAGGTCCGGGCGCCGGCGTCGTCGGCGGCCAGGCCCAGGTCCACGCCGACGGCGGTGCCGGCCTGGACGGCCTCGGCGGTGGCCTCGTGGGTGGTGGCACCGAGGTCGAGGGCGAAGTGGTTGAGGGTGCCGCCGGGGAAGACCGCCAGCGGCAGCGCGCGCTCGACGGCCAGCGCCGCGGCCAGGTTGACGCTGCCGTCGCCGCCGCACACCCCGAGCGCGCCGCCGGCCCTGGCGGCCCGGTCGGCGGCCTCCGTCAATGTCTTCGCCAGGTCGTCCTGCGGCCCGCACACCCGGACGTCCGCCTCGGGCAGCAGGGCGCGCAGCGTCCCGGCCACGTCCTCGGCGGCGGGAGCGAGCGGAGAGCCGCTGCCGGAGCCCGAGTTGACCACCACCGACAGCCCCCTCCCCTGCGGCAGGGCCGGGGCCGGACAGGCGGCCGGGGCGGCGGGCGGCGGCACGTCGGACGAGCGCGGCCACCAGTGCAGGGTCGCGGCGGCCGCCGCCGTACCCAGCGCCGCACCGGCCAGGACGTCGCCCGGGTAGTGCACGCCGGTGTAGACGCGCGAGAGGGCCACCGCCGCCGCGACCGGCGCGACGGCCGCGCCCAGCAGCGGGGACTCGATCGCCACACCGGCGGCGAAGGCGGCCGCGGACGCGGAGTGACCGGAGGGGAAGGAGGTGGTGACGGGCTGGCGCAGCAGCCGACGCACGGCCGGGACGGCGTCCAGCACCGGGCGGGGCCGGCGGGTGGCGTGCTTGGCGACGGTGTTGGCGGTGGCCGAGGCGATGGCGAGCGAGCCGAGGCCGCGCAGGGCCGCTCGGCGCCCGCGGCGTCCGCCGACCGCGCCGAGGACGGCGGCGGTGCCCATCCACAGCACCCCGTGGTCGGCGGCCCGGCTCAGGGCCCGCAGCCAGGGGCGGGTGCCGTGCAGCGGCGCGGCGGCGATGCGGTCGAAGAGGGCTCGGTCTATGGCGTCCAGTCGTGTGGTCTTCAGTCGCTTCATCCGACGAACCTACGGCGCGCGGGCGACAACGCCGGGGAGGAGGCCGGGGGTGTGTCGCGGCGGCCGGCCGGCCGTGACGGGCCGCGTACAGGGTCCGGAACTCCCCCAGCAGGGCGGCTCGGTGTGGCTGCTACCCCGCGCTGCCGTCCCACGCCGCTACCCCGCGCTGCCACCCCGCGCCGCTACCCCGCGTCGCGCGGCGGCAACCCTCGGGTGATCCGGTTGAACAGCTCGGCCAGCGGCTCGCCGAGGTCCTGACCGAACTCGGTCAGCCCGTAGGTGACCTGGGGCGGTGTCGTCGGCTCGACCTTCCGCCAGACCAGGCCGTCCTGGACCAGCGCGCGCAGGGTCTGGGCGAGCATCTTCTCGCTGATGCCGTGGATGCTCTCGCGCAGCTCGTAGAACCGGAGGTCGTTGCTCTGCAGGGAGATCAACACCCAGATGCCCCACCTGCTGGTCACGTGGTCGACCACGTCGCGCGCGGGGCAGTCGGTGTGAAACACCTCATACCGCTTCCCGGCCTCGCCCTGCCTGTGCTGCACACCTACCACCATGTCCTGAGCTTACGTCAAGGTATGTCCTTACCAAGGGTTAGCCCTGGCTCCTAGCGTGAGGACCACCGAGGCCACAGCGGCCACGGCGGACGTCGAACGAGGAGTTGACCATGATCGTGGTGACCGGGGCTACCGGCAATGTGGGCCGGCCGCTGACGCGGGCGCTGGCCGAGGCGGGCCAGCAGGTGACGGCGGTGTCGCGGCACGCGGCGGCGGTGCCGGACGGTGTCCGCCACGTGGCGGCCGACCTGGCCGGGCCGGCCGGCCTCGAACCCGCGCTGGCCGGGGCGAAGGCGCTCTTCCTGCTGCTGTCCGGCGACCTGCACGCCGCCGGGGCCAACCCGGCCGACCTCATCGGCCAGGCCGTGGCCGGCGGGGTCCGCCGCATCGTCCTGCTCTCCTCGCAGGGCGTGGCGACCAGGCCCTTCGGCCCGACGCGGATCGCGATGCGCGAACTGGAGGACGTCCTGCGGGGGTCCGGCGTGGACTGGAGCATCCTGCGGCCGGGCGGCTTCGCCTCCAACGCCCTGTGGTGGGCCGAGTCCGTCCGCGCACAGCGGGTCGTCGCCGCGCCCTTCGGCGACGTCGGGGTGCCGATCGTCGACCCGGCGGACATCGCCGACGTCGCGGCGGCCTGCCTGCTGGAGGACCGGCACAACGGCGGCGTGTACGAGCTGACCGGCCCGGAGGTGATCACCCCGCGCCAGCAGGCGCAGGCCATCGCGGCCGCCCTGGGCTCGCCGGTACGGTTCCACGACCTCACCCGCGACGAGGCCGGCGCCGCCATGGCCCAGGGCATGCCGGTGGAGCTCGCCCAGGACACCCTGGACATCCTCGGCTCCCCGAACCCGTCCGAGCTGCGCGTCAGCCCGGACGTCCAGCGGGTCCTCGGCACCGCCCCGCGCCCCTTCGCCGCCTGGGCCGCCCGCAACGTCGCCGCCTTCCGCTGAGCCCGCCCAACCGGCCCTGTCGGCACCACACCGGCTCACGGCCCACGGCCGACTCTGGATGTTCCGGGTGTGGAACCACCGATCCCGGGCAGACGCCGTCCGGGGCGGACCGAGCCCCCACTACCGAGAGGAGTGATCCGATGAGCGCCAAGGACAAGCTGCACAACGCGGCCGAGAAGGTCCACGGCAAGGCCAAGGAGGCCGCCGGACGGGCCACCGGCGACCGGGTCGTCGAGGCCGAGGGCCGGGGCAAACAGATCAAGAGCGACCTGAAGCAGGCCGGCGAGAAGATCAAGGACGTCGGAAAGGACTGACCCGGCGCACGGCGGCCGCGCCCGCGCGGCCGCCCCGCCCCGGCCGGCTACTCGTGGGCTGCCCACCGGCCGGAGGGCCACCGAGCCTGCCATGTCCGTCGAGAGGCACGCCCGAGGTCGACCGGGGTGGCCTGCCGTCGCGAGGAGACTCGCCAGCGGGCGGGTAGCCCTCCGAAGATCAGCTGGACGCGACCTTGGGCGCGTATCGCAGCAGCACGACGTCGCCGATCGTCCGGGTTCCGAGAAGCGTCATCCGCCGGTTGCTGCCACCGGGGTAGTTCGCCGGGTGGAGGAACCGCGGGGCGGTGGCGTCGCCGACGAGCAGCGGGGCGATGGCGAGGTGGATCTCGTCGGCCAGGCCCTGGGCGAGGAACTGGGTGTGGATCTGCCCGCCGCCCTCGACCATGAGGCGTTCGACGCCGCGGGTGGCGAGGTCGTCGAGCAGGGCACCGAAGTCGACGGTGGGACCGGTGCTCACGACGTCGGCCAGGCCGTCGAGCGCTTCGCGGAGCTTCGGTGCGGCGGTGTCGGTCGTGTAGACGACCTTCTTGTCGCCGAAGTGCCAGAACTTGAGGTCGCGACTCAGGTCGCCGCTGGCGGAGATGGTGACCTTGAGCGGATATTCGGGCTTGCCTGCCGCGATTCGGTCGGCCCGGCGCTTGTCGCTGTTGACCAGGAGTCGCGGGTTGTCGCTACGCAGGGTGTTGCCGCCGACGAGGATGGCATCCGACTCGGCACGGACCTCGTCGACGCGGTCGAAGTCCTCGGCGTTCGACAGCAGCAGACGCTCGGGTGAGGCGTCGTCGATGTTGCCGTCGATGGTGGTGGCGACGCTCAGCAGGACGAAGGGGCGGGAAGCCATCGTGGGGTCCGTTCTCTCAAGGTCGGCAGAGACTTTGGTGATCACACTTCATGGAGCAGGAGGCTGTCGAGTGCCTGCCGGAACCGGGCGACCTCTGGTACACCACCCCATCCGCGCAACAGGGCGTCGAGTCGGGCCAGTTCGGTGAAAATCCGGGCTGATCCGGTGCCCGCGGCGATCGACAACGCCGCACAGGCGGTTTCGGCGGCCCGTTCGGGGCCCTCGACGGAGAGTTGGGCGACGGCCGAGCGGGAGAGGTAGACACCGCGATCGCGTCGGTAGGTCGCGGGTAGGGACCGGATCGCCTGTTCGAATCCTGCCACCGCTTCGCGGTGGCGGCCCAACAGCGTCAACGACCGGGCACGCTGGGCCTCCACGTACGCTTCGTTCAGCCAGCGGCCACGCCCGACCGGTGCTTCGGGCCGCTCGGCGAGCAGCGAGAACGCTTGGTCGAAGGTGTGCTGGGCCGTCCGTTCGTCGCCGACCAGTGCGTGCCCGTGCGCCGCGTACACCGCCCCCATCGCACTCAGCCGGCTTCCGGGACCGGCCAGGCGCTGGGCGGACGCGGCGAGATCGATGGCCTCGATCGAGTCCTGCATGTCGCCGGCGAGCTGGGACTTCCGGGCCATGATGTAGGCGGTGAGGTCCTGGTCGCTGGAAGCAGTCGCCCAGTCGACGGCTCGGTCCGCCCAGTACTGGGCGGCGCGGTGGTCACCACTGTCCTGGTAGAGCCAGCTGCAGAACTCGGCGTACTCCGCCTGCACTTGCAGCAGGTCGTGCCGGTCCCGACCGGAAGCCTCGCGGCGCAGGTGCTGGATGAGGCGGACGTGTTCCTGTGCCGTGGCGACGACCTCGCGAGGCCCGAGGACGTTGTCGCACTCGACCAGCGATCTGCGGAGCGATCTCATGTTCTCGACCGGGTGGACATCCGGGGAAAGGACGGATCGAACGTCCGGCACCGTGAACCTCGACGAGGCAGTGGCACCCTCAGCGGTGGTGACACCCCGCAGCAGGGCCTGGCGCGGCATGGTCACGAAGACGATCCTCCCGTCGGCGGTCCGGCAGCCGACCCGGACGCCGCCGTCCATGAGCGCCATGGACACGGCGCCGGCTTCCGCGCCGGCCAGGGCTCCGCTGACGCCAGACCCGTCCCACTCCGCGGGTGTGGCATGCCGAGCAGGTCCGCCGGAGGGCGACGCGGTTCGCGCCGACCGCGCATGGCCAGCGGGCACCGCCACTTCGGCAGGCGCCAGCAGCAAGGCGAGTTCAGTCGGAGCAACCCTCAGTAGTCTGGCGAGGTTCGCCATCTGCCACGGGCGTGGAAGTCCGGCGCCGCGCTCCCACCGGCCGACCGTCGTCCGGTCGACCCCCATCGCGGCCGCCAAGGACTCCTGCGTGAATCCCGCGCTCACGCGTTGCGTGACGAGTCGCTCGCGCCGTGCACTCATCACCCACCTCCTGCCGCGCTGGAAGTCCGTCCGCTGCAGGAGATGCCAGGCCAGACGCCGGTTTGCCACACGGATGCCTCATCGATGCATCAATTCTGCTCTGTTCAAAGCACGTTCGCAGCGGTTCTCTGAGGTCTCGCCGGATGAACCGGCGAGCACGATCGGGAAGGAAGGTCAAGGCATGGAGATCACCGTGCAGACGAAGGCCGACGAGGACGGCCTGCTGGTGGCCAAGCGGAACATCGCCGCCGCCCGCGCGAGGTCCGAACAGCCCTCCGACGTCTCCGGCGGCCGTTCCGACGGCAACGACAACTAGCCGGAGTGCCCACGATGCCTGACACCGCCTCGTGGGCGGCGCGTCTGGGCGGGGACCAGTTCCTCGCCCGGACGCTGCACCGCTCCCACCTCGTGATCCCGGGCGACCCCGCCGATGTCGCAGGCCTGCTGTCCTGGGACGACCTGAACAGCATCCTGTCCACCCACCGTCTGGAACCGCCCCGACTCCGTCTTTCCGCTGACGGGGAGACCCTGCCGGCCCACCGGTACGCGACCGCCACCACCAACCGGCGCGCGGCCACCTGGCACAGGCTCCAACCTGCCGATCTCCACGCCCGCCTGGCCGAAGGGGCCTCCCTCGTCCTCGACGCCATCGACGAGATCCACCCACCGATCCGGTCCGCCGCCGAGGACCTCGAACGCTTCGTCGGTACCCCCGTCCAGGCCAACGCCTACGCCTCATGGACGAAAAGGGAGGGCTTCGGCACCCACTGGGACGACCACGATGTCGTGGTCGTCCAGTTGGACGGCGCGAAGCGTTGGCGCCTCTACGGACCGACCCGGACCGCGCCGACCTGGCGCGACGTCGAGGCGCCCGCCGAGCCGACCGGCGAACCGATCGCCGACCTCGTCCTGACCGCCGGCGACATGCTCTACCTCCCCCGCAGGTGGTGGCACGCCGTCACCGCCGACCAGGGCAGCGAGTCCCTCCACCTGACCTTCGGCCTCGTCTCCCACACCGGAGCCGACCTCCTCGGCTGGGTCGTCGACCTGCTGCGCGCCGACGCGGCCCTACGCCTGGACGTGCCGCGCTTCGCGCCGGCGGACGACCAGGCGGCCTACGTCTCAGCTCTCCGGCGGGCGGTCGTCTCCGAACTCGACGACCCGGAGTTGCCCGCCCGGTGGGCGGAATCGCTGGACACCACGCACGGGGGCCGTCAGGCTCCCTCGCTTCCGTTCGTCATCGGCCTTCCGACGCCCCGGAGCGAGGACGGCGAGACCATCACCAGGAGGGTGAAGGTCGTACTCACAGCGCCCCGTGCACGCCTGACCCGCAACCAGACGACGGGAACGGTGACCCTCGCCGGAGCGGGCACCGCGTGGGCTGGCAGGCCGCCGTCCCGCTCGGCGCCGACCGGCGCAAGGACACCGGGACCGGCCTCAGCGCCACCGAGCAGGAACTCCTGCGGCTGCTCGCGTCCGGCCTCACCGACGGGACCGCCGGCCGGAGCCTGGGCCTGTCGGCACGCAGCGTCCGCCGCCAGATGGCCGGGCTTATGGAACGCCTCGACGCGTCGAGCCGCTTCGAGGCCGGCCTCAAGGCGGCGCAGCGCGGCTGGCTCTGAGCGACCGCTCCCCCGGCACCCGGCCGGCTACGGCTGCCGGGCGAGCAGGTCCTTGATCACGGTGTCGAACCCCCGCGGGGGGCGACCGAGAAGGTCGGCGACGTCGTTCGTCGCCCGGTCGTACCGGTTCTCGCCGTGCAGCCTGGCCATCGTGGCGATGTGGTCGAACACGTGGTCCGGCAGGCCTTGGTTCCTGAGGTCGTGCTCCAGCCACTCCTGGTAGGGCACGTCGACGTACGTCACGTCGCGGCCCAGGGCGGCCGAGAACTCGGCCGCGATGGCCGTCATGTCGCGGGATCGAGCCCCGGTCAGCTCGTAGACGCGGCGGGCCCGGGGAGCAGGATCGAGCAGGAGTGCGGTGACGACCTCGGCCACGTCGGCGGCCGCGACCGGTGAGGTCCGGGCCGAGCCGAAGGGGAGGCGGATCGTGCCGTCCCGCCGGATCGAAGCGGCCGCCACCTCGGTGAAGAGCGGATTCTCCATGAACACGGTGGGCCGGACGTGGACGACCGGCGCCCCGGACCAGTCGAGGACGTGTTCGGCGAGGTAGTGCAGCCGCTGCTGCCGGGACTCGGCGTCGCTGGTGAGGTCCATCTGCGAGACGGTCATCTGCGAGATGCTGACCAGCAGTTCCAGGCCGGCGCTCTCCCGGGCGGCGGCCGCCACCGTCGCCGCGGCCTCCAGGTAGGCGGACGACACGCTCATCCCGAAGTAGGCCCGGCGGCAGCCGGCCAGCGCCTCGACCACGTCCGCACCACGGGTGAGGTCACCGACCAGCACCTCCACGCCGCCCATCGTCCTCAGGTCCGAGGCCCGTTCGTCGTCGTGGTGCACGAGAGCCCTGACGGGCACGTTGTGCGCCCGCAACCGCTCCAGGATCCTTCGCCCGACTCCGCCGACGCCGCCGCCGGCGCCGGTGACAAGGACAGGTTCTACGAGCACGGCGATTGCCTCCTACCTACCTGACCGGGACCTCCGGTGCACTGCCAACGCTCCCGCGCCGGGAAGGTTCCGCGGGTCCTTGACGCCAGGACGGGCGCATCGGCGTCCGTGGGGGCACGTCGGGCGCATCAGTGTCCGGTCCGGTCCGGGTCGCAGGCCTGGCGGGCGGAGGCGGCGAGCCGGTCGGCGAGCGCGATGACGAGGCCGCGGAGTTCGTCCGGTCGCTCGATGACGAACGGCCGGTCGAGCGAGGCGAGTACGGGGGGCAGCCAGTCGAGCCGCTCCGCCCGCAGTTCGACGTGCAGCCACCGCTCGGTGTGCGGATCCGTTCCTTCCTTGGGCGCCGGTGCGGGCTCCTCGATGCTCGCGACGCTGGCGGGGAGCCGGGCGCGGATCTGCTCGACCGTCCCGTGGATCCGCAGGGTCACCTCGTACCGGTACGCGGCCTTGGCGAGCCCGGACAGCACGCGCCGGGCCGGATCGAGCCCGGCGGGCGGCTCGAACGAGCCCGGCAGGGGCCTCGCGTCCGCGATGCGGTCGAGCCGGAAGGTCCGGTCCTGGCCGATCTCGGGATCGACCTCGGGATCGGTGCCCGTGACGTACCACCGCCCCGCATGGGTGACGATCCCGTACGGGTGCAGCGTGCGTTCGCTCCGCCGGCCGTCCCGGGCGGTGTACCTGATCGAGATCGGGCGGCGGTGGCGCACCGCGTCGGCGACGGCGAGCAGGACGCCCGTCTCCGGGGTGGCCGCCTCGCCGGGCTCGGCCGTGAAGGCGAGGGATTCCAGGACGGCATCGAGCCGACGGGCGAGGCGCTCGGGCAGTACCCGGCGGATCTTGGCCGCCGCCGTCTCGCCCGCGGTCCCGGTCGCGGTCCCGGTCGCGGTCCCGGTCCCGGTCCCGGTCGCCGCCCCGGTCGCCGTCAGCAGCCCCGCCCTGCGGCCGACGACGAGGCCGAGCAGCACGGCGAGCGCCTCGTCGTCGTTGAGCATGAGCGGAGGCAGGCGGTACCCGGGGGCGAGCCGGTACCCGCCGTAGCGGCCGCGGACCGCCTCGACGGGGATGTCGAGGTCGACCAGGTGGTCCACGTACCGCCGCACGGTGCGCCCGTCGACGCCGAGCCGGTCGGCGAGTTCGGCCACCGTTCTGATGCCGCCCGACTGCAGGAGTTCCAGGAGGGTGAGCACGCGGCTGGTAGGTCGGCCCATGTCCACGAGCCTAGCGCTGATACCGGACCGATTCTGTCCACTATTTCCTCTACCGTCCGGGGTGCAACGGCTTCACCGACCTGAGGAGAGCGCACCATGGGCTTCGTTTCGATCCGGATCATCACGGGCGACATCGCACGCCTCGTCGGCTTCTACGAGCGGGCCACCGGGGTACAGGCGCACTGGTCCACCGAGGACTTCGCCGAACTGCGGACCGCCGGCGGGACCCTCGCGATCGGCAGCACCCGGACGGTGGCACTGTTCGCGCCCGGCTCCGCCCGTCCGGCCGACAACAACAGCGTGATCTTCGAATTCCTCGTCGCCGACGTGGACGACGTGTACCGGAACCTGACCGGCTTCGTCACCGACTTCGTGACCGAGCCCACCACGATGCCCTGGGGCAACCGGTCGCTCCTGTTCCGTGACCCCGACGGCAACCTCGTCAACTTCTTCACCCCCGTCACACCGGCGGCCGTCGAGAAGTTCGCCCACTGACGACAGCCCGGCCGCCTGGGCGGTGGCCGGTCCCGGCGGCACGCTCCGCGCCGGCCCGCGGGCCCGGGCCGCCGCCGGGGGTGGTCGCGGGCGGAGGGCGGCTGGGGCAACCTGGTACCACCACCCCGCCCGACCGCGACACCATGGGCCCGCCCCACCGCCGATCCCCTGAGGAGCACGTCATGACCGACCGCACCCGCGAGCACCTGCTCGCGGCCATCGAGATCGCGGCCGACGCCCGGGCGCACGGCAACCATCCCTTCGGAGCGCTGCTGACCGACCCCGCCGGGAACGTCCTCCTCACGGCCGAGAACTCGGTGCTCACCGACCGCGATGTCACCGCCCACGCGGAGACCAATCTGGTGCGGGAGGCCTCGCGCACCCTGGCCCCGACGCAGCTCGTCGACGCCGTCCTGTACACGAGTACCGAACCGTGCGCGATGTGCGCCGGGGCGATCTACTGGAGCGGAATCCGCAAGGTCGTCTACGCGCTCGCCGGGGCGGAGCTGAACGCCATCGCCGGGGTGGACCCGGAGGAACCGGTGCTCGACCTGCCGTGCCGCCAGGTCTTCGCCGCCGGCGGCAGCACCGTGGAGGCGTCCGGCCCGCACCTCTTCGAGGAGGCCGCCGCGGTGCACACGGGGTACTGGGGGTAACGCTCCGGCCCGCCTCTTGGGACTCCTCGGTCGGACTGCTCAGGGCTGCTCAGGGCTCCTCAGTCCGGCGGCTCGGGCGGGCGGGGCACGCCGGGCTCAGGCTCGGGCTCAGGCCCGGGCGGCGCGGGTGACGGCGTAGCGGGGCCCGGGAGCACCGGATCCGGCGGCGGCTCGGGCACACCGGGCGGCAGCGGAGGATCCGGCACCAGGGGCGGGGCGGACGGGTCGGCCGGCTTCGGCGGACTGACGGGTCCGACGGACTGGGACTGCGGCTGGGGCTGGAGCTGCGTGGAACCGTACGGCATGGCTGCTGCTCCCTTTCGTCAGAAGATCCGACCGCCGTAGAACGGGTCGTAGTAGAGCCCGTAGCGGTCGCGGACGTCGGCCGACACGTCGGCCGCGCCGTCGTCGAGGCCGGGACCGTTCCTGATGTCGTCCTTGGACCGGTCGACGTACACCTTCTGCTCGCCGATCTCGATCCGGATCACGGTGCCGGCGGGCAGGAGCACCCGCCTGCCGAGGATCCACGGACCGGTGTCGACGACCAGGTGCTGGGCGCCGACGGCCTCGGACAGCTTGTCGATCTTGCCGATCGCTCCGTCGGTGGCCTCGACGTGGAAGCCGATGAGGTCGGTGCCCGCCGTGTGACCGGCGGTGTCCCGGAACTCCCAGATGTTGACGCGATCACTCACGACCGTCTCCTTCCGTCGTCGGGTCTGGCTGTCGGGTCCGGCTGTCAGGTTTGGCTGTCAGGTCTGACTGCCTGATCGGGCTGTCGGATCGGGCTGTCGGTACGCTTCGGCTGCCCCCGATCCGGAGGTTCATGCCGCTGTGTCGTCGACCGTGGCCTCGACCGGTCCGCCGCCCTCCTCGACGTGACGCTTGAAGTCGGTCAGGTCGTCGATCACCCGCCGGTCGACGAACCCGAGGGCCTCGGCGAGGTGCTCCCAGAGCCCGTGCGGTTCGACCTCCAGCTGGAACATCACCCGGGTGGCGGCGTCGCCCACGGCGTGGAAGGTGACCACACCCTGGTGCCGCACCGGGCCAGGGCCGCTGTCCCACGCCACGCGGTCGTTCTCCACCAGCTCCGTGGTCACGGCCCTGAACTCGCGCGGGCCGGCGGCGGTCCGGACCACCCAGCTGGTGTCCTGGCCCGACCGGTCGACCCTGACCACACCCCGCATGAACTGCGGGAACTCCTCACACCTGACCCAGCTCTCGTAGACCGTGCCGAGCGGCGCCGCCACCTCGACGGACTCCTCGATCCGGTGCATCGCTCCTCCTGACATGTCGGTGCCCGCCCGGCCGGCGGGCCTTCAAGCCCCGGCTGCCCCGTTCCCGGGCCGATATGCACCCCGCCTGAACCCTCGACGCGGACCCTCGGCCCGTCCTCCTCACCCGTCTCCCCCGGCCCACCCCCCTCACCCGAACGGCCCATCGCCGTTGCCGGGCCCCCACCTCACCTCCGGCAGGTGTGAATCCCGCCGAACGGGAAAACGGGGTCCGGGAAGCGGGCCCGGGGAAGGCCCGCCCACAGCGCCGGCCCGGGGAAGGCCGGCCCACAGCGCCGCGCTGCGGCCGTCGCGGGAGGAGAGCGAGCGTGTGGTGGAGCCTGTTCCGTCTGCTCCTGGCAGGTACGGGGGTGGCCCTGACCACCTACGTCCTGGACCGGACCGCCGAACGGCTGGTCCGCAGATTCGCCCCGCACCGGCCCGGCAGCGTCATGCCGGGGATGCTGCGCAGCTGCCGGCGCCCCCTGGTCACCGTGCTCGCCACCTCCCTGTCCCTCGCCGTCCAGCCGTGGGTCGGTGGTTCGCCGGAGACCCGGGAGCAGCTGCACCACCTCCTGGTCCTACTGGCGATCGCCTCCGGCGGATGGCTCGGCGCCCGGGCGGTCGGGCTCGTCGTCGAAGGCGCCGTCCGCCTCGCCGTCCACCGCCGCGACCCCTCCTCGGCCGGCCGCGCCCGCACCCAGGCGGGTCTGCTCGGCCGGATCTGCCAGGCGATCATCGCGATCGCCGCCCTGGGCGCGATGCTGATGACCTTCCCCTCCGTACGCGGCATCGGGACCAGTCTGCTCGCCTCGGCGGGCCTGGTCGGTGTGGTCGCGGGCATCGCCGCGCAGAGCGTGCTGGCCAACCTCTTCGCCGGGGTGCAGCTGG
Source organism: Kitasatospora sp. NPDC058492 (assembly GCF_042720685.1). Classification (NCBI taxonomy): domain Bacteria; kingdom Bacillati; phylum Actinomycetota; class Actinomycetes; order Kitasatosporales; family Streptomycetaceae; genus Kitasatospora; species Kitasatospora sp. NPDC058492. The sequence continues at coordinate 28,524 of NZ_JBHXMU010000008.1, forward strand.
CCTTCGGCGACCTGGTCCGGATCGGCGACGTGGTCGTGGTGTCCGGCGAGTGGGGCACCGTGGAGGAGATCACCCTCACCGCGGTGGTGATCGCCACCTGGGACCAGCGCCGCCTGGTGATGCCGATGTCCTACTTCGCAGGCCGCCCGTTCGAGAACTGGTCGCGCCGCTCCAGCCGGATCACCGGCACCGCCTTCCTCCACCTCGACCACCGGGCCCCGGTCCCCCTGCTGCGCAAGGAGTTCGACGCGTTCCTCGCCGACAGCCCCCTCTGGGACGGCCAGGGCAGCGCCCTACAGGTCGTCGACACCACGCCCACCACCATCGTGGTCCGGCTCCTGGCGACCGCCGCCAACGCCGACGACGCGTTCTCCCTCCGCTGCCAGCTCCGCGAGCACCTGGTGACGCACATCTGCGAACACCACCCCGAGGCGCTCCCCCGGGTGTCCGTCACCCCGGCGCCCCGGACCGAGCCGGACACCCCGCGCGCCCCCTACCCGCCACCCGCTCAGTAGTCACCCAGTAGCCCCTCAGTAGCCGCTCAGCAGAGCACGCACCCGTCGCAGCTCCTCCGGACCGACCGTGCTGTGCCAGCGGCCCGGGTCCGCCGGACGTCGCCCCCACAACAGCAGGACGCGCACCGCAGCGTCGCTCTCGATGGTGGCCGGGCCCTCGGGCGGGGCCAGGGCGATGGACGCACCACCGGCGTCCGCGGTCACCAGGACGTCGTCGGTCCCGGGGACGCGCAGGCGGGCCTCGACGCGCCCCCCGGGCCCGAGGTCGAGTCCCGCCACGCCCCGGGCCAGCAGCGGCCGGCCGACCAGCCGCACACTGTGCGACGTCATCCACGGCTCGGCGAGCGCCTCCCGGGCCGTACGGTCGTCGCCGGTGAGGTCCCACCGGTGGAGGATCAGCTCCTCGCGCAGGTGCTCGGCGAAGAACGGCACCGTCACGGTCCGGCCGGTCCACCGCACCTCGGTGGCCGGGGGCAGGTCGCTCTCCGCGGCCGCGGCGACCTCGGCCAGTTCGGCACAGCGGGCGGCGAAGGCCTCCCACAGCTGTGCGTCGGACATCCGCCGGTACGGCTCCTCCCGATCGAAGCCGCGGGTCTCCACGGGCTCGCCCGCGTGGAAGGCGCGCAGGACGCGGGCGAGTTCCTCGGCGTTGCCGGTCTGGTGGGCGAGGACGTCCCGCACCGTCCACGCCTCGCACCACGTCCCGTCGTCGGGCCTGCGTTCCTGGACCGCCCGCACGAACGGGACGAGTTCCGGCAGGACGTCACTGACCGCGGCGGGAATCATGCGCCATGGGTATCCCGGCAGCCGCGCCGGGCAAACCTGCCGCCCGGCAGTTCGGCTGCCGGATGGTCACCTGGCGGTCCGGCCGGTATCCGTGGGCCCTCGTCGGCGACCGGACGACAAATGTTGATTCTTCAACTATAGTGGCGATGCCGCGCCACCCCGCCACCGGCCCTCCAGGGCCGTCCCCCACCTTGCGGAGGAACCATGGACCAGCTCGTCACCGACAACACCGAGAAGTCGCGCTTCGAGATCCAGGACGGCGGCGAACTCGCCGGCTTCGCCGAGTACCACCGCTCCGGCGACGAGATCGCCTTCATCCACACCGAGATCGACCCCCGCTTCGAGGGCCGCGGCCTGGCCGGCCGCCTGGCACGCGCGGCACTGGACACGGCCCGCGAGCAGGCACTCGCCGTACTCCCCTACTGCCCCTTCATCCGCAGCTGGATCACCAAGCACCCCGAATACACCGACCTGGTCCCCGCCTCCCACCGAGCCCGCTTCGGCCTCTGAGCCGCACGTCGGCCGACGCCACGGCGAGAAGCACGAGGCCACCCGGCCCCGGATTGCCAACTTCCCTTCCGGGGAGGCGGCTTGCCGGGCGCAGTGATGCCTCGCACAATCGCTGTCATGTCGACGAACACCTCGGAAAGCCACTCCGCGCCGTCCCCGGCTCCGGCCCCCGGCAGGCGCGTGCTCCTGATCGGCGCGTCCCGGGGCCTCGGCCTCGCCCTCGCCCAGGAATGGGCGCGGGCCGGCTGGCAGGTCGTGGCCACCGTGCGCGGCTCGGGCCGGACCGGCCTGCACGAGCTCGCCGATGCCGACGCCCACGCCGGGCAGGTCGAGATCGAGACCGTCGACATCACCGAGCCCGAGCAGGTCGCGGCGCTGCACGGTCGCCTGACCGGCCGGACGTTCGACCTGCTCTTCGTGAACGCCGGCGTCACGAACCAGCCCGAGGGCACGGTGGCACAGACCTCCACCGAGGAGTTCGTCCGCGTCATGGTCACCAACGCGCTGAGCCCGCTGCGCGTCATCGAGGCCCTCCAGGACCTCGTCGAGCCAGCGGGCACGATCGCGGTGATGTCCTCGGGCCAGGGCAGCGTGGCCAACAACGAGCGCGGCGGCCACGAGGTGTACCGCGGCAGCAAGGCCGCGCTCAACACGTTCATGCGCAGCTACGCGGCCCGGCACAGCGGCGAACCCCGGCCCCTGGTCCTCATGGCCCCCGGCTGGGTGCGCACCGACATGGGCGGCTCGGACGCCCTGCTCGGCATCGACGAGAGCATCCCGAACGTGGTCAGGACGCTCGACGCCCTCCGGAGCAGCCCGGGCCTGCACTACGTCGACTACCTCGGCCGAACCGTGGCCTGGTGAGCGCGGCGCTCCGGAGCAGCACGGCGCTGATGGGCCGCGAGTTCGACCCGACCGTCGAGCCCGCGCAGCACCCTGCTCCCCCCGCTCAGGAGGGGAGGGCGGCGAGCCAGTCGGTCAGGATCCGGTTGACCTCGGTGGGGCGTTCCTGTTGGACCCAGTGCCCGCAGCCGTCGAGGATGTGGCTGGAGAGCAGGCCGGGCAGGGTCGCGGGGTAGGCCGCGATCGCGTCGGCCAGCCAGGTGGTGGAGGCGTCCCGGCTTCCGCCGATGAACAGGGACGGCTGGGTGACGGGGGCACCGTCGAAGTCGGCGAGGTCCTCCCAGTCCCGGTCCATGTTCCGGTAGCAGCCCAGCGCCCCGCTCATGCCGGTTCGCTCGAACTCTCCGGCGTAGACGTCGAGTTCCTCCGCGCCGAGCCAACCGGGCCGCCGTCCGGCGGGGAACCGGTCACGAAGTGTCCCGCCACGGCTGACGAAGTGCGGGTCGGGTGCGCCGGCCGCCGGCATGGTGTCGGCGGACAACGCGGCGTAGAAGCCCGCGAGCCAACCACGCACGTCCGGTTCGATCTCGGCCTCGGCCCGGCCCGGCTCCTGGAAGTAGGAGACGTAGAACTCCTCGTCGCCGCCCAGTTGCGCGAAGACCTCGCCGGGCCTCGGGCCGCCCCGCGGGAGGTAGGGAACGCTCAGCAGCCCCACGGCACGGAAGACATCCGGTCGGATCAGGGCGGAGTTGGCGGCGATGGTCGAGCCCCAGTCGTGGCCGACGATCACCGCGGACCGTTCACCCAGAGCGTGGACCACCGCGACGTTGTCCTCGACCAGGTCGAACATCCGGTACGCGGCCACCTCCTCGGGCCTGGAGGAGCGCCCGTACCCGCGGACATCGATGGCGACCGCGCGGTATCCGGCAGCGGCCAGCACCGGCAACTGGTGGCGCCAGGAGTACCAGGACTCCGGGAACCCGTGCAGCAGCAGGACCAGCGGCCCGGTGCCCTGCTCCACCAGGTGGATCCGGCCGGCGGGCGAGGGGACCAGCCGGTGAGTGGGGCCCGTGGTCCGCGACGGTGACATGTGTCCTCCTGGGATCTCGATCCGGCGTACGCCAAGTTCGGTTCGGCGAACCGACATTCGACGACCCGCTGTTCGGCGGCGTGATGCCGATGCAGTGCTGACGCAGTGCCGATCATGCTGCGCGCGTACCGCGGAGGGCGAGGCCTGTTGCCGTTTCAGCAAACCGACCCGCGGCCCGCCCGTGACAATGCTCCGATCGGTCGCCCCTATGGCCCGCACGGCTACGTCCTCGCGAGCAACGCGCTCAGCTGCCCGATCCAGGTGTTCCGTAGGCAAACGCCCAGTTCCGGGCGGTCGAAGCGGCATCAAACCCACCGAGTCGTTCGGCACAGCGCACATGTTCTCGCGAAGGTGTGCAAGGTGGCGCCGAGACGACACAGGTTCGCGCTGCGGGTCACCGATTCACGCTGGCCGGGCGTGGGCGTACGAGATTGGCCCGTACTGCCTCGGATTCGTCGAACATGACGGTCAGATCGTCGGCGGGGATGGTGAATCGCCCTTGCGCCCAACGTCCTGCAACGAGCCAGACCGAGTCCGACCGGTGGGGATCGCCCTGGTCATGGCGGACGGGCGCGAAGTCGAGCCGGATCCAGACGGGGGTGGCGCCTCCGGAACCCCATTCGACCCAGGCCAGCTCGGTGTGGAGTATCTCGCGGTGGAGCAGGCCGGACCAGCGCGGGTGGTCGGTGACCGATATAAGCGCGGGGAAGCCGGAATTGCCGGGCCTGGTCGGGAACGTCTCGATCGGCTGGTCGAATACTTCGATGCCATAGCCGTCGAAGCTGTCGTTCCAGATCAGAGTGAACACCACGCCGAGGTGCGTGGTGAACTGGCAGCCGAAGGTCGGCTCGTGCCCCTGGCGCAGGTCCCATTCCGCGGGCTCAAGCCCGTCGGGCCCACCGGTCGGCACGACGTAGTCGACCTGGTCGATGAGCAGGCCGCGCAGTGAGGCGACGGTTCGCTCCAGTTGCCGTGCTGTGGTCTTCGGTCCGGTAATGACTACGATGATCACACTGAGCGGTGCGGTGTGCCGCTGTTTCTCTCCGCCCGGGCACTGTCAGGGTCCGGGGTTCTACCGTGACATCGCCGCCGGTTCGTCGATGCCCCCAACCGGCCGGGCCGTCGTGGACGACCACCCGGTCATGGGTGCAACCGTTCTCCGACGCCCCTACCCCCTGGAGAAGACCCGCTGCGCGCTCCCCCGCGGCTGGCCGCCCAGGCTGGCCACCGTGCCCGTTCGCTCCTCCTGCAGATAGATCTCGCAGTCGCCCCCGGAGTAGTAGTCCCGCAGCACCACGAAGACCCCCGACCCCGCGTCGTCCACACTCCCCGCCCGCCAACTCCCCTGGTACTCCCCCAACGCCGCCCCCTGCCCGACGGGATCCTTCGCGCAGAAGTACCCGTCGAGCCGCACCTCACCGAGCCGGCCCCCCTCCCGCAGTTCGATCACCTCGTCCCGCGACGCCCAACGCCCCACGTAGTCCTTCGGATCCGGCCCGCCCGACCGGGCCTTCAGATACCCCGTCAGCCCCGCGATCAGCAGGACACCCACCAACAGGACAGCGCCCTCCCGGGACTTCAGGTACTTCCATCGACCAGCCACAGCTCCCCCTCACTCCACGCCGTCGTACTCGAAGTCACCGCGGCACCTCAGCCCTTCTCCATGACGAACCCCTTGCTCGCCAGCAGCCACAGGTCCTTCTCGTTGGTCATGGCCGTCAGCCAGATCCTGCAGTTGCCTCCCCCGTCCTTACGGGTCGCCGTCACATACACCCCCCGACCGGCGTCGTCGAGGTAGGACTTCTTCCAACTCCCCTCCAGTTCCGTCGGCTGTGCCGGATCGGCCGCCGCGCTGTCGCACACGTAGGCCGGCACCGTCGCGGACCCGATCCGTCCGTCCGGGAGGAACTCGAGCACCGCCGTACCGCCGCTCCACCGTCCGACCGGGTCGGGCACGTCAGGCCAGGAAGGCCGGAACGTCAGCCACACGACCACGCCCACGCCGAGAACACCGAGAACCCCACCCAGCACGCCGAACAGGACGCGCCGTCCCCTCGCCACACGATCCTCCATCGAATATCTGATCGACCAATTCACATGACATTCGAGCACCGAGAACAGTAGTGACCGGTGTCCCTTCGCGGCGAACCTCTCGACCGGGCCTACCCGTGTGCTTCTGTCGCAGACCTGCCCATTCCTTGGCTCCTCGGACACTGTCCACCTGTTGACATGTACGCGAGAATCATTCGGTGGACATCATCAGCGAACACTCAACGCCCCGCGGACGAACCCGCCGACGGGGAGCGAAGATCTCGCTCCTGCTCACCGTCCTTCTCGCCGGCTCCACCCTCCTCCCGGCGACGGCCTCCGCCGCCGGGCAGGACCCGGAACAGATCTGTGGCAAGACGGTCCAGGGCCGCATCCTGGAGAAGTACCGGGAGTACCGGACCACGCTCGGCTGCCCCAAGGACAACGAGCAGACCGCTCCCGACGGGGTGGGCCGGTTCAGTGTCTTCGACGGCGGCTCGATCTACTGGAGCCCCTCCACCGACGCCCACGCCATCTGGGGCCTCATCCGCGACAAGTGGGCCGCCATGGGCTGGGAGAAGGGCTCCCTCGGCTACCCCACCAGCGACGAACTGTCCCTCCCTGACGGTGCTGGGAAGCGCCAGGTGTTCCAGGGTGGCTCGCTCTACTGGCATCCCACACGTTCCAACGGCGTCCACCCCGTCTGGGGCCTCATCGGCCAGCGCTGGGGACAGGCGGGCTGGGAAGGCGGGGTGTACGGCTACCCCGTCACCGACGAACTCCAGCAGGAGGGCGTCACCCAGATGTTCGAGCACGGGCCCATCCGGTGGTCGCCGAACGAGACCGCGAACCCGCTGATCCCCCGCGCGAACGCCCAGTTCTTCCAGGGCAGCCCGGCCCCGGGCGATCTGAAGGAGAGCGCCACGCTGCTGCCCAAGGGCCCCGACCGGGGCATCGTCGTGGTGCGCGGCTACATCGGCGACGACGGCAGCCCGATCAACCACGCCCTGGGCAACCACCGCCTGTGGAGCACCGAACCCGAAGCCAGCTCCAAGGTGGCCATCGCCTGGGACACCGCCACGGGCCAGGTCGGGATCTACGTCGACCAGTCCTGTGTCGGGGATCTGACGTGCCGTAATGCCAAGCCTCTGGTGCGTACCGAGCACGCCAAGGTGGTCCAGGACGACCGGACCCCGCAGAACGAGTACTGGGCGGAGCCCTACGGTGACGGCGGCATCCGGGTGGACGTGTCAGCGGTCAACTCGTTCGTGGACGTCCCTGGCTCGCAGTACGCGGACCTCGGCCGGATCAACGCGACGTTCCACATCTACCCGCACCGCTACGACGACAAGAACAAGAACTTCACCGGCTTCGACGTCGACACGAACAAGGACAGGTACCCGTCCTGGGAGGTCCTGCGCTACCCGCGCCTGCTGGAGAACTCCGGTTCCCCGCAGGCCCTGTGGCAGGGCGCCGTGTGGCAGGGTTCCATCACGGACCTGAAGGCCCCGCAGCACCTGTGCCACCGGAACGACCCGGACCACGCACCCGTCAACATGACCTGCAACTGATCGACGCGGCAGGGCCGGTCCGTCCGGTCTCCCGCCCAGTCCACCGGCACGATGTACGCGCTGGCGGAGCGGGCGCCGATTCCGGCGCTGCGGAGGTGGCCGGGCGAGGGACTGGTCGCTTTGGAGGCCCTGTACGCGTGAAGTTCCGGCCGGGGGACAACATGTCCTACCGGCCGGAACTTCACGAGCAGTGGGGCCCCTGGAAAGCGCCGCACCGGTCGGGCCTTCTCGCGTTCGCGGCCACCTCGATGAGCGCTCACGGTGAGATGAGACCGCTCAAGGTCCGGTACGACAGGACACCAGACAGCCTCGATACCGCGCCTCGATACCGCCCCACCCTGCCGACACCCGGGCCCGGCCTGCCCGGACGGGGCCAGCAGGCCTCGGTCAGCGCACGATGAAGGCCTCGGTGAGGGACCCGCCGGGGGGAAGCTCCGAGCACGGAATGTCGGACGCCTGTTCGGTGATCGATTCGCCGGTGCGGGCGAGGACGACTCGGAGGCAGGCACTTCCGACTTCGGAGGCCCCCCACCCCGTCGGGTACACCACGTCAGCCATCACGCCCACCACGACGGAGCCCCCGTCCCCGGCCAGCGTGACGACGTGCACCGCGGTGCGCGCCGCGAGCGCCTCCAGCGACATGGCCGTCTGCGGACCGGCGGTGAAGGCCGGTACCAGCCCGGCCGCGTACCGATGGGCATCCGCCCCGGCCTCGGCCTGCGCCCGGACGCGACGGTCCCCGGCCGCGGATCGGTCATGGACGGCAGTGACGACGAAGTCCGTCACAGCCAGCACCAGCACGGCGGCGGCCACGGCGAATACCCGGCGAAGAACCCTCATCTGATCCACTCCGAAACAGCCGGCCCTGGCGAACCAAGCGGGTTGGTCAATCGGGAAACGCTGGCGGAAGCACGACGGTACGCCTCCCTCCCCGGCAGGAAAGATGGGGCACCGCGCGTCCCGGCCGGCCGCTCAGCGCTGCACGGCTTCGACCTTCTCCATGGTGAGTACAGCACGGAGTTTCGCGAGGAAGCACGTCATGCGACTCATTCTCCTCCGACCGTCCAACTCATCGGTGGCAGGGCCGGATTCACGATGACCCTATGGTCCGTCGATGTCCTCGACCGCCGTGGGGTTGTCGTAGAGCGGCCAGCCCCCACTCGCAGGGGTGACCGTGGTGGCCGAGCTGGCGACGAGGTCAGCGTTCGGGCGGACGGTCCGGTGCGACCACAGCGCCGCCCCGTTCACTGGCGGGCGGGTCGGGGCAGTTCGTCGAGCCAGGCGCCGATGAGGCCCTGGACGGTCTCGGCGCACTCGACCTGCGGGTTGTGGCCGACGCCGTCAAGCACCGTCGCCGCCATCCGGGGGTAGTGGTCGAGCAGGGCGAGTTGGTCGCGCCAGCCCACCAGGGCGTCCTGCCGGGTGGTGACCAGCAGGTGCCGGCCGTGGTGGGCTGGCGCGCGGTGTTCGGGCCAGTGCGGCAGCAGGAAGTCGGCTTCGAGTTCGGCGGCGGCCGCCTGGTCGTGCGCGCGCCATCCCGGCCGGACGTACTGTTCGAAGAGCTTCCAGTTGCGCGTGGTGTGACGGGCCATGACGAGGCCGAAGAGTTCGCGGTCGGCGGGCGGGAGCCGGTCGAGGAGCTCGTCGTCGCGCTCGGCCACGGTCACGCCGGGCAGGGTCCGGTCGGGGCCCCAGTGCACGACCGGTACGAGCAGCGCCGAGCCCAGGACCTGCGCCCCGAACCTCGCCGTCACCGCCCGGGCCAGTTGTCCGCCGAACGACTGCCCGAGCACGGCGAAGGGCTGCTCACCCAGTTCGGTGTGGATCCAGTCGAAGACGGCGTCGGCCAGGGCTGCCGCCGACGTCGTCCCCGGCAGCCGGGGGCTGGTGCCGTGGCCGGGGAGGTCGAGGTAGAGCCGCCGCCACCCGGGGCGGTCGGCGAAGGCGGGTTCGACGGGGAGCAGGACCCGGTGGTCGACGGTGTAGCCGTGGATCATGACGAGCGGTGTGCCGTCGCCGAATTCGAGGTGCCGGATGGCGGAGTCGGTCATGACGGAAGGGTCCAACCATCACACCAATGGCAAGGTCAAGCCGACAGGCATCCCGACGTCGGCTCACACCTCGGGCACACACCTCAGACGCACACCTCGGGCTCACGCCTCAGGCCCGGCTCTTGACCTCGGTGAGGTACTCCCGGATGGCATCACGGTTACGGGTCAGGCACTGGATCCGACGGGTCATCCGCTCCGTCTCGGACTCCAGGGTGCCGATCATCTCCGGTGTGGCGTCGGCGAAGTGGATCGTCCGCGGGCTGTCCAGGCAGGGCAGGATCTGCCTGATGATCCGCGTGGGCAGTCCGGCGTCCAGGAGTCCGCGGATTTGCAGGACCCGGTCGACGAGGTAGTCGTCGTAGGCGCGGTAGCCGTTCGCCTCGCGGTGCGCGGTGATCAGACCCTGCTGCTCGTAGTAGCGCAGCAGGCGCGGAGGAGTGTCCGTCAGCCGGGCGAGTTCGCCGATACGCATGTGACCACCCTCACGCCCGACCGGTGCCGTTCCGGGCTGGACCTTGACATGAATGTCAAGGATAGACGATCGGGCCCATGCCCGAACTTCACTCCCCCAGCCCCTCGAACCCGCCCGCCACCCGGCTTCCCCAGCCCCCGAACCGGCCCGCCATCCGGCTTCCCTGGCCCAGCCTGCTGGCCCTGAGCACCGCCGGATTCGTCACCATCATGACCGAGGCCCTGCCCGCCGGCGTGCTGCCCGCGATGAGTGCGGACCTCGGCGTCAGCCAGTCCGGCGCCGGGCAGTCCGTCACGCTCTACGCGGCCGGTTCCATCGCGGCCGCCATACCGCTGACCGCCGCTACCGCCGGCTGGCCGCGCAAGCGCCTGCTGCTGCTGTCCGTCGGCGGCTTCGCCGCGGCCAACGCCGTCACCGCGGTCTCGACGAACTATCCCCTCACCATGGCGGCGCGCTTCGCCGCGGGCCTGGTCGCAGGCCTGCTCTGGGCCCTGCTGGCCGGGTACGCCCGCAGCATCGTCGCGCCGGAGCAGCGCGGGAGGGCGATGGCCGTCGCCATGGGCGGCTCGACGGCCGCCCTGTCGGTGGGCGTGCCCGCCGGCACCCTGGTCGCGGCGCTGGTGGGCTGGCGCACCACCTTCGGACTGATGAGCGCCGTCGCCGTGGCACTCACCGCCTGGATGCTCGTCGCGCTCCCGGCCGTCCCGGGGCGGCCCGGCCACGCCCGCACCCCCGTCCGGCAGGTGCTGCGGATCCCGGGGGTGGCGGCCGTCCTCACCGTCACGGCGGCCTTCGTCCTCGCCCACAACCTGCTCTACACGTACGTCGCGGCGCTGCTCGCACCCCTGGGGCTCGGCGGCCGGACCGACACCGTCCTGCTCGTCCTCGGACTGTCCTCCCTGGTGAGCATCCTCGGTACCGGGGCGCTGATCGACCGCCACCTGCGCACCCTGACGATCGCCGCCTGCGCCCTGCTCTCCGCCGCGGCCCTGTCCGTCGCCGTCGCCCTGCTCACCGGCACCTCCTGGCCCGTCTACGGCAGCGCCGCGGTCTGGGGTCTCGCCTTCGGCGGCGCCGCCACCCTCCTGCAGACGGCGGTGGCCGACGCGGCCGGCCCGGCCGGGGACATCGCCCAGTCCCTGCTCGTCACCTGCTGGAACCTCGGCATCGCCGGCGCCGCGCTCGCGGGCGGCCTCCTCCTCGACCACGGCGGCCCGAGCACGTTGCCCTGGTCCGCCCTGGCCCTGCTCGCCGCCGCTCTGACCGTCACCGCCGCCGCCCACCGCCACGGCTTCCCCCGCCTCACCGACCGCCCCACCGGCCACCCGACCGGCCACCCGACCGGCCACCCGCCCCGCTGAACGGTCCGGCCGTCCGGTCGGCTCTGCTGCGGCAATCCCCGAGGCCGTGGTGACGGGAGTGCTGCTGGTTGGTGGCGAGGCCGACGTCCGTGAGGCGGGCGGTGGCCGCAGTGACCTGGTCGGCGGTGGCGACTTCGACGCCGAGATGGTCGATGCGGGTGTCCTTACAGGCTGGATTGATATCTGCCGATGCAACCTTGCGCCCTGGATCGAAGTTCGTCAACATAGACGTATGTCGAATCAGGAACTTCGAGTGCTCGGCCAGGACGACGACGCGGACGGATGCTGCCCCGGGCTGCTGACCGCCCCACTGGACGAGGACCAGGCCGTGGAACTGGCACGGGTGTTCAAGGCGTTGGGCGATCCGGTGCGGCTGCGGCTGCTGTCGATGATCGCCTCCCGGGCCGGGGGCGAGGTGTGCGTGTGTGACCTGACCCCGGCCTTCGACCTGTCCCAGCCGACGATCTCCCACCACCTGAAGCTGCTGCGGCAGGCCGGGCTGATCGACTGCGAGCGCCGGGGCACCTGGGTGTACTACCGGCTGGTCCCCGAGATGACCGACCGCCTCGCCGGCATCCTGACCCGCCCGGCGGCCGAGCCCCTGCCCGCACCCGCCGGGTCCGCCTCGTGAGCACCGAAAACGCGCCGAACGCACCGAGCACACCAGCCGCACCAGCCACACCAGCCGCACCGACCAGACCGAACGCTCCAGTCGCGGCCCGGCTGTCGTTCACGGACCGCTACCTCGCGCTGTGGATCCTGGCCGCGATGGGCCTCGGCATCGGACTGGGCCGCCTGGTGCCCGGCCTCGGGGGCGCACTGGCGAAGGTGACCGTCTCCGGCGTCTCGCTGCCGATCGCGCTCGGCCTGCTGGTGATGATGTACCCGGTGCTCGCCAAGGTCCGCTACGACCGTCTCGACACCGTCACCCGCGACCGCCGCCTCCTCGTCCCCTCCCTGCTGCTGAACTGGATCGTCGGCCCGGCGCTGATGTTCGCCCTCGCCTGGCTCCTCCTGCCCGACCTGCCGGAGTACCGCACCGGGCTGATCATCGTCGGCCTCGCCCGCTGCATCGCCATGGTGATCATCTGGAACGACCTGGCCTGCGGCGACCGGGAGGCCGCCGCCGTCCTCGTCGCCCTCAACTCCGTCTTCCAGGTCGTCACCTTCGGCGCGCTGGGCTGGTTCTACCTGTCCGTCCTGCCCGGCTGGCTCGGCCTGGAACAGACCGCCCTCAACGTGTCGGTGTGGGAGATCGCCCGCAGCGTGCTGATCTTCCTCGGCATCCCGCTCGCCGCCGGCTACCTCACCCGCCGCCTGGGCGAGAAGGCCAAGGGCCGTACCTGGTACGAGGGCACGCTCCTCCCGCGCATCGGCCCCTTCGCCCTGTACGGACTGCTGTTCACGATCGTCATCCTGTTCGCCCTCCAGGGCGAGGCCGTCACCTCCCGGCCGTGGGACGTCGCCCGGATCGCGCTGCCCCTGCTGGTCTACTTCGCGCTCATGTGGACCGGCTCCCTGTTCCTCGGCCGCGCGGTGGGCCTGGACCACCCGCGGGCCACCACACTCGCGTTCACCGCCGCGGGCAACAACTTCGAACTGGCCATCGCCGTCGCCATCGCCACCTTCGGCGCCACCAGCGGCCAGGCCCTCGCCGGAGTCGTCGGCCCCCTCATCGAGGTGCCCGTCCTCATCGGCCTCGTCCACGTCGCCCTCGCCGCCCGCCGCCTCTTCCCGCAGCCCGCCACTCCCGGAGGTTCCGCCCGTGCCTGAGCCCAAGCCGTCCGTGCTCTTCGTCTGCGTCCACAACGCCGGACGCTCCCAGATGGCCGCCGCCTTCCTCACCCACCTCGGAGGCAGCCGGGTCGAGGTCCGTTCCGCCGGCTCCGCCCCCGCCGACACCGTGAACCCCGCCGTGGTCGAGGCCATGGCCGAGGTCGGCATCGACCTCTCCGCCGAGGTGCCGAAGGTCCTCACCGCCGAGGCCGTGCAGGCCTCCGACGTGGTGATCACCATGGGCTGCGGCGACGCCTGCCCGTACTTCCCCGGCAAGCGCTACCTCGACTGGAAGTTGGACGACCCGGCCGGCCAGGGTGTGAATGCCGTCCGCCCGATCCGCGACCAGATCGAGACCCGGATCCGCGGCCTGCTCACCGACCTCGGCATCCAGCCTCGCGCGTGAGAGCCCATCGGTAGCCCGGGGCAGCCCTACACGCCGGGCGCACCCCGACACCGGGCGTTCGGCCGCCAGCCACCAGCCACCAGCCACCGACCGCCAGCCACCAGCCACCAGCCACCGAGATCCGGACAACTCGGGCCCGCAGCCGTCCGAATTCGCCGGGACCGTCGGCGGCCGGGCGGCGGCTGCTTCTACGCTCGCGTCCACACCATGGTCCGAGGGGGGAACGCCGTGGCCCGTAGGCCCGTACGACGACGCCGGTCCACTGCCGCCCGCCGCGCACAACAGGCCCGGGACAACGCGCTGACGCTGGGCATCGCGGCGCTGGTCGCGGTCGCCGTGGTGTCGTTCGTGCTGACGTGGCTGGCCCACCACCTGCTCCTGGTCGCCGCGCTGCTGGCCGTCGGCCTGGTGGTGTGCGCCGTCGTGCTGCGCCTGCGGCAACTGGCCCGGCGGCGGGAGCTGGCTGCGCGCACGGCGCAGCTGCGGCACATCGGCCCGTTCCTGACCATGAGTCCGAAGGCGTTCGAGCACGCGCTGGCGGACCTGTGCAGGCGGGACGGGTGCACGAAGGTGACGGTGGTCGGCGGGGCCGGCGACCTCGCGGCGGACGTCCTGGCCACCACCCCGTCCGGACAGCGGCTCCTCATCCAGGCCAAGCGGTACGGGCCACGGACCTCCGTCGGCTCCCAGGACGTCCAGAAGGTCAACGGCACCTACCGCGACGTCCACCGCTGCGACCTGGCGGCCGTGGTGACGACCAGCTCGTTCACCAAGGCCGCCGCCGCGTTCTGCGCGAACGTCGGCATCCACGCCATCGACCGCCGGGCCCTGGCCCTGTGGGCCGAGGGAACCGGCAAACCCCCCTGGGCCTGACGCCTGACCGCCCGAGCCCGCACCGGCCCTGAACTTGTTGCAGAAGGCCGGAGGGCAGATCGGTGTGTGCTCTGACCTGTTGGTTCATGCGGTTCGGGCCGGGGTTGTGCATGTGAGCGCTGGCCTGCACCACACGGTGCAGGCCAGCGCCTTTCTGTCGGCAGCCTCGGGGAATCTGACTGCCAATCAGCGATCAGGGAGAGGCCGTTATTGACCGACTGACGTGTGAACGTGAGCGCTCGCCGACCGTGTCGACCTTCGATCGGTGTGCGTGCTACGTTCCGTGCCCTAACCACAAATAGGTGACCCCGGCAGCGCGCCAACGCTCCGGGGTCCGGCAACAGGAGAAGCAACTCCCAATGCGTGTCCATCGTAGCGCCCACGTGCGCGATTTCACCGTGCTGCCCAACACCATGCTCCAGTACCGGCGGCTGTCCTACACCGCTCGCGGTCTGCTCGCCGACCTCCTCTCCCGCCCGGACGGCTGGCGCGAGGACGGTCGGCACATGGCCGACACCAGCCCCCAGGGGCGCAGCGCCATCCGCAAGGCGCTCAAGGAACTGACCGAGGCGGGCTTCTACCGGGCCGAGAAGATCCGGATGCCCGAGGGCACGATCATCACCGAGACCCACGTCTACGACACCCCGCAGCCGATGCCGCCGGGTACCACCCGCCCGGCGCCCGGTGAAGCGACCACCGGCGGCGCTGACGCCCTGGTAAAGAACCCGGCGAAAGAACCCACCCACCCCTCCCCGCAGTCCCGAGAGCCCGTCACCACACCGGGGACGGAAAGGCGGGAAAGGGACTCCGAAAAGGACGCGCCGGACGAACAACTCCGCGACGCGGTCGCCACCCTGTTCCGGGTCATCCGCCCCGAACCACGCCTGCACCTGGGCGAGGCCGAAGCACGTGAACTCGCACCCCTGGTCGCCCAATGGCTCGAACGCGGCAGCACACCCACCGACCTCACCCAAGCCCTGCTGCCGGGCCTGCCCACCCCGATGCACTCGGCGGTCGCCGTGCTCCGCTACCGCCTGCAGCACAAGATGCCACCCGACCAACCCGCCGAACGACCCACAGCAACCCGCTACACCGAGTGCACCAAATGCCACGACCCAGTCCCCCACCCCGGCATCTGCCGCACATGCGCAGGCCTCGGCACACGAACGCTCGCCGTCGGTGGGGGCGAGGCGGCCACCCGCCACGGTGTGGCTTGCGCCAGGACGGCCCTGCGGGCCGCGAAGACCGCCGGCATGAACCTGGGGAGACTGGCCACTGTCGGATAGCCCTTCCCCAGCGCCGAGTTCAGGCGCGCGGCCGCAGCCCAGCGCCGGCCCCAGAACACTTCAAATGAGCGACTCGCAGTTGTTCATACCGTGCCGACGCCACCTGTGAACGTCCACCGTGCGCCGGTACCGTCCTTGTAGCAGCGCGGGCCTGCGGGGCCGGTGTGGCCACGTTTGAGGAGGAGCACACACGATGATGCGGATCTTCACCAAGACGTTCACGGACCCCCACACCCAGCAGCGCTCCCTGGCCCACCACCGCTGGATCGCCCGCGCCAACCCCGACGTACGCATCCCCCAAGTCGTCCACATCCACCCCACCGCGATCGACTTCGAGCACCTCGACGGTCACCACGGCACCCCCGACGACCTGCTGACCCTGGCCGACCTCCTCGGCCACCAGCACACCACCGCCCACACCCACGACCTGCACGCCGCCCACCTGAACACACCCCACACCAGCGCCGACCACACCAGCGCCGACGCCACGACCGCCGACGTCGCGACCGCCGAGGTCACGATCGCCGACTTCGCCGACAGCCGCCGCGAGCGCCTCCACCGGCTTCTGGCCACCGGCACCGTACCGGCCCCGCTCCTGACCCCCGGCGCGATCGACGGCTGGCTGGAGCAGGCCGCCACCATGCCCGCCGCCTTCTACAAGGACGCCAACCCGCGCAACTTCCTCATCACCGACACCACGGTCGCCGTCATCGACTTCGACTCCCTCACCCTCGCCCCCTTCGGCTACGACCTCGCCAAGATCATCGTCACCATCGCCATGACCGCCGGCCCCCTACCCGAGGACACCATCCGGCGGACCGTAGCCGCCTACAACCGCCATCCCGAGCAACGCGGTCTTCCCGGTTGCTCCTGGCGGGAGTTCGCCGCATGGTGCGAGTTCCACCACATCCTCACCACGCCCCACCACGGCACCAACGGCTACCGGTACAGCTGGCATGCGATCAGGCCGGCCTGGACCACCGACATCCTCCGGAACTCCGACAAGGAGTCCGCACCGTGATGAACACCAGCATGACGCTCCATTCGGTCTATCAACCGACAATGTGACACATCTGCGTGATGATCCGATTTCAGACGGTGATCGACGCGTTCTCGACAGTCCCACCGATCCGCTCATCACGCACGGGCCCTTGCCGCCACGCTGTACCCGCCGCCACCCCTACGGGTGCGCGAGATCAGGAGGGGACATGGCGAGGGGCACCGCCCACCAGGTCGAACTGCTACGCGCAGAAGTCGGGACGGCCCTTCAGGCCGGCCTGGAGGAGATCCGCAACCACACCGACAGCCTGCGAGCCGAACTCACCGCGACACTGGCGGTCGGCCTGAGCGAACACCGCGACGAGTTCTTCGAGGCGATCGCCAGAGAACATCAGGAGGCCAACCGCAGCCTCCACCTCCAGTTGGGCAACCTGCGCAACGAACTCAGCACTCGGCAGAGCAGCGGCCGTGCCTCCCTGGACGGCGGCCCCGCCGAGGCGCCCCTGCCCGCCGTCGACTCCCCCGAGGCCGCGGGCCAGCCGACGGAAGCCGCTCACCCGCCCGGCGGTGATGCCAGTAGCAACTCCCCCGGTACCAACGAACTCCCCGGCGCCGAGCCCCCGGCATCCGAGCAGGCCGCACAGCAGGCCACAGAGCCGGCCTCCCCCTCCGTGACCGGCGAGGCCGCGGAATCCGACAGCGAGGAGACAACCGTGTCCGAGACCACCCCTGCCGACGACGCGCCGACCGCCCCGCACGTCCTCGCCGAGGACCAGCTCAGCCAGATCGCGGCCCAGGTCGCCGCCCAGGTGGCCGCCCGACTCGCAGACCTGTACCGTCCCTCCGGCCCCACGGAGCAGGACACGAAGGTCGATCTGGAGAACACGGAAGCAGTCGCGCCGGACCAGGCCGTGACCGACGACCTCCCGAGCGGCCGCGCCGACGACGTGTCCGGTCTCATCCCGGAGCCCTTCCTCTGGGAGAACCACGTCAACACCCTTCTCAAGGCCGCAGCCGTGAAGACCGTCGCGATCTCCTGCCACCCCGAGACCTGGGACTTCCTGGCCGCCCAGGCCGAGGGCGCCGACCACTTCTCGAAGCCGGTCAACGACGGCAACGAGGACACGATCCTGTCCGGCCCCAGCACCATCGCCCTCCTCAACGCGCTCCGGGAAACCGCCTACAGCGGAGTCGGCGGCGGCATCGGCACCAGCATCGGAACGTGGGCCCTCGCCGTCACCAGCTACGAGCGCATCGCCGCCGTCATCAACAGCACCCGGCCCGCCGACGAGCAGGCCGGCACCGACCGCCTGCACCAGCCGCACATCGTCCTCGACGACCGCAGCACCAACAACTCGCCCGCCACCAACTGACCCACCGACACAGACATCAAGTCACGGGCTCACCGGGATCAACAACTGCACGAACGACGGAACGTCCCCAACCGCCTGCCCGCCGCCTGGCACCAGCCGCACCGATAGCCTGCACCAATGAAGCGGATTCAGCGGGCTGCCGGCGCGGTTGTCGGCTCGGCTGTGGGTGACGCGCTTGGAGCTCCTTTTGAGTTCGGTCCCCAAGGAGCGTTCTCTGCGCGGTTCCCCGTCCCCGGTGCCGGTGCCGAGATGTGCGGAGGTGGCGGCTGGGATCCGGGCGAGGCCACGGACGACACGCAGATGGCCGTGATGGTGGCGGAGTCACTGGTGCAGCGGGGCGGGCTGGACCTGTCGGACATCTTCGGCCGCTTCCAGCGGTGGGCGGCATCCGAACCCAAGGACATCGGCTTGCAGACCGAGGACGTCCTCACCAACGGCATGCCCTGGGATCTGGCCGCCGCGATCCACTTCCAGGTCAACCTGCGGGCAGCAGGTAATGGCTCGTTGATGCGGGCATCGACATCCGCGGTCCACTTCGCACGTGCGGGACAGGCCGCCACCATGGATGCCGCTCGGCGCATCGCCGCCCTCACCCACGGCGACCGCGCCGCCTGGGAAGGCACCGCGATCTTCCACGAACTCATACGCGTCACGCTGGAGGACAACGACGCCCTCCGCGCGCTCCCTGACGTTCTGGCGCTCATCCATCCCGATCACCGCCCGCGATACGCGACGGTCCTCGATCCTGGCTGGCACCCGGACCAGGCAACCGAGTTCAACGGCGCCGTCTGGCCCTGCCTGGGGTCAGCGGTCTGGGCTCTGCGCACCACGACGAGCTTCGAGGGCGCGCTGCGCGCGGCCGTCGACCTGGGCGGCGACACGGACACCGTCGCCGCGGTCACCGGCGGGCTTGCGGGTGCCCGTTACGGACTGGACGCGATCCCCTCCCGATGGACCGAGCCGCTGCACATCCCGCTACCGGGTTCCGGCGGACGGGTCCTGCAACTGCCCGATCTCCTTGACCTGGTGGACGGCCTCGGGGGCTGACCTCGCCCGAGAACTCGCGGCGCGCCACCGACCGGTATGACGACAGGACCGCGACCGGTCCAGCGAAAGCTCGCTGCGCGCCCGGGCGCGCGAGGCGTTGTCACAGGGGCTTGGCAGGATGCTCCCATGCTCGCCATCCGTCCTGACCAACACCGTGACGACCGGTCCGGTCCTCCCGATCTCCGGGGTGACTTCGAGGTGCACCTGACCGTGGAGCCCGGCGCCGCCGAGGCGCTGGCCGGGTGGGCCGACGGTCATGGCCTGAAGTTCACCCACATCCTGCTGGCACGCGGTGCGGCGCCCTCGCAGCCGATGCTCACCCTGCGCGCCAACGGCTCGTTGGACGAGGTCGCTGCGGCGACGTCCCGCACCACGGGCCGGCTGGTTCGGGCCGGCTTCACTGTCCTGCGGACGAAGATCGAGGCCACGCCATGGGCGGAGGGCGTTCCGGTCTCGGACGAGGACGCCGTGCCGCACGGGGCGCGCCGGTACTTCGAGCACCACGTCAAGCTGCTGCTCCCGGACCCGCATCCCACGGCCGACCCTGCCCGTCTCGCCGACCCTGCCCGCCTTGCAGACCTCGCCGAGTTGGCCGTCCGCCACGGCGCGCACCTGTCGCACAACCCGCGCCGAATACGCGACGACGGTCGGCGCGAGTGGTTCGTGACCCAGCGGTGCCGCCTGGTCGGCCTGAGCACCGCGGGCCAGCGCCTGGACGCGCTGCTCCGGGGCCTTGCCGCCGACGGTCGCGAGGTGGTGTCGGTGGAGCGCGAGTTCGTCGCCGTGGACAGCGACGAGGCCCTGGACGACGGATGGATCAGCGAGCGCGAGCAGAAGCACGGACACGAACACAGTGCCGGACCGTACGGAGAGGGAGACCCGCGATGACCGAGGACCAGCCCCAGTCGCCAGTGGCGTGGGAGGAACTGCAATACGGGCCGTGGCAGGGCGTCCGGCTTCCCCGGCAGCCGCCGCCGGAGGACGTCCGCGAGGACCGGGGCCTGCCCAGGAGCGTCCGGCCGATCGACGACGAGGCGGTGAGCCAGCAGCCGGTCTTCGACCCCGCCCTCGCCGGGTACACCCGGGCCCTGCGGCCCAGTGAACCCGCCTTCACCGACCCGCAGCTCGCCCAACGGTGGCTCGCCGCGCGGCGCGAGGCGCTGAACACCGTGCTGTCCGCCGTCGCCGGCTCGCAGTGGGCCGAGCACCTGGTCCTGCGCGGGAGCGTCCTGCTGCGGGCCTGGTACGGCGAGCAGGCACGGGAGCCGGGGGACTTGGACTTCGTGGTCCGCCCGACGGACTGGCAGCTGGAGGACGAGCGCACGGACCGCATGTTCGAGGAGCTCGCCGCCGACGCCGAACGGCTCTCGGGCGCGGTGCGGCTGCACGCGGACCAGGCGGTCAGCGACGAGATCTGGACGTACAGCCGGATTCCCGGGCGCCGGCTCGTCCTGCCGTGGTCGGCACCCGGCATCCCGGGCGGGACCGTCCAGCTGGACTTCGTCTTCACCGAACACCTGCCCGTCCCACCGCAGTCCTACCAGCTCCCCGGCGTCACCGGCCGGTTGTTCGCCGCCACGCCACAACTCTCCCTCGCGTGGAAGATCCTCTGGCTGGTCTCGGACAACCACCCGCAGGGCAAGGACCTCTACGACGCGATCCTGCTCTCGCGCACCGACGAGGTGCCCTACGACCTGCTGCGGCAGGTCTTCACCCAGTCCGACGAGAGCTGGTCGCGCTGGCCGGTCCTCCCGGAGCAGATCGCCGGACTCTACGTCGACTGGGACGAATTCGCCAAGGACTACCCGCAGTTCACCGGACCCGTGGAGGAGTACCCGGCGCAGCTGCTCGCCGGGCTCCACGCGACCTTCGCCGACCACGGCGAGTACGCACTGCGCGCCCAGTGGCTGGCCCCGCTGATCGAGGAACTGCGGGAGGTGCTCGCGCGCGAGGGCATGGCCGAGGTCCAGCAACGGATGTCCCAGCGGCACGTGCTCCCGGACAACTCCCTGGTGATCACCCGCGAACTACTCGGCGACGACCTTGACGGCAACCTCGAAGACGCCCACCGCGCCGTCGCCGCCCACCTCAGCGACAAACCGGACCGGAAGACCCGCAAGCTGGCGGAGGCCGCCGCCCGCTACGCCGCCGAGCTCGCCGAGCTCGCCGACGAGCCCCCGGCGGACGGCACCCACACCTGACACCGACCCGGGCGGGTACCCGACACGGGAAGAGGTTCCCGACCGCCGAGGAAGCCCAAGGCTCGCCGACCGACCGACCGTGGCCCGGTCGGTCGGTCAGTCAGTCGGCGAGCCGGGAAGGGGAGGTTCAGCGGGCCAGCAGCTCCCGGATCGCCTCCGCGATCTCGTCGGGAGCCTCCTCGGCCATGAAGTGCCCCGCCCGGGTCAGCCGGTGGTCGAGGTCCGGCGCCCACGCCTTCCACACCGCTGCCGCGTCATAGCCCAGTTGCGCGCCCCAGTCCTGCTGGACGACCGTCACGGGCATGGCCAGCTGCGACTCCGCGTCCAGGTCCGCTCGGTCGTGCGTGACGTCGATGCCCGCCGAGGCCCGGTAGTCCGCGACGATCGACCTCACCGCGGCCGCGCTCGCCCGCAGGTATTCGGCACGGACATCCTCGGGAACGGCGGTCGCGTCGTTGGCCCAGGAGTCGAGGAACGAGCCGAAGAACGCGTCCGCGCTGTTGGCGATCATCGCCTCCGGCAGGCCCGGCGGCTGCGCCATCAGGAAGAGGTGGTAGCCGACCGCCGCCGGGACGCCGTGCAGGACGTTCCACATGTCGAGGGTCGGCACGACGTCGAGGATGCCCAGGTGCGTGACGGTCTCAGGGTGGTCCAGCCCCGCCCGGAAGGCGACCAGGGCGCCCCGGTCGTGGCCGACGAGGGCGAAGCGCTCGTGGCCGAGGGCGGCCGCCAAGTTCACGACGTCGGCGGCCATGGTGCGCTTGGCGTACACCTCGGGGTCGGTGGCCGCCGGCTTGTCGCTGGCGCCGTAGCCCCGCAGGTCGGGGCAGATCACCGTGTGTTCGTCGGCGAGCCGCTCGGCAACGTGGCGCCACATCAGGTGGGTCTGGGGGAAACCGTGCAACAGCACGACCGGGCTCCCGCTGCCGCCGACGGCGGCAGCCAGCTCCACCCCGTCCGCACCGGGCAGGCGGACGGGGTCGAAGCCGGGAATGGTGAGCGTCATGAAGGGCCATCCTTGTCGGTCGGGGGCTGACCGGACCAGCCTGGGCGACGGCGATCAGCAACGGATCAGTACCGGTCGCCAGCACAGACCGGTCACCACGCCCCGATCAGCAGCCGATCAGTACGGTCAAGCGCAGGCGACCCCCGGCACGGAGGATGGGGGCATGCGAATCGACGTGCTCGGTGCCGTGCGAGCCTTCCGCGACGACGGCAGCCCGATCGACCTGGGCGGCCCCCGCCATCGTGAGGTGCTCGCCCGGCTCGTCGCCGCCGAGGGGCGGATGGTCACCACCGACACCCTCGTCGACGACCTGTGGACCGATCCACCGGCCCGCGCCGTGGGCGCTCTGCGTACGTTCGTCGCCGCGCTGCGCCGCGCCCTCGAACCCGACCGGCCGCCCCGCGATGCGCCGCGCGTCATCGTCACCGAAGGGCCCGGCTACGCGCTGCGCCTGCCGCGTGAGGACGTGGACGCCCACCGCTTCCAGGACACCCTGGCCCGCGCCCGGCGCCGCCCCGGCACAGTGACCAGCCCCGACACGGTGCCCAACCCCGACACGGCGGCCGACCTCAGCGCGGCACTCAAGGACTGGCGCGGCCCCGCGTACGCCGACGTGACCGGCGCCGCATGGGCGCAACGCGAGCGGACCCGGCTGGAGGAATTGCGGCTGGAGGCGGTGGAACTGCGCGCCCGCCTCCTCCTCGACTCCGGTGACTCCTATGACTCAGGTGAATCCGGTGACTCCGGTGAAGGGGCCGGTCTCGTCGCCGAACTGGGCGCCCACGTCGCCGAACACCCGTGGCGCGAGCCGGCCTGGGGGCTGCTGGCCCGCGCGCTGTACCGCGCGGGCCGCCAGGCCGACGCGCTGGCCACCCTCCGCCGCGCCCGCGCGATGCTTGTCGATCAACTCGGACTCGACCCTGGCGCCGAACTCCGGCGTCTGGAGACGGACATCCTCAACGGGGCCGCGACCCTCGAAGGCGCCCGTACCGGGTGGCGCGGCCCGGGCGTCCGGCTCGGCCCGCGCACCACCGTGGATCTGGCCCGCACCCTCGCACTGGCGGGTGGCGACGCCCTCGTCCACTCGCGACGCGACCGCCTCGCCGCCATTCAGGCTGCGGAACGCACGGGAGACCTCTCCCTGACCGCCCGGATCATCGGCGCCTACGACGTGCCCGCCATCTGGAGCCGGGCCGACGACCCCGAGCAGTCCCGCGCAGTCGTCGCGGCTGCCGAGCGCACGCTCACCGCGCTCGGCACCGGCGGCACCGGCGGCACCGGCAGCACCGACGGCCCCGCCGACCTGTCGGCCCGCCTCCTGGCCACGGTCGCCGTCGAGAGCCGCAGCGCCGACCTGTCCGCGGCCGAGCTGGGCCGCGCGCGGCAGGCGGCCCAACAGGCGGAGGCGCTGGCGCGGGGCCTGGCCGATCCCGCCCTGCTGGTCTTCGCCCTCAACGGGGTGTTCCTGCAGTCCTTCGCCCGCCCCGGGCTCGCGGCGGTACGGGACGGGATCGGCGCCGAGATCCTCGATCTGGCCGCCCGGCACGAGCTGCCGAACTTCGCCGTACTCGGCCGACTCGTCCGCCTCCAGTCCGCCTCGGCCCTCGGAGACCTCGACGCCGCGGCCTCGCACGCCGAGGCCGCCGAGCGGCTCGCCGCCACCACCGAGGCGCCCCTCGTCCCCGTCCTCACCGGGTGGTTCCGGGCCCAGGCCACGGCCTCCCGCAGCACCGAACCGGGCGGGCCGACCGCCGCCACGGCCGCAGCGCACTACCGGGCCGCCGAGAACGCCCTCCAGCAGGCCGGAATGCCGGGGTTGCACCGCGGCCTGTTCGCGCTCGCGCTCCTCGGGCTGCGCCTGCTGCACGACCGGCCCGCGCCCACCGACCCGCACCTCGACTGGGGCCCGTACCGGCCTTGGGCGCGCCCCCTCGTGCTGCTCGCCCAGGAGCGGGTCGAGGAGGCCCGTACCGCCCTCGCCGCGGTGCCCGAACCGGCGCGTGACCACATGCAGGAGGCCATGTGGTGCCTGACCGCCCGCGCCGCCGTACGCCTCGGCGAGCCCGGAATCGCCGCACGCGCCGGGGCTTCCCTGCGCGGTGCCCGTGCGGAACATGCCGGCGCCGCCAGTGGAATGCTGACGCTGGGCCCGGTGGCGCGGTACCTGGCGGAGGCGGAGGCATGCGCCGGAGCGGGGTAGGCGGTGCCGCCCGGGTACCCGGCGCCCCCGGCCGGCACCTCACCGTCTACCGGGCCGAACCCGCTCCCGCTCCCGCTCCCGCTCCTGCCCGGCCTACCCCGCGGTCCTGATCACGCACAGGCGGCGGGTGGCACGGGTGAGGGCGACGTACAGGTCGCGTTCGCCGGCCGGGCGGGCGGCGGTGATCTGGTCGGGGTCGACGACGAGGACGGCGTCGAACTCCAGGCCGCGCGCCTCGGAGGCGGGGACGAGGCGGACGTGTCCGGGCAGGCCGGCGGCCTCCAGCTCCGGCAGGCGGGCGTCTGCGCAGACCACGGCGAGGAGGTCGCCGGGGTGGGCGGCCGTCTGGGCGCGCAGTTCGGCCAGGACGGCGGCGGCGAGGCCGTGGGCCGGGGCGGTGAGGGTGCGCGGGGGTTCGCCGTGGCGGATGGCGCGGGCGCGGGCCTGGCCGGGGGCGATGCGGGCGAGCAGGTCGGTGGTGGTGGCGAGGATCTCCTGCGTGGTGCGGTAGCTGACGGTCAGGGTGTGCAGGTCGAAGCGGCTCCCGGTGTGCGGGTGGAGGGCCTCGTGCCAGTCGCGGGCCTGGGCGGCGGGGCCGGCCTGGGCGAAGTCGCCGACGACGGTCATCGAGCGGGTGGGGCAGCGGCGCAGCACGGCGCGCCACTGCATCGCGGTGAGTTCCTGGGCCTCGTCGACGACGACGTGGCCCCAACTGCGCTGCGGGGGACCGTCGAGCAGGGCGGCGGCCTCGTCCAGCAGCGGAAGGTCGGCGTCGGTCCACGGGGCGTCAGGGGCGCGCAGCAGGCGGGCGCGCTGGTCGTCGGAGAGGTGGGGCAGGTGGGCGGCGAGGGCGGCGGGGTCGGTGAGCAGGGCGCGGACGGCGTCGTGCGGGGTGAGGGCGGGCCAGTGGGTGTCGAGGACGCGGTCGAGGTGCGGGTCGTCCAGCAGGGCCGCGCGGACGGCCTCGGCGTCGAAGGTGCCGTCGGTTCCCGCGGTGCCGCCAGCACCCGCGGCATCGTCGCTACCCACGGCCTCGTGGGCACGTGAGCCGTCGAGACCGAGCCGGCGCAGATCGGCGGCGGCGACGCGGTCGAGGTTGAGGCCGGTGAGCTGGGCGACCTCGGCGTCGAGCTGGTCGAGGGTGTCGGCGGTGTCGCGTTCGAGGGCGCGGGTGAGGGCGTCGGCCAGCAGGTCCTTGAACAGGTCGCGGGCGCGGTTGTGGGCGAGGCCGTCGGCGGTGGCGGCGCGGGCGGCAACGGCGAGGTCGGACTGCGGCAGGTGCACCTCCTCCTGGCCGACCCGTATGGCCAGGCCGTCCGCCGCCGGGGCCTGGTGGGCGCGGACCACGGCGGCCAGGGCGTCGGCGAGGGCGGGGTCACCCTTGAGGCGGGCGGTCTGCGGTTCCTCGGGCGCCGCCGGGCCGGGGGTGGCGGGGGCGAGGTCGGCGCAGGTCGCCAGGGCGACGTCGTTCTCGCCGAGCGAGGGCAGCACCTGACAGATGTAGTCCAGGAAGCGGGCGTTGGGGCCCAGGACGAGGACGCCGCGTTCGGCGGCGCGCGGGAAGGCGTACAGCACGTACGCGGCGCGGTGCAGGGCCACCACCGTCTTTCCGGTGCCGGGGCCGCCCTGCACCACCGTCACCCCCCGGTGGCGGGAGCGGACGATCGCGTCCTGCTCGGCCTGGAGGGTGGCGACCGCGGCGCCCATGCGTCCGGTGCGCCGGGCCGACAGGGCCTCCAGCAGCGGGCCGTCGCCGATCACGTCCTCGCGGGTGGGGTCGGAGCCGTCCAGCAGTTCGTCGCTGACGGCGGCGACGGTGCGGCCGTCCAGACGCAGGTGGCGCCGGCGCCGCAGGCCCATCGGGTGGACGGGCGTGGCCTCGTAGAAGGGCCTGGCGGCCTCGGCCCGCCAGTC
Source organism: Kitasatospora sp. NPDC058492 (assembly GCF_042720685.1). Taxonomy (NCBI): domain Bacteria; kingdom Bacillati; phylum Actinomycetota; class Actinomycetes; order Kitasatosporales; family Streptomycetaceae; genus Kitasatospora; species Kitasatospora sp. NPDC058492. The sequence goes on from NZ_JBHXMU010000008.1 coordinate 54,832, forward strand.
CACCAGCAGCGGCAGTTCGTCCGCCTCGGTGTGCAGGCCCAGGCGCCCGATCCGCAGCGCGGTGCCGTCGGCGGTGTCGAGGCGGCCGAACACCAGCCCGTGGCCGGCGCCTTCCAGGCGGCGCACCTCCCCGGCCCACCGCGCGGCCTCCACGTCCCGCTCGTACACGGCCCCGGCGCCGTCGGCGGGCGCGGCGAGGGTACGGGCCAGTTCGGCGCGCGCCTGCTCCAGACGCCGGTCGTACTCGGCGCACACGGCCCCCACCTGCACGTTTTCCGCCTGCACCTGGCACTCGGCACGGTCATCGCTGTACGGCACGACGGGCCTCCTCTCTGGTTCGGGCCGTCACTATGCGGGGGCGGGCGGGGGAAAGTAAAAGTTGACGAACGCGCCGCCGTTGCGCCCTCGGCGCCTAACTTCCCCAACTCTCAACCCACACACCACATCTGATGTAACGCCAGATAGTCGCGCACGGGTGGCCGCTGAGCACGTCGGGGCCGCAGGGTGAGCGGCTGGCGACGGCGTACGACGGAACCGGCACGCCATGGGACGCCCCTATAGCGCCTAGCGACGCGCGAGCAGTGGGCGCGCCTGGACGCGGGGCCGGGCCAGGACACCACCACTCCCCCGCTTGGGCGCGACGGCCAACCCGACGACATCGCCGACGCGGTGCTGTTCCTCCTGTCCGGCCGGGCGAGTTGGCCGGCTGGTTGGCTGGCTGGTTGGCTGGCTGGCTGGCTGACGGGGAGCAATCTCGTCGTGGACGGCGGCGAGTTCCCCAGGGGCTGACGGCAACGCACCGCGGCCCCGGCTGGTGGCCTGGTTCGACCGGCCCGGCTACCTTGATCACATCGGCGGCCGGCAGCAGGGCATCCGATGCCGACCAGGTCGGCAGACCCGGAAGAATCCAGATCCGAGACACCGAGGAACCAGAGATGCGCACCCTGATCAGCACCGCCTTCATCTCGCTCGACGGCGTTGTGGAAGGCCCGGGCGGGGAGCCCGGTTACCGGAACTCCGGCTGGACCTTCAAGGACATCGAGTTCCTTCCCGAGGCCTTCGAGATCAAGGGGCGGGAGCAGCAGGAGGCCACCGCGATGCTGCTGGGCCGGGTCAGCTACGAGGCCTTCAGCTCGGTGTGGCCCGACATGGCGGACTTCGCCGACTACAAGGTGATGCCGAAGTACGTCGTCTCCACCACCCTCACCGAGGACGACCTGGTGTCGAACTGGGGCGAGACCACGATCCTGCGCTCACTCGACGAGGTTGCCGCGCTGAAGCGGACCGAGGGCGGCCCGATCATCGTGCACGGCAGTGCGACCCTGAACCAGGCCCTCTCCGACGCCGGTCTGGTCGACCGCTACCACCTGCTCGTCTTCCCGCTCCTGCTCGGCGCGGGCAAGCGCCTGTTCAGCACCACCGACAAGGACACCCAGAAGCTGACGCTCGTCGAGCACGAGGTCTACCCCAACGGTCTGCAGAAGCAGGTCTTCGACGTCGTCCGCTGACGTTCCCCGCAGACCCGGTAAGCCCCCGCGCCGACCACCGCGCGGCGCCGGCCCCGCCGCAGGGGCCACGTCCCGCCGTTGCGAGCCGTCGGCGCGGGGGCTACAGGTCCGCGAGCCAGGGATGCCCGGGGTGGACGCAGGCGAGCAGCTCGGCCAGGGTCTCGCGCTGCGCCGGGGTCATCAGCGGGACGGTCGTGTCGAAGTCCGCCTGGTCCTTCCGGCGGAGGTGCTTGGCCTTGAACAGCAGGACCAGCTCGGGCGCCAGGTACGGGATGCCATCTGCCGTGTGGCGGATGATGTCGCTGTAGGGAAAGCGGATCCTCTCATCGCGCCGGCAGATCCAGACGTCCCGGTCGTGCGGCTCGCGGAACACATCGAGCAGGTAGTCACCGGTGGCCGGATCGCGCAGCCAGGTCTGATGGGTGGCGGCCAGCACCCCCGGTGCGGCGTCCTCCCAGATCCGGCCGCTGCCCACCGCGTCGAAGACGTACCCGGGGAAGCGGCTGCGGACCTCGGGAAAGCTCGCGGCCGGAATCGCGATCTCGATGTCCCCGTGCGCACGCGCCTGCCCGCCCCGGAAGAGGTCCAACGCCCACCCCGCAGCCACACACCACGGCGTGCCGACCCCCGCCAACCGCCGCGCGACCTCCTCCGGCGTCCAGCACGACGACCACCTGTCGTCGAGGGCCGCAATCTCGTCGGCCGACAGCTCGACCCCACCGCCGGGCAGTTGCTCACTCACGCCAGGAATCTACCAACAGCCCTGCAGCGCCGTGGCCGAGATCGGTACGCCCGGGCGACGACTCAGGGGACGGCCTCCACGGACTCGCCCGGCGGGTGGTGCAACCGGTGCAGGCCCGCGTAGACGGAGCTGCGGAGGAGGAGCTCGGTGTGGGTACCGTGGGCGACGATCCGGCCCTGGTCGAGCAGGACGATCTGGTCGGCGTCGCGGACGGTCAGCAGGTTGTGCGAAATGATGATCGTCGTGCGATCGGCCATGAGCAGACGCAGCGGGCCCATGATCCGTTGGCTCGACTCCGCGTCCAGGGCCGTGGTGGGCTCGTCGAGGATGAGGACGGGGGCGTCCCGGACCATCGCGCGGGCGATCGCGAGGCGCTGGCGCTGGCCGCCGGAGAGCAGGCGACCGCGCTGGCCGACCAGGGTGTCGTAGCCGTCCGGGAGCCGGGTGATGAACTCGTGGGCGTCCGCCGCCCGGGCCGCCGCCAGGATCTCGGCCTCACTCGCCTCGGGGCGCCCGTAGGCGATGTTCTCCCGGACGGTGCCGTGGAAGACCAGGGTCTCCTGGAGCACCACCGCGACGTTCTCGCGCAGGTCGGTGAGGGCGAGGTCCCGCAGGTCGAGGCCGTCGAGCCGTACCGCGCCGTCGTCCGGGTCGTAGAAGCGCAGCAGCAGCTTGGCGACGGTGGACTTGCCCGCACCGCTGGCGCCGACCAGGGCCAGCGTCGCCCCCGGTGCCACCTCGAAGGACACCCCCGACAGCGCGGGCGCCTCCACCTCCGGGTAACGGAAGGTGACGTCGTCGAACTCGATGCCGCCCCGGGCGCGACCGAGCGGCCGGGGGGTGACGGGATCGGTCACCTGTGGACGCTGGTCGAGCAGTTCGATGATCCGCTCAGCGGCGGCGGAGGCCGCGTAGAAGGTGTTGCCGAGTCCGGACATGCTCTGGATCGGGCCGTAGAGCCTGCTCAGCAGGGTGAGGAAGACGATGAGGCCACCGAAGGTGAGCCGACCGTGCACGAGTTCCCAGGCCCCGAGGCCCATGACCACCAGGCCGCCGAGCAGTTCGACGAAGTCGACCGCCGGCCCGTAGAGCGCTCCGATCCTGGTCGAGGCCATCGCCGCGTGGTACCGGCCGATGCTCTCGCGCTGGAATCGGGCGTGCTCCCAGCCCTGGCGGTTGTACGCCTGGACGAGCGCGATGTTGCCGAGCGTCTCCTCGGCGACCGCGCTGATCGAGCCGCTGCGCTGGCGGCGTTCGCGCGAGGCCGCCCGGATCAGCTTGGCGAAGCGGCGGGCGGTGAGGAAGAACAGCGGCGCGGCGACCAACGCGACCAGGGTCAGCTCCCAGCGCAGCACCAGCAGCAGGCCGACGTAGATGCCGAGCCGCGCCACCTGGCCGAGCGCGTTGACGATGCCGGAGAGCAGGAAGGTCTCGACCGCGTCCACGTCGCCGGTCACCCGGGACAGCACGTCGCCGAGCCGCCGGCGCTCGAAGAAGCCCAGTGACAGGCCCTGGATGTGCCGGAACACGTCCGACCGCAGGATGAGCAGGAAGCGTTCGCTGACCCAGGTGGAGATCACCCGGCGGGCGAAGCCCAGTACTCCGGAGAGCAGGGTCAGCCCTACATAGGCGAGGGCGATCGGCAGGAACAGGTTCAGCCGGTGCGGAATGAGCATGTCGTCGATGACGATCTTGAACAGCCAGATCTCCATCGCCTCGATCGCCGGGCCCACCGCGACCAGGGCCAGCAGCACCACCAGCCATCGGCGGCCGCCCTTGGTGTAGGGCCAGAACCGCCGGAAGATCGCCTGGAGCGGGACCGGCGGTGCCGCGGCGACCACATCGGAGGTCTCGGCGACCGTGAGCAAGCGTCGCAGAGCCGACCGAAGCCTGTGTTTCCTCGTCATCTCACGGTCTTCTCGCTCGTCCCCGAGCCCAGATCACTTCCGGATTGAGAGGAACTCCCGATCAAAGAGGCCCTGCTCCGGAAATGGAAGGTCTCCACACGCACGGCCGGCGCGGGCCCGCACGGGGTCACTCCCGGCCGACACGGCAAAGCCGGGCACACGTGCCCGGCCCGCTCTCACAGGGAAGCGATCCTTACCACCGGCCTCCGCCGTAGCCTCCGTAGCCGCCGCGGTCGCCTCCGTAGCCGCCGTAGCCGCCACGGTCGCCACCGAAGTCGCCGCCGAAGTCGTCGTAGCCGCCGTAGCCGCCACGGTCGCCACCGAAGTCGCCGCCGAAGTCGCCGTAGTCGCCACCGCGACCACCGCCGCCCCAGTCGTCACGGAACCGCCCGAAGGACTGGAACTGTCCGAGGAATGACATGATCAACCTTCTTTCGAAGTCCCCCTCGGTCCATCGTCATCCTCACCTCCGCAATGCACAAGCATCGATTGTGCAAAATGTGAAAATTTGACGATTTTTCCGGATTGTCCAACTCGACGAGCGCCCGCTTCGATTTCCCGGTCAAGAATCCCCCAAGAAACCGTGCGTGACGAGCCGCCACCAGTCTGCGGATTTCCGGGTGACCCATTGGTCCCGAGCAATCATTCGCGTCAGGCCATAGCCATACCGCCATGCCGAACCACTCACTCCGAGCAGTCAGCCCGGTTGGACGGCTGCGGGAAGTCCTCCCGGCCGTCCAGCCAGCCGGTGAGCCGCTCGGACAGGGTGAACGGTTCGGGAAAGAGGGAGTGGCGCAAGCACCCGCCGTTCGGGTCCCAGCCCCACATCCGCCCCTCGGGAGTGCTGAAGTCGACGAGCGACCAGATAGCGCAGCCCCAGGGCAGTAGCGGTACCACCGGTGTCGGATAGTCCGCGCCGTAGCCCTCGCGCCACCCGAGGTACGCCTCCAGTACGGGCGGTTCGTCACGGTACTCGGTGAGCGACAGGGCACCGCCCCAGCGGCCGAATCCGCCATCGGCGACCTCGAGATAGATCCGTCTGAGCAAAGACGGCATCGGGTGCCCCACAACTGCTTCGAGCCCGGACACGGCCTCCGGAGGCGCGGGCGAAGGCCGCTCTCCGGCATTCTGCTCGATGAGCCGCTTGATGATCTCGTCCTCCGTCACAGGGCCTTCGTACCAGACACCACCGACACTGCGGCGCCCCGGCCCGAGCCCGCAGACGGGTCGCTGACGGTACGGCGCGGGGCCCCCGAGGCTCGGCGGGCGTCACGGGGTGCGTCGCAGCGGGTCGGCACCAGAGGCACCCGGCAGCGCCTGACGCAACGCCAACCTGGACCGAGGCGAGTGCGAGGAAGCCCGCCGCGTACAGGATGGGGCGGGGAGGCCCGCCGCCCGGCCGCCACGCCAAGATCGCGGCGAGCACGTACTCGGCAGTCCGACGACGCAGGCCCGCGAGATGTGAGGTGCGGCGCCGAGGTCTCCGAGATCGTCGACCGGACGCCCGCGGCCTGCCGACAACTGGCGTCCTCGGGCCGTCGGCGCATCCGCGCCGCACGGACTCCGGCAGCTCTAACAACTCCGGCCGCCCCGGCCTGGTCGCCCAGCACACCGGCGTCACCGTGACCGTCGCCGCGTTCGAAACCACCGGCGACCACGTCAGCCGCATCTGGGCCGTCCGCAACCCGGAAAAGCTCCGCGCGTGGACCGGGAACGAACAGACCTGACCGCACGCCGCGGCGGAATGCACCAGTCGACGCAGCGTCAAAACACCTTTCCCACCCGAACTTTCGGGCGGCCGAAACCGCTCTCCGTCACCACCCGAGTCCGCGACGAGGCCTCCTCCGGGAGCACCGGGGTGGGCTAGGTCGGTCCCATGCTGACGGAGTGGGCCTGGATAGCAGCCAAGCTGGTGACGGCTCCCGAGACGAAGATCAAGGTCGTCGACTACGGACACCGGCCGTTCGGAAAGTACGCCGAGGCACGTCGCAACCTCCTGGAGCGCCTTGAGGATGAGAAGTCCTGCCAGGACTTCAAGGACGCCGCGCGCCTCCTGCGGGCGAACCGGAAGGCGACCAGTGTGGTGCACAGCCCGCTCATCTGGCTGATCCACGATCTCCCCGCAGGGGAGGACAGCAAGAGAGCCAGCTACCAGCTCATCAAGCGGCTTGAGCCGAGCCTGACCGAGCAACTCCTGCCCGGCCTGGCGACCTCACAGGTCAGCCAGCACGCCCGCCTGGGCGTTGCCCTGCGGGTGCTCAGCGTCGAAGAGGTTTGCGTTCTGCTGCGCTGCAAGCCGCAGAAGGCGAGAGCCCATACGGAGATCTGGCTGTCCGGGCGACTCCAGATGCGCACCCAGCACGTTGCCCGCCGCGCGGTGTGCCGCAGCCACCGGGACGCCTCTTGCACCGCCTGCCGCGGCGGTGCCCAGTGGGAGTGGGAAGAGCCGTTCCTGGCGAGCGACCTCGTACAGCACCTGCTGTCGTACCGCATGAGGTGCTATCTCCCGTACGACGGGACGCCCGTGCCGCCCGGGACGTACGAAGCCGGACTGTGAGCGGCACCGTTCGGACGGCCGAAGAAGTCCACGCTTCCCTCCCGCAGGCACCGGCGAGGGAAGCCGATCCGGTGCCCGCCCCGTGCGAACGACGGGGCGGGCACCGGAAGTCGCGTCAGCTGTCGGTCGTCAGCAGACGGTTGGCCAGGGCGTCGGCGAGGCGGTAGGCCTCGTCGGCCGAGAGGGTGCGGCAGATGGCGTCGGCGAGTTCCTCGACGTCGTGCCAGTCGACATCGCCGAGTTCCGCGGACGGCGTGGCCGACGACTGCTCGGCCGGGGAGGCCTCGGCTCGCTGTTCCGGCATCGGGAGAGGCTCGGAATTTTCCGCGGAAAATCGCTCGGCGCTCGGAGCGGACTCCGTGCTCGAAGCAGACTCGGTGCTCGGAGCCGAAGCAGAGCTCTCACCCGCGCCGGAACTGGCGGGCTTCGACCGGGTAGCCGAGGCCGACGGATCCGCCGGCGACGGATCCACCGGCGACGGCGTGACGGTGGCCGTGGACGCAGCCGCGCTCACAGCCGCGGTCGCGGTCGCGGTCGCGCTCTCCGCAGGCCCGCTCGCGGATGCGACGGGTCGCTGCGGCGCGGGCTGAGGAGTCGCCCCGTCGGCGGAGGCCTGAGCCGCCGCCGCCCGGGCCCCCAGCTTCGCCGCCCGCTTCGCCGCGACGGCATCGGCGTCGGCCTGGAGCAACTGTTCCAACTGCTCCGTCTGCTCGGCCAGGGACATCGCCTCGATGCCCTTGACCGATCCCAGACGGCGGGCGACGTTGATGGAGACGCCCTCCTCGCCCCGCGCCTTGGCCCGCACCTGCCGCTGCAGCTCGGGGTGGAGCTTGAGCAGGTTCTTGCGGTGCGAGATCCAGCTCTGGGACCAGCCCTCCGCCTCGGCGGCCTCCTTGGCGGTGGCGTACTGCGCCACGATGAGCAGGACCGCGTTAGCCTCCTCGATCGGGTCGAAGTCCTTGCGCGCCATGTTCTCGTCGAGCGCCGCGCGCAGCAGGGTCGCCTTGGAGTCCGCCACCGAGTCGTCCACGACGACGAGCAGCTGCTCGCGCCCGTACAGCGCGGCAGCGGCCCGGCGCCGGTTGCCGTTGACGATGACCACGTCCTGTGGGCCCGCAGCGAGCAGGCCCTCGTCCTCCGGCCAGAGCCGGAGGTACGCGTCCGGGGTGACGGCGAGGCAGCTCTGCAGCTGGCGGTCCTTGATGCTCGCCAGGTCCGACAGGTCGCCCAGGTCGTCGCGCGGGTTGCGCGGGTTGGGGAGGCAGTTGGCGGTGGGAACCCACCGGGCCGGAGAGTCCGGCCCCGTGGGGACCCACCGGGCCGGAGTCTCCTGGTTGCTGACCACCCCGGGGGCGTCGACGACCGGGTCGGCCGCCATCGAGGCGAAGGAAACACGACGGCCGGCCATCAGCGACCCCCGTATCCGAGCTCGAGGGACAGCCGGAAGAAGTCCTCGCGGGCCCGGTAGGCGGTGCCGCTCTCCTTGTACTGGGTGACGACCGTTCCCTCGGCCACCGCCCGGGAGTGGATCTTGTAACGCCGCAGGACCGTCTTGGCCCGCGGCCACCCCTTCGCGGCGATGTACGCCTCGGTGTCCTCCAGGTCGGCGCGGCCGTCCCGGGGGTCCCAGTTGTTGATGACGACCCGGAAGGGGATGTCCATCGGCTCGATGACCTTCTGGATCGTCCGCGCCGTCGGGTCGAAGCACAACGGCTCGGTGATCATCGGGACCAGGACGTCATCCGCTATCTCCAGAGCACTGCGCAGGATCTCCTCATCGGCCAGGGTGCCCGGCGTGTCGATGAAGATGTGCTCGTACTCGTCCTTCTCGCCGAGGACGTCGAAGGTGCACGCCGCGAGGTTCACCGTGGTCGTGGTCTTGCCGACGCCGCCCTTCTGGTTGGCGATGACGTGGACCTTGGCACCGGTGTTCTTGAGGTGGAGCAGCTGATCGGCCTGGTCGTGCGCCGCCATGAAATCGAAGGGCAGGTTGTCCCCCACCCGCTCCGCCCAGACGACGGCCGATCCCTGAGGGTCAGTGGACACGACAAGTACAGATGGCTTCATGATGTTCCGTTCTCTCCGTGGGCTTCCCGGGCCGCTTGCCCGGTACTGCGGATGCCCGCCGATCAAAGCCGGTGACGGCGGACTGGAACAGCATTCCAGATGATCAGGCCTGATGCCGACACGACCCGCGTGTCATGAAGCACAATGTCCGTTTCTCTGAGCCCCTGATTTCCGAGGACCCGCCGAATATCCCCGACGACCCGGCCCCGAATCCCGCCATCGCAAGAGAGCGTGACGCACGGGCAGCGGCATAGGGACGGCACCGCTACCGGGACGCATTCGCCTTCACCGGCCGCCCCGAACAGCCGTGCGCCCCCGCGCAGCTCTGGCGTATGGAACACCTCCCTGCCGTTTCCTGACAGTTCAACAGATCACCGCAGTTCGCTATCCGGCAGCGTGAGCCCTGATCAAGAAATGGCAAAGGCATCACTGCTCCGCGCAGGCCAGAAAGAAGCTCCTCCCCCACAAGCACGGGGGTCAGTCAGAAGAGAGGGCTCAGCGGTCACAGCGGTCAGTATCCGACGCCTGCCGACGGGCGTTCGAAGCGGGTTGGGCAACGGTCGTCGAGGCCGTGTCCGCGGAGTCGACCTCGCGGGTCGGGGTGGTGGGGCCGACGCGTGCCGTGAGGGCGTCTTCTGCGGTCGCCCCGTCCCGGTACGGGGCCAGGAACGCGGTCAGCGCGGCCAGCATCGCCTGCGGGGCCTCCTCGGCCGGGTAGTGGCCGCAGTCGGGGAGGACGGGGCCCTGCACGTCGTCGGCGGCGGCCAGTGCCTCGACCGCTACGCGTCGATCTACGGCACGCAGTACGAGCAGGCGCTTGCGGCACACCCCGGTGGTCCAGTGCGCGCGGTCGAGGCGTTCTTCGGCGTCGTCCTGGGCCGCATCGCCAACCCGTCGGTCCCCGCAGGGTGCCTCATCACCCAGTCCGCCGCGCAGTCGCCGACGCTGAAGGAGGAGAACAGCGCGCAGGTGCGCCGTCTGCTCGACGTGCAGCGCCAACGGGTGCGCACAGCACTGGCGGACTCCTCGGCCGACCCCCGGACGCTCGACGAACTCGCCGCATTCGTCGTCGCCGTCAACCAGTCGCTGGCCGTACTGAGCCGGGCAGACTCCCCCGACGCCGAGTTGCGCTCCGTGGCCCGGCTCGCCTGCACGACGGTAGCCGACACCCTCGCCCGGTCGGTGCCCGAGGACGTCGCCCACGGCTGATTCGACACCACGGCCGACGCCGTCACGGGCGAGGTCGACCTCGTCTCCTGGCACAGCCCTACCGGTGCTGTGACGGCATAGGTTGGCCGGGTTCGCTACTTGGCTGCCGAGGGCGGATCAGTGATCCGTATCGAGGAGTGGGCCGACCCTGGTGATGACTCCGATCCACCAGTCCGGTCGATCGGTGGGCTGCCACGAGACTTCAAGATCCCGATGGGTGATCTCTTCGGTCCTGAGGCGCAGAGCGAACTGGGCCAACTCGGCCTCGCAGGAGGGTGCGGGACGATCGAGGAAACCGTCGGCGACCCCTCCCGGCGCTTCGAAGTACACGGCGAACCGCCACCGGTCGGGCGTGCGGTACAGGGCGAGCGTCTTCGGAGTTCCGAGCGTGCGCCAGAATGGCTTCCTGTTGCTTCCCATGGAAGAAGTATCCGGAACAGCTGATCAGGCGAAGGCAGCCGAGGCCCGCCCGCTCTCCCCAACGGACGCCCTTCTCGCTGCGAATCCGGGCGCCTCCTCGGCGGTGGGCAGCCAGGGCAATACGACGTCGAACTGATCGAGCTCTACCGGGCATTGGAGAAGCACCATGCACCCCTGCGCAGCGCCTGAGGCCCAGCCGAGGCGGGCGGCGTGGGCGGCCCCGGTGCTGGCCAACGTCGCGCTGGGGTTCGCCGCCATGGTCCCGCTGATGTTCACGCTGGTGTTCTTCCTCAACTACCCGCTGGTCTGGCTCGGGCTCGGGCAGCGCGAACCCACCGAGAACGACGGCCCGATGGTGTGGATAGTGGCCGGCGTCGTCGTCTGGACGGTCTTCGGCCTGCTGTGGTGGCTGGTCAACCTCGGGCTCCGCAGCCTGACCGGCCTACGGGGCCGGCGTTACTGGTGGGTGAGTGCCGGACTGCTCCTGGTACCCACGATCGTCTTCTCCCCGTTGCCCGCCGGCCCCTGGACCGTGCTGCGCTGGCTGGCCTGACCGGCCCGTCCCCGGCCCCTCCCCCAACCGCACCGGTACCTGTGCCCGTGCTGCAGCCGACAGCCTTGCAGGACTTCCTCAACCGGCAGGGCGTCCAACGGCCATGGTCCTGGCGCGCCGCCACCCACCCCGGGGGCTGACTTGATCGTTCTCGAAGCCACCGGGGTGACCCCGGCCGAGGGAAACCCAGCGACGCGGCGGAGGACGCCGAACGGCTCGGCACGTTCTTCCGGCGGGGCCCTGTCCTGTGGGCCCGCCGGACAACCTGTTGGTGAGGAAGGGGTCAGAGGACGCCGACCGACTTCCAGGCGTTGTTGACGGCGTCCAGTTCGGTCCCGCTGCCGTAGAGGTCCTCGGCGACGGTCGCGGTCAACTTGGCGAAGTCGGCGAACGTGGCATCGGCGGCGAGCTTGCCGCCGGTCGCGGCGTCGTACCAGATCCGGCCTGCCTTCTCCCAGGCGTTGCCGCCGATGGCGGTGGCGGAGAGGTGGAAAGCGCGGTTGGGGATACCCGAGTTGAGGTGCACCCCGCCGTTGTCCCGCTGGGTCTCGATGTAGCCGCCCATGTGGGCCTGCTGGGGATCCTTGCCCAGCCGGGGATCGTCGTAGGCGGTGCCGGGTGCGGCCAGCGAGCGCAGCGCCTTGGCCTTGAGACCAGGGGAGAGCATTCCGGCGCCGAGGAGCCAGTCGGCCCGGTCGGCGCTCTGGCCGAGCGAGTACTGCTTGACGAGGGAGGCGAAGACGTCGCTGATGGACTCGGAGAGCGCCCCCGACTGACCGAGGTACATGAGCTGCGGGTTCAGGATCTGCCCGCTCACGCTGGCCGCGACGACGTCGAGGAGGTCGCGTGGACGCAGCTGGATGAACTCGCCGTCGCCGTCGCCGAGAACCAGCCGCCCGCCCTTCCAGAACACGTTGGCGAACTTGCCACCGCAGTGGACGGTCGCCCGAAGTGGGCCGCCCTCGCCGTCGAGGGAGTTCCTGCCGTACGCGGTGAGGAAGAAGTCGAAGGTGGTGCCGAGCGTGTCGTAGACGCTGTTGACCAGTTCGTCCTTGCTCGCAGCCTCGCCCTCGGAGCGCACCAGGGCGCCCGGGAGGCTCTCTTTGTTCCTGGCGTCGTAGATCTCACGGCGGGGCACGGGCGTGTCTTATGCATCCATGCAATCCAGTACGATCACCGGCCATCCCGGCTGCGGCGCTATCAGCAGTTCCGAGCCGTTTCCTGAGTATTCGTGACAGATGCTGGGGCTAACTGCCCCTGAGCGACAGGCTCGGCGATCCCACCCGGAGGTCCCGCCGGACGGACAGATCCCGCGCTGGGGGAGACGCTCTGTCATCAGGCCGATCGGATCATGCCCCGACACTTGATTTCCGAGATCTCCGACAGCGTCAGGCACCAACGCCCGGACGTCACCGCCGATGCCAGCAGCACGATCTGGACCAGGCCGCTGCCCGGCACCCACCCCCGCCCCGCCGTCGGCGCCGGCCGGATCGAGAGCGGCCGAGTCCAGGTCGCGCGGCGCTTCCACTGTGAGATCGCCGAACTGCGCGCGCCGACGGGGTGGTCGGCTGGCGACCGCCGAAGCGGGCCACGCGGTGGCGGCATCACCCCTCTGGGAATCGCTCCTCCGAAGATCTGAAAACTTTATTGCGCAATTTTCCCTTCAGACCTACGGTCAGGACATGCAACCCGAGCGCGAGCCCGACCAGATCACCGACCTGTCCCGCTTGAAGGCGTTCACGAACCCGCTACGGATGCAGCTCTACCGGCTGCTGTACGCCGCAGGCACCGCGACCGCCTCCCAGCTCGCCGAACAGGTCGACGCGGCTCCGTCGCTGGTCAGCTACCACCTGCGCAAGCTGGCCGAACACGGTTTCGTGACCGCGGCGAGCGGCCGCAGTGCGGACGGCCGCGAACGGTGGTGGCAGGTGGCTTCCGAGGAGGGCTGGGGTTTTCAGGACTCGAACTTCGCGGGCACGCCCGAGGGAGCCGCCGCAGTCGGCGCGGTCACCCGCGGCATCGTCGAGACCCGGGCCTCCCAGTACCGCGCCTACCTGGACCAGGGCGCCGCCTGGGGCAAGGTGTGGACGGACTCTGCGTTCAGCTCCGAGTGGATGCTCGACCTGACGCCGGCCGAACTCGCCGAGCTTAACGGCGAACTCGTGGCGCTGGGGCGACGCTGGCGGGAGCGCGGCAAGGCCGCCAAGGCAGCCGGTGACACCGAGGACCGCGAGCACGTGTCCGTGCACCTCTACGGCTTCCCCTTCCGCCCCTGACGCCTCCTCCTCTGTGCCCCTTCCGCCTCTTCCCGTCCCGCACCTGACACGGATGTGTCCCGACCTGCTGGAGCCCATCATGGCCACCGCGGAGACAGCACCACCCGAGACGGCCCCGCCCGAAACGGCCCCGCCCGAACGCGTCGGCATCCCGGCCTTCCGTGACGGCAACGTGCTGCGCTGGCTCGCCGCGTACACCGCCTCGCTCGTCGGCGACAGCGTGTACTTCGTCGCCCTCGGCTGGTCCGCCCAGAAGGCAGGCGGCCCGACCGAGGTGGGCCTCGTCATGGCCGCCGGGGCGCTCCCGCGGGCGCTGCTCATGCTCGGCGGGGGCGTGCTGGCCGACCGGACCGACCCCCGTCGGGTGATCCTCGGCAGCGACGCCCTGCGCTGCCTGCTCATCCTCGCGGTGGCCGCCGGCATCGCGCTGACCGCGCCGGTCCTGTGGGTCCTGGTCGCGGTGGCGCTCGTCTTCGGCGCCGTGGACGCGCTGTTCATCCCCGCCGTCGGGGCCCTCCCGCCGCGGATCACCGGCCCCGACCAGCTGGCCCGCGTCACCGGTCTGCGGTCCCTGTCGATGCGCCTCGGCCAGATCGCGGGCCCGCCGATCGGCGGCCTCGCCATGGGCCTCGGCGGTGCGGCCGCGGCCTTCGCCACCGCCGGCCTGCTCTTCGCCCTCTCCCTGCCGCTTCTGCTGACGGTACGAATACGTCCCCTCGGAGCACGCGGCGAGGACGCTCCGCAACCCGGCAGCGCGCGCACCGATCTCCTCGACGGGCTGCGCTACATCCGCCGCCACCGCCTCATCGGCCCGCTCGTCGCCGCCGGAGCCGTCTGCGAACTCGGCCTCACCGGCACCCTCAACGTCGGCATGGTGCTGCTCAACGCCGAACGCGGCTGGGGGCCTTCCGGCTACGGGTGGATCGTCGGTTCCTTCGGCGCCGGAGCGGCGGTCAGCGCCGCGCTGCTCGCCGTCGTCGGGTGGCTGCCGCGCGCGGGCCCCGTGTTGGCCGCGACACTGCTCGTGGGCTGCACGGGAGCGGCCGCCATGGCACTGGTCCCGACCTTGTGGACCGCCGCGGTGCTGGCCGCAGTTGTCGGCTTGAGCCTGGGCGTCTCCGGCGCCCTGGACAACGCCCTCATCCAGGCCGCCGCGGACCCCGCCTATCTCGGCCGGGTCACCTCCGTCGTCATGCTCACCATGGTCGGTCTCGCGCCCCTGTGTTACCCGCTGGTCGGCGCCGCCATCGGCACCTGGGGCGCCGCACCGGTGTTCCTCGGCTGTGGCGCCGTCGCCGGCCTGGGCGCGGCCCTCGCCCTGGCCTCCGCCCCGGTCAGGCACGCCGAACTGCCCCGACGGCACCAGGTGTGACCGGCCGGGCAGCGACCCACTCACGTCACCTGCGGCGCCACTGACGGCACTGCCCTCCGGGCACCGTGGACGGCTTCGCGAAGGCCTCCGCTATCGGGAGCCATTCGTAGGCGACTTCCAGCCGACAGGCTCCGAACTTCTCGCGTAGGCAGCGGAGTTCGGCCGGTGTCCGGCACCGCACTCGCCACGGTCGTGTCGCGTCCGATGACCAGACACCTGCAACTGGCTTTCACGGCGGGCCTCGTGCGGGATGTGATGACACACCGCATCGCGGGCTCTTCAACCAGGTAGTGGGCAACACCGAAGACCAGTCCGCCCAGTTCAGGTGTTGCGTTCCCAACGCCTGAGCAGGACTCCCACAAAGGGCTTGCAGTTCAACCGAGTTCCGCCCGGTCGGTGAGATCTATAGATCAACTACCTTGATATGAAAGCGAATTGGTGACCTGAATGGCTCGACGTGATCGCGGTCGTCGTGATGCAGCATCGTCCGGGCGACGGCGTGGAGCCAAGTAGCGAAGCTCGGCCAGCCGGCGAGGTAGGCCGAGTCGTAGGCAGCCCTCCGAGGTGGTTGTGCCACAGGTCGGGCTCGCCGCCGTCGCGGCTGGCAAACGAGGCCCACCGCGCTCCCCACCACGGGTCGTCCTGCTGGTCCGGATCGTCGGCGTCCCAGATCCCCTCCGTGGAGTACAGGGGCCGCACGGAAGGACAGCGATCTAGGCGTCGTCTCCGTCGTGGCACAGCAGCGACTCGCACAGATCGGCGGGGATCTCGAACCCGCGCCGCTCCTCGGTGCGCCCGACGGCTTCGGGCGATGCGGGCGGGCGAAGCTCGGCCAGGCTGGCCGGTGCATTCTTCGCCAGCCAGGCGTCAATGAGCTTCCAGGACTCGGTCACCGACTCACAGAGTCCCGTGGCACCTCGACAGCGGGAGTCATCCCCGCGCACCGGGCTCCCGTCCGCGCGAGGCGCCCGGCTCTGGTGGACGACGCTCCGCCACTCCCCCAGGCCGCATCCTGCCCTCTCCCCCACATCCGGACTCGTCGGGTCGATCACCCGACACGTCGCGAAGTCTCGACCGTCGACCTGGCTCACCTCGGCCACCGCATCCGCACCGCGCATCCGGACCGCCCTCTTTCTTGTGCATACGAACTAAATGCCGAAGGGCCCGACCACCATCGGAAGGCTACGGGTCGACATGCCCAGCACCACGTCGTCCGAAAACGGCGCCGTATCGAGATTTGTTTATTAGTGGTCTTCTGACGTCTTTTGTGTTCAGGCCCTTGAACGTGAAGTGGCCTGCGGCATGCAAATCGCCTCTGACCGCTGAGGAGTCGGCTCCCGAGGCCTCGAAGAAGCCACTCGCGCTCACACCCACGCCGGGCAGGTGCCGAACATCGCGCCCGCTTCTCCTTCCGCCGGAAACCCGTCCCCAGCTCCGCCACCTCCTGGCCAGCCAGCTCGACCTCAGGCGTACCGCAGCCCGCTGCGGCAGCGCGGCAAGTTGGACCTTCACCCGCTCCCCTTCCCCTCCGGGCCTCCGGGCCTCCGGGCCTCCGGGCCTCCGGGCCTCCGGGCCTCCGCCTCACGGTAGACCCGGGTTCCTGGCAGCACCGAGGTACCGGCCGTCAGCGCCATCTACTTCGTCACTTCGCCGGGGAGCTGGCCTTCGCCGACGCGGATGCGATCCTCGCCATGCTGCGGGAGCTGTGCCCGCAGCTAGCTGACGGGGCTACCTGCCGGTCCAGATGCGGAGTCTGGCGTACCGGCTCGTGCTTCTGCCACGGCCGGGCGAGCCGGCACTGATGCGGAAGGCGGCACAGAGTCTGTGGTTACACGGCCCGGATTGGGACGGCATCGCGACGGGCCTGAAAAACCGACCCACGGCCTGAGCCACAGCCGGATCGAGGAAACCGTGGCGGCGCCGGTGAAAACGTAGGCACGCTTGTCGTAGCGCGTCGCCACAGCCCCGGGGCCCGGGAATGCTTGAGCCGATTTGACCGTGCGCTCGACCTCGTTCCGGCGCTTGTACATCTCCTTGTCGAAGCCCGGCCAATCTCTTCAGCTGCGTCGTCGCCGACGGTTGGCCCGCTGATCCTGCTTCTCCGGAATGGTGTGCTTGAAACTGGCGCCTTCGCAGGTAGCGACAGTTGCGGCGGCAGTCGGGGGTGTGCGCGAATGACCACGCCGGGGCCCTTGAGTCCAATGCGTTCGACGACCGGCATCAGCTGTGGCCCGCTGCCCCACTGGCCGGGTTCTCTCCGAGGTATGAGCCGTACGGTCGAGATCGGGGGGTGGCGGCCCTGTCCCGGTGAGCACTTCCGGGGCCATCGGTCCGGTCGGATACGAGCTGCTGGTTCGATCGTGAAGGCAGAGGCGCCGTAGAGCAGGTCAACCGGCGGACGTAGAGATGGCGAACTCGGCGCCGCCGTGGATGTCCAGAGCATCGCTTTGGCCGATGGCGCATCGGCTTTTCTGCGGAAAATTCAGAGTCCCTCGACGAAGGCCCATGGATCGGCCGCCCCCGCATCGTCCATTGCTGGCATCGTCCGTTGCCGTTGCCCGTAGGCACGATGGATGTCCGTCGAGAACTCTGGCCGGCCTTCGAGGAGAAGCTCGGAAGAGCCAGCCCGGACGGCATGGATCGGCGGCACGGAAGCCCCTTGATGAGCCGGAACCCGAACCCGAACCCGGGTCCGAGTCGTGGCTGTGCAGCACGTGAGCGTGCGCTTGCCAGTCGGCTGGTCCGGATGCTGATGCTGCTCCCCCATCGAAGCCCTCGAATTTTCTGCGGAAAATCCGTCGGCTGACTGCTAGACAGATCGGGCTCCGATTGGCGCGAGCGCTGTGTGCCGGTTCCCAGCAAGCGGCCCCCACCCTCGCGACACAAGAATTGCCGACGGCTTCGACTCCCCTGCGGCCTCCTACGGGGGAGCGCCTATCACGGCAAGTCGGGGTGGTCCTCTCCCCCACTGAGGCACGCTGAAAGTGATCAAGCCGATCGCCTGATACTCACAACCCCTGGATGGCTTCGCCCAAGTCGGGACCGTAGGCGACCCAGCAGATGACTGAGCCGTCGGAGTCGAGCTCGCCCATGTACCAGTCGTCGTCCGCTCGCACGAGGCACAGGCCGTGGAGGGACAGGATGACGTCGGGTCGGAGTGAGACATAGTCCGCGCGGCCGTGCTCCTCGACCACGACCAGTCGTTCGAGGGTGAGCAAGGCGGCTTCAGGATCCTCTGATGCGGAGCGCGCTCGCTCGATCGTCCAGCCGTCGGGCAGTCCATCGTTCACCGCCACATGATCGCAGCGGGGGGCGTTTCGCAGCTACTCGTATACGGCGGCGATCAACGCGGTTGCCTCGTAGCGGACAGCCAACTCGTCGTACCCCGTCGCCGCCGCCGAGCTTCTTTCGGCTACGGATCTGGTAGGTCTTCTCCAGGATGGTGCGACGGATGCCGCGCCTGCACAGGTAGGCCGGTTCGCCGGAGTCGTAGAGCCTGTCGACACGGGCCGTGGCAGGACGCGTACCCAGTCATCCGCTACCGAGGCGAAGACCAACAGCGGCTCTGCCCCTGCCCGACCGCCGACGAATTTTCTGCGGAAAATCGCCGAGCCGCGACCCCCTGGCCCAGGACACAGTCGTGCTATCCGGAGCTTGCTGCACGACGACTACCCAGCTGCCCACGCCGGGCGCAGGAGCACCCACCGCACTGGTCCTGGTAGGCGACGCCGATGGACACTGCCACGGTGACGAACATTCATCGTGGGCCACACCCATCCAGTCCGAGGTAGACGCTCCGTTCCTCCATGCTGAATCAGTCACCTCAACAGCTCCCCCACACACGACTGAGCTTCCGTCACAACCGCAGCCAATGATGCGGCTCCGCTGGCCCGCCCCACACGGTCCGGCCGAGCAAGCCCGCAGGGTCGTTCGCCAGCCGGCCGGGTGCCAGTCCCTTCGGACTGCGGTGGACCGCGCTGCGAAATTTTCCGCAGAAAATTCGGCGGACCTCAGGTAGGGCGCTGGGGTGGCCCGGGGAATTGCTGGGTTCTCCCTGATGACGCGACGCGCCCTCCGAGGCTCGCTGCGCGACGATTGCCTGCCTGCGCCAAGCGAAGAAGCGCCATCTGGTAGACGGCGCCGACGGGCGCTGCAGAATGACGACCGTCCATCCCGAGCCAAACCCGTCCAGGTCGAGACAGACGCGCCATCTACTTCAGGCTGGATCAGTCGCCTCAACGACTTCCCCACACGTGGCTGAGTGCCCATCACGACCGCGGGCCGATGGTACGGCTCCACCAGAAAGAACCGACAGGTCTGCCCGGGATCGCCCGCAAGGTCGTTCGCCAGCCGGCCGAGTGCCGCTCTCTTCGGATCGCGGTGGACCAGGAAGCCGGATTACAGAACCGCGTCCCGAAATTTTCCGCAGAAAATTCGGGACCTCAGAAAGGACACTGGGACGGCCTGGGAGATTGATCGACTCCCCGTGATGACGTCAAACCCCGTCCGGACCCCACTCCAACGGCGCGTGTCCGCCATGCTGTGCCAACGGCAGAAAACGTGCGAATCCATGAGACCGATGGCCGCCAGGACGCACAGCTGCTCTGCCCATCATCCGCCGGCGGGACAAGGAGCGGCAGAAGCTTCTGCCCCACGACTGTCCTGAGCGTGGAGAATTTTCTGCGGAAAATCGCCTGCTCCGAGCTCACTGCATGGCGATTGCCCGCAGGCCCGCGCCGAGGGCAGGAGCGCCCACCGCACTGGTTCTGGTAGGCGACGACGGCGGGCGTTGCCGGGATGACGACCATCCGTCCTGAACCGCGCCCGTCCAGGTCGGAACACACATCCCGTTTCTTCCTCCGCCAAACCGGCCGCTTCGACAGCCCGGACTGCTGAACCGCATCTCGGAATTTTCCGCAGAAAATTCGGAGCCTCAGAGAGGACACCGGGACGGCCCGGGGGATTGATCGGCTTCCCGTGACTCACTCTGGACGGCCCGCCGGATGCTCATCACCACGAGCCCCCGCCACGCCCGCGCCGTCGAGAACGACTGTCCCAGGCCGTGTCAGTCGACCTGATCCACTGCGGCCGCAGCACGACCGAAGGTCCGCCAGCGGGCCGCCGATTCCGCAGCGCCCAGTCCGAAGGCGCAGAATTTTCCGCGGAAAATTCAGCGGTGGAGAGCTGAGCCAGCGGGGGAGCGGCAGCCCGATCCAGATGACACGTCGGCTCCGCTCTCTCACTGCCTCCTGAATTTTCCGCGGAAAATTCAGGAGGCAGCAATGGTCGATCAAAGTCGGCAGCTGCGGTTCGGTGGGCCGTCAGGTTCAGCGAACCCGTCGACGCGGTGCCGTACTCGCTGCCACGATGTCCCGATGTCCTCCTCTCTTCTCGCGGAACCGTGGCTGCGAGGCGTCGCGGCCAACCGGGCTGCGCCGTCCGGGGTTCTGCTGCGTCTACTGGCCCCGCAGGGGCGGGCGGCCTGGATGGCCCTCTGCCAGGAACGTGCCCTTCCCCCAGAGGTCGTCGAGGCGGTGCTCGCACACCCCGAGCAGACGGTCCGCCGCGCCTTCGCCCGCAACCGGCACGCCGCTCCCGAACAGCGCGGCCGGCTGGTCGACGACCCCAATGCCCTCGTCCGCGCGAGCCTTGCCGCAGGTCCGCGCCCGCGCCTGAGCAGGGCCGAGCCGTTGCCCGACGACGTCCTGGAAATCCTGCTGACCACCCGCGACGAACACCACCGGGACCAGATGCTCAGCGCAGACGAGATCCGGCAGGAGCTGGCGTTCTCCGGGCAGATCCGTGCATCGTTCCACCGCAGGATGCTCGACCACCCGAACCCCGTACTTCGGGCCCAGGCCGCCGGCCTGTGGCTATGGCTGACTCCTGGCCAACGCGACGCGCTCCTGGCCGACCCGGATCCCACCGTCGCAGAGGCCGCCCGTGACCGCCGCCGGATCCTGGACCCGGCGGCGATGGAAGCGGAGCTGCCGGAACGCGACTGCCACGCCCGGAATCTTCTGCTCATCAGCTACGCCGTCTCCCCCGCCGTGGCCGAGCAGTGCCTCGCTGAACGGCGCGACTTGTGGTCGCTTGCCCGCAACCCCCACACGCCCGGCGACATCGTCGCCCGCCTCGCCCACGACCCCGATCCGGACGTGCGCAAGCAGGTGGCCGCCAGAGCCGACCTGGACCCGCCACTCCTGGCGGAACTGGCCCAGGACCCGGACAGCGCCGTGCGGGCCCGGGCCCAGCTGCACCCGCTGCCGCGGACCTGGCCGCAGCGCGCCGCCATCGACCGGGTCTTCGGCCACGCCGTCGAGAACGTCGGTGCTGTCGGCGAGATGTTCGTCGAGCCGGGGACGAGCTGGTACGAGGCGTGCGCCGCGTCCGCGGATCCTCAGCTGCGCCGAGTTGCCGCGACCTGCCCCCTGCTGTCGGCGGAGCTGGTGCGCCGTCTGGCCGAGGACCTCGACGCGGACGTGCGCCATCTGTTGGCCTTCAACCACCCGCTGGCACCGCCTGCACTCGTTCTCGACGCCTTCATCGCCGCACCGCGCCAGCGGCCCTACCTGCTCACGCTGCCCCGCCTACCCCGCACCGGCCTGGACCACCTGCTCGACCACGACGACCCGGACGTCCGCGCTCTGGCCGCCTCCGACGCCGGCCTGGCCCAGCCGCCCGTCCACCTGCTCGCCGACCCCGACCCCAGCGTCCGTCAAGCCGCGGCAGCCAATCCGCGCCTTCCCCTCGACCTGGTCTCGGCCCTGCTGAACGACCCGGAGCACGCGGAAGGAGCCGCAGCCAACCCGAATCTGGCCGCTGACCGCCTCCACGAGTTGCTCGACCTCTGCGAACTGCCCGGAGCCGCAACCCGGTGAGGCGCCGACGGCCGCGAGGTTTCAGTGGCCGCTCCCGATGCTCATGAGGCGGAGTAACAGCATTGCGGCAGCGTCCGAACTACGTGCCGTGGCCTTATGCGAATGCATGAGTGGCGAGCGAACTGGCGTGCCCGTGGCCAGGTCCGTAGCCGGGGGCGGCGGCCCGGGGGCGCCCGGCTAGGCTGAAGCGGCACGTCAACGGCCGTGGGAGGCCGGGGACGGTCCTGAACGAGGGGGAGCATGAGCGAGCTCGACGACCTGCGGATGCGCCTGGCGGCACTGGAGACGGAGGTCGACCGGCTTCGGAAGGAGTCCGCCGCGTCGCGCACGGGGGCGGCGATGGCCGGCCGGGGCGGTGCGAAGGCAGCGAGAGCCGCGAAGGCACATACGTCGCCGCGCGGCCGCGCCCAGGTGGAGGACGAGACCAGCACGGGAGAGAGGCCGGGGGAGAGGGAGGCCGAGACTGGTCAGGCGATGACCTGTCTCGCCGAGGCGCTCGGTGTCCTGGGTGCCGGCCGGGTCCGCCAGGTCGAGGTCCCGCAGACCCAAGTCCTCCGGGCCCGAGTCCTTCAGAGCGAAACCCTACGGATCCAAACGCCGCAGGCTGAAACGCTGCGAGCCGAAAAGCCGCGGGCCGAAGGCCGGCAGACCGAGGTTCCTCAGGCCCTCACCCCGGCCCTGGAGCCCCAGGACCGCACGCCCCCGCAGCACGGCCGGTTCCTGGACAGCCTCCTGGCGGGGCAGTCGGCCCTCTTCGAGGAGCAGCACCGCCCGGACACCGAGCCGTAACCGCCGGAGCCGGACGAGCAACAGCAGCTGCCGTCTGATCAAAACGGCGTGGGTGCGAGTGCACCCACGCCGATACGGTCACGCCTTCGGAAGCGTTATCCCCAGTTCGAGCATCGCCGGCGAGGCCGGGCCGCCCTCGGAGCGCTCGGTTTTGTACCCCTTGACGCCGGGGGCGACGGTGCGCGGGTCGACGGCCTCGGAGGGGGCGCCGGTGGAGTAGAGGCCCTCGGGGTCCTGGTCGCGGTCGTGCGGCAGGAGCCAGAAGACGCGGCGGCGGAAGGTGCCGGAGGCCCGGGAGGATCTGGCGTCGGGGCCGAGGATGGCGTAGCCGACCATGCGGCCGTCGCGGTGGTAGGCGGGGCGGCCGCGGCGGGTGGTGAGGCGGTCCAGGGACTGGCGCACGTAGTCGAGGTCGGTGGTGTCCTCAAGCCAGACGAGATCGGTTTCGTGGGCGAGCTCGGCCGGGTCGATCAGCGCGCTCACGCGTTCTGCTCCTCTGTGTCGTCGGTGATCAGGCCGATGCCCGGGTAGTACTTGCGACTGTTGGACAGGACCATCTCCTTGGGGGAGGTCATACCCAGTGTCTCGCGAACTCGTGCAGCGAACGCACGACCGGATACGGGATTGGCGCCTTCGAATCCGCACCAGCGGGTGTACGCGCCGAAGAGCTGGGACTGTTCGGCGCGCATGCCCTCGCCTGTGATGCAGGCCTCCTTGAGGAAGCGGCCGACGTGGTCCTCGGTCTCGGCGTAGGCGGTGGTGGCGACCTGGACGCGCTGGGGGCCGGCGAGGTCCTTCTCGCCGGCGAAGTAGCGGCGGGCGCCGTCGATGAGCCAGGCGAGGATGCCGGGGCCCTCCTCGGCAACGAGGACGTGGGCCAGGTTGTCGATCTTACGTTCCTCGGGGACGACCCGTTCGAACGGGATCAGACGCATGCGGCGCCAGAAGGCGAAGCCGCCGGTGCCGACCTCGGGGCGGTGGTTGCCGAGCAGCCAGAGCTTGTGGGTCGGTTCGAAGGAGAAGAAGTCCTGGCGCATCCGGCGGGCCTTGATCTTGTCGCCGCCGGTGAGGAGCTTGACCCGGGCCTCGTCGAAGCGGTCGCCGGGCTTGAGCTCGGAGCAGACGATGATGCGCCGGCCATGGAGTTCGGCGAGGTCGGTGGGGTGCCCGTCGAAGGTCTTGGCCATCAGGAAGCCGGGCGGGGCGGCGTCCGCGTAGTCGCCGAGGAGCTGGATCATGACGTCCAGCAGGACGCTCTTGCCGTTCTTGCCCTGGCCGTAGAGGAACGGCATGACCTGGGCGCCGACGTCGCCGCTGATCGAGTAGCCGAGCAGCAGGTGGAGGAAGTCCCGGGTCTGCCGGCCTTCCTTGTCGTCGCCGAAGGTGTCGGTGAGGAAGCGGTCCCAGCGCGGGGTCCTCATCCGGGCGGGGGCCAGGGTGGTGGAGCGGGAGTGGTGGTGGACCTTCGGGTCGGGCGGGACGATGGCGCCGGTGCGCAGGTCGACCACGCCGCCGGGGGTGCACAGGGCGTAGGCGTCGGCGTCCAGCAGGGCGGCGTTGAGGACCATGCCCGGGGCGGACTTGGCCTGGGCGAGCATGGCGTTCATGCCCGAGGTGGAGAGGGCCCGGCGGCGGTGCCGACGCAGATCGGTGTTGGTGTAGACGCCGCGGGGGTCGTGGGTGGCGATGCTCTCGGCCATCTCGCCGGCTGCCCACAGGACGGTGTCGTCCTCGTCGAGCTGCCAGCGGTGCGCCGCCCAGCGGTACCAGCCGAGGCCGGGGACGTGGCGGTAGTCGCCTCCGTAGAGGTGGACGAAGAGCTTGGCGTTGCCCCGGTCGGACAGCGAGTCGGGCAGGAGACCGTGCGCGCTCGCCTCCGGCCCGGCCGGGGCCTGCTTGGTCTCCTGAACAGGCTCGGGGGCCGGCGCGGGTTCGGCGGACGGGGTGTCGAGAAGGCTCTCCTGGACGGGGGTGCCGTGCCAGGGGGGCGGGGAGGCTGGGCCGGGGACCGGCGGGTACTCCAGGATCTGCTGGGCCGTGGCCACGGGATCGAAGACCGTCCTCTTGCGGGTGCTGTCGTTCATCCGCGTGCCTTCCCGACGTGCAGGGGCTGTCGGGCGCCGGCGGCGAGGCCGGAGCGGATGACGGCGGAGCTTTGCCTGTCCTGGCTGGGGCGGGCCGTGCGGGCCGCGTCCAGCAGGAGCCGCTCGGCGGCGGTGTGGGTCAGGTGACCGGCGGAGACCAGGCCTCCCATCGTGTAGGCGGCGCGGTTGAGTTTGCCGGTGAAACCGGCCCCCTCGGGGGTGGTGGCACAGTCGGTGACGTCCTGGAGGACGGTGTCGAGGACTCGCTCGGCCCCGCGCTTGCCGCCGCCTGCCGCGACGACGGCCGCGCGGCCACGGTCGGGGACGGACGGCTGGGCGGGGCGCTGGGTGCTGGGCTGGTCCTTGAGGTGGCCGGTGCGGACGAGTTCGTCGCTGAGCCACTGGGGCAGGGGCGCGGGGGTCCTTGCCCCGGGGAGCGCGGTGTAGGTACCGGCGGTGGTCACGGTGCCGGGGGCGACGATGTAGCCGCCGTGGGCGCGCACGTCGACCTGCCAGGCCAGGGCCCGGCCGTTGGAGGAGCCGGTGGAGCAGGCGAACCGGCGGGGGGCGTCCTCCTGGTACCAGATGTGCAGGCCACCGGAGGGGGTGCGCACGCGCAGGGTTTCCGCGTCGGTCGCCGGGTCAGGAGCCTGGCGCAGGGCCGCGAGCAGAGCAAGGGTGTGGTAGCCGTTCTCAAGGCCGTCGAGGTTGACGTTCTCGTGGATCGGGATTCCGGGCAGGATCCGGTCCCGGGCGGGGACGGTGCTGGGGTGGCTGTCGACGTCGATGACGACGAGACCCGCCGGGCCACAGGCGACCCCGGTACCGAAGTCCGGGTTGACGCGCCACCAGGCGGTGAGGATGTCCTGGTCGAGAGTGGCCGCGTGGAAGCCGTGACACCAGCGACCGGCCGCAGGGCACGGGCAGTCGGCGGGACTGTGAGCCGGCTCCTGGCAGGGCTGGCAGTTGGCGGGCGGGGTCTTGCGGCCTGGTGCGAGCGGGTGGACGGGCCAACCCTGGACGGCACACCAGCGCGCGACGGCCAGCGCATCCGGCTGGCGAAACGCTCGGTCGCTCCCCACGGCCTTAGGCGCCGTCACGCTGGTCCCTCTCCCCATGGTTGGTAGCTGCTCGGACTTGAGTCGCTCGTTCAGTCGCTGAGGGCAAATAGCCAGGTCAGGGCACTGGTGGGCGCCGGATCAGCGACTGAAGCGACCGAAGTCCAGAAGATAGCTCACACAGACTATCCGAGCGAGGACGTGGGAACGCGAACTGCCGGAGTCGGCGGCGAAACTCAGCTACCGAAACCCGGGCCAGCGACTGACCCCGTTCAGTCGCTGGTTTCGGTCTTCCGGCATTTTCGCAGGTCAAAGCCGGTTTTAACAGCAAACAGCGACTGAAGCGACTGTAGCCCGGGTCTATAACGCGCACACGCACAGGGGAATGTCTTCATATACCTGACCTTGAGTCGCTTCGGTCGCTGACGGGGTGGGTGAACCTGCCCTGACCTGGGGTTTTTCCCAGCGACTGAACCTCAGCGACTGAAAGCGACTGAGTCTCTCGGGCACTGTCCCCCGGCGTGTCGCCGGACCAGGTTCTCGTGCAAGTCCCCGACTTGGGTCGCTTGGGTCGCTTCAGTAGCTCCGCCGCAGGGCCTGGAGAGTCGCTTCGCTGCTGTGACCTGGGACTATGTCCGCAGGAGCGATCAGTGCCTGAACACTTCCAGCACTGAGTCGCTGAGTCGCTTCGGTCGCCGCTGCCCTCCGAGGACAGTGTCGTTGCCCTGCTGTCCCGGTACGTACGGCCTTTTTGTGGCACCGGATCCGGGTCAGTCGCTGGAAGCCTGAGCCGGCGGAGGGTCCGTAGCGCCAGGACGCGGCTCGGCAGGGCAGCTACTGAAGCGACCCAAGCGACCGAGACTCCGACTTGGTCGAGAAAGCAACGGGCCGAGGCTCCGTCGGCCATCGGCCGAGTTGGTCGCTCAGGACGTGCCGGAGCCCGCCGGGGTGGTCCGCGTTGCCCGACACGCCGTTCTCAAGCTTGTAGCGGGGTGTACCCCGAACTACGATTCGCCGTTATGAAGCAGCTGAACGTGCGACTGGACGACGCCGTGCACGAGGCGCTGGAGCAGCGGGCGGAGGCAGCCGGGCTGAGCCTGACGGACTATGCGCGCAAGGTGTTGGCCGAGGAGGCGGACGAGCGGCGCGAACGGTTCCTGACAGCCGCGGCGCACTTCGCGCCGACGTGGGCGCCGGCCTTCGAGGCCGAGTTCGGGCCCTACCCGCAGAGCACTCGCGGCGCCGCAGCGGATGCCGCGTGATCCTCCGGATAGACCGGGCGTGGCTGCTTGACATCGCCCACCAGTTCCTGCCCGCCGATCCGGACATCACCGACTACGGCACCCTCGCCGCCGCGGTCGCCCGTCACCTCGACGAGGTCATGGACGTGCCGGTGTACGGCGAGGTGCACCAGCGGGCCGCCGCTCTCATGCACCAGCTGATCCGCGTCCCGGCCCTGGAGTTCGCCAACGAGCACTTCGCCGCCGTCGTGGCCGCCTCCTACCTCAGCGCCTCCGGGGTCATCGTCACCGCGGAGCCCAAGCAGGCCGCCGACCTGGCCGCCCGCATCCGCGCCGGTGACGCGGACGTCCGTGAGACGGCGGCCGCCGTCCGCACCTGGTACCGCTGACCTCGGGCGACGACCGGTCAGCCGGCATCTGGAAGGCGTCGGGCTCCCGGCACAGTCCTGCGGTCCTGCGGTTCCGGAGCACGACGGTCGGGCAGCCGGGGGAGAGCCCTGCGGCGCTGTCCGGTGACGAGTGGCGGTCACCGAGGGCACGGCGCCAGCAGCTACCGAAGGCACCGGACAGCGACTGTCAGACCGGTATGCCATCGTGTGTGGACGGGTGGCGCTCGCGGAGAGCCGCGCTGACGACGAACGAACGGGGGCCGCGATGACGGGCTGGGACGGTGTGACCTGGAACAGCGGCAATCAGGGCAGCATCGTCCGCGACGGCACCGTCGAAGCCTGGGACCTCCACCCCGGTGGCGCCCCCCTCCCGAACCACAGCCCTGACGAGGTCCTGACCGGCTACCTCTACCACCACCACGCCGTCGCCCAGGCCTGTGCCTTCGCGGGCCTGCGCCCCACCGACGCCCGCGCCGTCACGGGCCCCGCCGACAGCTGGATACGGCTGCCCGACGTCGACTACTGGGAGCGGTGAGGGCACTGACCCGTCCGTAGGCCCGGGCTGGGCTGGGCGGGTGGCGTCCGAGGGCTCACCGGTGTGGTGACAAGCCGTGGCGGTAGGCGGTGGCGGGAGGCTGGTGCCCCGTTGGCGGACGAGGAGAGCCTGTGAGTGGGCACAGCCCTGGAGGTGACCGCGGCCCCGTGTCCATGGGCGCGGGCGGGGGACGGACGGCCGGTGATGCCGGTGTGCTGGGGACGGCGCTCGGCGTGGTGCTGGCGTTCTCGCTCGCGCAGGGGTCATGGCAGTGGTTCTCCACCTATCTCGGGGTGACGCTGCTGGCGGTGGTCCTGTCGTTCGGCCGTGCGCCGCTGCCGGCGCCGGGTCGACGGGCGGCCTACGGGCGGAGCCTGGCGGCGTACTCGCTGGTCGTGGGGCTGTGCGTGGCGCTGGCGCTGGCTCCGGCACTTCAGCGCTGGGACTGGCTGTTCCCCATGCCGGGGACGCGCAGCGGGTGCGTCGAGGCCGGCCGCTACGAGGTCCTGCGGACGCAGGCCGCGCTGGGGGACCTGGCCGGGCGTGCCGGTGACGCGTTGGGGTACGTGCAGCGGGAGCAGAGCCGCCAGGCCGTCGACGTCTGCCTGGCGGCGACGACGACGCGTTGGCTGCCGGTGTACGCGCTGGGGGCGGTCCTGCTGGTGGGCGCGGGCTCGTGGGCGTGGCCGCGGTTCCGGGCGCGGAGCACGGCGGTGGGGTCTGGCTGAGCCGGTTCGCGCTCAGGTGCCGGGGGTGAGGAGGGCCAGTAGCTGGTTCGCCACCGTGACCGCGTCCGGCCCGGCCGCGTAGACGTAGTTGTCGGGGCGCACGGCGGCAGCGGTGGCGCCGAGGTCGGACAGCCAGCGACGGTGGGTGCCGTCCGGGTCGGCGACGACGGTTCCGGGGGTAGCGGCTCCGGTGTGAACGGCTCCGGCGGCGGTGCCTGTGGCGGTGGGGCCGAAGCCGACGACCGTGACGCCCAGGTCGCTCAGCGGGGCCCGGTTCAGCAGGGGAAGGGCCTGCTCGGCGACCAGCAGCCGGAAGCCACCTCCGCCGACGATGTCGTCGAGCAGGCCCGTCCGCCGGCCGTCGCTCACCCGGCCCTGGACCGACAGTCGGCCTCCGCCGGAGGCGAACAGGCCGGGACCGAGGTCGGGCAGCCGGATCCGGTCCGGCTCCCGGAGCGCGCGTCGGTGGGCCATCAGCGTGCGGTCGCGTTCGCGGGCGAGCACCGGGTCCCGCAGGGTGTGCTGGCGGCCGAGTTCCATGCTCGTGGCCGTCACACCGCGCACGTGCGGCTCCCGCTCGCTCTGGTAGGTGTCGAGCACCTCGGCGCCCCGGACTCCGCGCAGCACGAGATCCAGCTTGAAGGCGATGTTGAGTGCGTCCCGTATCCCGGAGCAGAGTCCTTGCCCCAGGAAGGGCGGCATCTGGTGTGCGGCGTCGCCCGCGAGCAGGACCCGCCCCTCCCGCCAGCGCCTCGCGACCAGCGACTGGAAGGTGTAGGTGGCGGTACGGGCGATGTCGGCGTCGTCGCGGGACAGGTAGCGGCCTACGCGGGACCACACGCCGTCCGCCGCACGTTCCCGCCCGAGGTCGTCGTCATCGTCGAGCAGGAAGCAGAACCGCTGGCGTTGGGCACCGGTGGTGATGACGGTGGTCGGCCCCTCGGGATCGCCGATCTGCAGCATCGACGGCAGTCCCAGGTCGGCCGCGGGGCGCCGGAGGGCGAAGTCGCAGACCAGCCAGGGTTCGGAGAAGCCGAGGTCGTCCTGCTCGACGCCGAGGTCGTTCCGCACGAAGCTGTTCCCGCCGTCGCAGCCGATCACGTAGCGCGCCGCGAGGGTCGCACCGTTCGACGTGTTCAGGGTGACCTGGTCACGGCCTTGGGACAGGCCGGTGACCGTCGTGCCGAAACGGAGGTCGACGCTCGGCAGTGAGGTGCACAGCGAGTGCAGCGCCGTCTCCAGGTCGGGCTGGTGGAACTGGTAGAGGTCGGCCCAACCGCTGGCGCCGACGTTGCGGAACACCTGTCGGATGAGGAGGTCACCCGCCCCGTTGCGCCACTCGTACGCGTCCTGTGTCCGCAGGGTGGGCGCCAGTTCGTCGACGAGTCCGAGCCCTTGCAGCGCGCGCATGATCTCACCGTCGAAGCTGGCGGCCCGGGGGAGGCCGTACAGGCCGGGGTAGCGTTCGAGCACCACGACCGAGTGCCCGGCCTTGCCCAGCAGGGCCGCGAGCGTCATGCCGACCGGCCCGCAGCCGACTACGGCGATTTCGGCGGATTCGGTGGCTTCACTAGGGGACGGCGTCCGGTTCTCAGGGTGCCTGGTGTTCGGCATGTCCGCAGCTCCTCGTGGACGGGACGGAGGGTGTGGTGGCCACGACGTCAGTTTCGAACGCCCCTGACACGATGTCTAATGCATGCTTTGCACAGGGAGTTTGCGTCAGACGCAAACGAAGGGGGCGTCCGTGGCCGACCAGTTGGACCTCAACCTCTTACGCGTGTTCGACGCGTTGATGGACACCGGCAGCGTGTCCGCGGCCGCGACGCGCCTTCACCTGTCCATTCCGGCCACCAGCAGGGCCCTGGGCCGGCTGCGACGGGCGATGAACGACCAGATCCTGGTGCGCGCCGGCCGGGGCCTCGTACCCACCCCGTTCGCCCAGCGGTCGGCCGCCAGGGTCAAGGCGCTGCTGGAGGCCGCGGCCGAACTCCGGGTGGATGCTGCGGGAAGCGACCCGCGATCGTGGCGGCGGACCTTCGCCATCCGGGTCAACGACGGACTCAGCCCCGTCCTCGCACCCCGCCTCACGCACCGGATCGCCGCCGAGGCACCCGAGGTCCGCCTGCGGTTCGTCGCCCAGGACTCCAAGGAACCCGACCGGCTACGCGACGGCTCGCTCGACCTCGACATCGGCGTCGCCGACCCGCCCCCTCCGGACGTGCGCGCGCGAACGCTGTTCTCCGACCACTTCGTCGCCGTGGTGGCGGCGAACTCCGCCCTGGGCCAGGCAGCACGGCTGACGGTGGACGACCTGTGCGCCCACCCGCACATCTCCGCCTCCCGCCGAGGCCTCGCGCACGGGCCGCTGGACGAGGCACTTCACCGCCTGGGCCGCTCCCGCCGCGTCGTCGCCGTGGTTCCCTCCTTCGCCGTGGCGGCCCTGATGGCGCTGGAGGGGGACGTCATCTGCCTCGGCCCCCGGGTGGTGGCGGAGCACCTCGTCGAACGACAGGTGCCCCTCCGGTGGTACAAGGTGCCGCTGGAGATGCCTGCGGCCGACATCGAACTGCGCTGGCACCGCCGACTCGACGACGATCCCGCGTCCCGGTGGCTCCGCCGCCACGTGCTGGAAGCCGTCCGACCGCTCGCCGCCACGCTGCACTGAACCGGACGTGAGAACCGCGTCACTGCTCGGAGACCACCACGTCGTCCCGGCCGTCAACGAACGGCTGTGACCAGCTACTGCGGGGCAGCCGGCCGTTGCGCGGGGGAGTCGCAGGAAGACATCGCCGCGCGGTCGGACGCGCTGCGGAGAACACAGAATTCATTGCCCTCAGGGTCTCCCAACACACAGAACTGGATGTTCTGGAGTGTGAGAGATGGCAGCGGCATCTGTGCTGGTCAGGGGATCGGAAGCGGATAGCGGGCAACCTTCGCCCTTCACAGAGAGCGTGAAAGGCACACCGCGCACGCTCTCCGGCGGGCAACCCTCGCTCCCCACGCAGAGCATGGAAGATGCTCGAAACCCACTGTCCGGCACCGTGTTCACCGAGACCCTTCGGGGCGTCCGGTGCATCCGACTGTCCGTCCTGACGGACGAGACCACCAGCCCCGAGCGGCAGCGGGAAGCGTGCGACCACGTAGGCGCAGAGCTGCGGGTCACCTTCGGCGAGGGTGACGCGCTGCGCGAGGCGGTGGACCTTGACGTCAGCGCGTCCAAGACGTCCCCGTGGGAGCGCCCGCAGCTTCTGCGCTGGCTCAGCAACCCGAGCGCGTACGACGCGCTGGTGTTCTGGCGGTTCGACCGTGCCATCCGGTCCATGGGGCACATGTACGCCCTCGCCAACTGGGCGCGCGAGCACCGGAAGGTGCTCATCTTCGCCGAGGGTCTGGGCGGGGGTCGGCAGGTGTTCGACTTCCGCAACCCCATGGACCCCATGGCGGAACTCCAACTGTTCATGCTGGCTTTCGCCGCACAGTTCGAGTCGCAGTCCATCAGCGACCGCGTGAGCGGTGCGCAGGCCGCCATGCGCAAGATGCCGCTTCGCTGGCGCGGCGGGGGTCGTCCGCCGTACGGCTACATGCCCGCCCCGATGCCCGAGGAGTTCGGCGGCAAGGGCTGGACGCTGGTGCCCGATCCGGACGCCGTGGCGGTCATTGAGCGCATCGTCCGTGAGCTGCTGGAGGGTGCCACGGTGTCCGCCATCGCTGCGGGGCTGAACGCCGATGGTGTGCTGAGCCCGCGTGACTACTGGGCCGACAAGATGGGCCGCGAGCGGGGCGGCAAGACCGGTGGGACGAAGGGCTCGCACGTCGTGCGGGAGTCGTTCCAGTGGACTCCGGCGGTCATTACCCGGATGCTCCGCAATGAGGTCCTGTTGGGCTGGAAGATGCACAACGGCGTGCCCGTGCGCGATGACCAGGGCAACCCGGTCATGTGCAGCGAGACGCCGATTCTCACTCGCGAGGAGTTCGACCAGATCGGCGCCGTGTTGGACGAACGCAGCATCAACAACGGCGAGCGGTCCGACACGGAAGCGCTGTTGCTGCGCGTCATCCACTGCGATTCGTGCGGCGGGCGCATGTACCTCAACAGGCAGGAGAGCAAGAAGAATCAGGCGCCTGTCTACAAGTGCAACTACCACGCCCGGGGCGACAAGTGCGAAGCACCCGCGAACATCCGGGGAGACTGGGTGGACGAGTACGTGACAGCCGAGTTCCTGCGTCTGGTCGGCGACATTCAGACCCGAACGACCATGGTCGTCCCCGGGTACGACCCCGAGCCGGAGTTGAACGCCACCGTGGCCGAGTTCACCGCGCACCTGGAAATCCAGGGACAGCAGAAGTCCAGGCATGCCGCGCAGGAGTGGCAGCGGCGACACGATGCGCTGGACAACCGCATAGCCGA
Source organism: Kitasatospora sp. NPDC058492 (assembly GCF_042720685.1). NCBI lineage: Bacteria > Bacillati > Actinomycetota > Actinomycetes > Kitasatosporales > Streptomycetaceae > Kitasatospora > Kitasatospora sp. NPDC058492. The sequence goes on from NZ_JBHXMU010000008.1 coordinate 87,556, forward strand.
CTTGGAGTCCCGCGAGAAGACCGAGCCGCAGCGCATCACCACGGGCACCGGACGCACCTTCGCCGACGACTGGCAGGCTGCCGACACGGCCGAGCGGCGCGGCATGCTCGTTGACGCCGGAGTCCGGCTGAATGTCCGCCGGGGCACCCGTGGCGGATGGCGCAAGCTCGACACACGGCGGGTGGACTTCACCATGAACGGCGAACTCGACCCCGCCGCCGAGGAGCTTTCCGCATGGGATACCAGCACGGTTCCCGAGGTACTGCCCGCAGCCGCGTAACGGCCCCATAGAGCCCCGAATAGCCCTGGTCGGCCCCCGTGGTCGGCCGGGGCTCTCTCGTGCCCGCAGACGGGCACCTGTGGCCTCGGCTCCCGCCGGCCCCGGACCGGCCGACAGCGCAAGAGGGGTGATGGGTGGTGGTTCTTACCTATTTTTTTGATTGCATAGAAAAAACTAAGAAAAACAAGAAACAGGACCACTCTCGCCACCTCGCCACCGAGATCCGGAACCCGCCGCCCTTCACATGAGCGAGGGCAGAGCGGGCAAGGTCCGCTCCCCATACAAACCGGGAAAGGCCACGACCGCACGCCCAGTGAGGAGCCCGGCAAGGTCTGCTCCCCATAACCAGTAGAGGGCCGCAACAACCTGCGGCCCGTGAAGGACGGACAACATCGTGAGCGACACCCTGAACCGGGTTGGCTATCTGGACGGCTTCCGGGACAAGGATGCGGCCCGCGCTGCCGAGTGGCAGCGAGACGAGCGCATGGAGCAGCTGACCGCGCTGCGGGACTTGAACCCCGAGGTGTACGACCGCATGGGCGCCACCGCCCACATCATGCTCGGCTACTACGAGAACGCGAAGAAGATTGCAGCCCAGTTCGGGCGCGACACTACGAAGGGCGGCAACTGATATGAGCGCCGAAATCGAGAAGGCCACCGAGCGCGTCGCCAAGCTGCGCGCACAGATCGACAAGGTTTCCGGCCCGCTGGCTGATGCCGAGGCACAGTTGCGTGCCGCCGAGGACGCCGAGAAGGCCCGACGCGCGGAACGAGAAATCGAGTACAGCCGCGAGTTCGCCGGCAATTGGCCAGAGCGAGCCAGCGAAGCAGCAAATTCCGGTGACGATGCTCGACAGCGATTCTACGATGCCCTGTCAGCGGAGCCGTGGTTCGCGGCATATGTTGAGTACCGGGCCGCCCGGCACAAGCGTGAATATGTGTTGACCGAGGCACAGCGAGCACAGCGGACTATCGGTGAAGTCGTGACCGTGCCCGAGCAGCGGTATTACGCGGCGCAGATCCTTGAAGAAATCGTTGACCGCCTTGAAAAGGAATCGGCGCAGCTTGCCGAGGAATTCAATCAGGGTCTCGTGGGTCTGCGTGAAGAATACGTGGGCGCACAGGGCGACTGAGCGGCCTGCGCCCCAGGGGGGTACTCCCCTCTATACCCAAGGGTGATCGGCAGGGAGAGAAAGAACCCTCGCCGGAGCTGTAGCCACTTTTGGAGACCCGGGCGAGCGAGAGAGGAGACCATGGCCGACCGGTACCGACCCAAGCCAGCGGCAATACGGGCCCGCGAAGGGAACCCGTCCAAGTCCGAAATTAGAGAGGGGGTGATTGTTCCGCGCGCCGTGCTCGCCGAGCCCGATTGGCGGGAGGTATTCAAGGACTCGCCGGCCGCTGAGACCCAAGCAGCCAATATCCGCTGTCGAGAAATGGCCTCGGCCGAATGGCAGCGCGTTGTGCCGATTCTCGAAGTGGCTGCCGGGCTCGGTGAGGTGGACCACTCGACCGTCAAGGATCTTTGCGTCTGCGTGGCACGGATCGACCAGGCCGAGCGGGACCTGTCCGAACGCGGACTCATGGTCACCGCTGAGCGCGGCACGGTGAAGAACGGTGCCGCCACCATCGCGGCACAGTATCGCTCCCAACTTGCCCGGTATATCAGGGAATTTGGTCTCTCGCCGAGTGCGCGAGTAGCCATTGCCTCGCCGGAGCCTGACGACGATTCCGATATCTGGGATTGATCATCCCGCCAAGTGATGACGGCGAGTCCGTTGGCAGAAATTGCAGAGGCCCCGTCCTGATTCTCCCTCAGCGGAGTCAGGGCGGGGCCTTTCTGCGTTCCGGGCCCGACGTGCCCCAACCCTGGCGAGTGGTCCGGCCAGACGCTCTCGGCGCGGCCCCGCTGCTCGCGCCCGCCGCTCCACGGCCCGAGGCGCCGACCAGGCGAGTCCATCGGAACCCCTTGGCCCGCGCGGATTCCCGCGTACGCTGATACCACATCAGCGCGTGTCGCGGGAGAGTGGCCACATGACAGACCTGCCAGCAGAGTTGACCACAGGCGAACGAATCCGAGCCTTGCGTGAGCGGCGGGGAATGAGCCGCGCAGCCACGGCGGGTCTGGTGGGTCGTTCGGCCGACTGGCTGAAGAAGATCGAAAACGGCGAGCGGGAGATTCGGGGCGTTGGCTTGCTGGTCAAGCTGGCGCAGGTTCTCCACGTCACGGACGTGTCGATCCTGACCGGGGACACGGTGAGCATCCCCGCTGACCAGCCTGGCAAGATCTCGCACCCCTCGGTGGCCGAGATCCGGAAGGCCATGCACAGCGTTGCGTTCCAGCCGGCCCCGGCCGAGGTGCTGCCAGCAGCAGTGCTTCGCGGCAGGGTTGAACAGGCTTGGCGCTTGTGGCACACCTCGGCGCACCAGCGGACCGAGGTTGGCGTTCTGCTGCCGGACCTCTTGCGCGAGACCCACGGTGCGGTTCGCGCCTACGACGGGCGGGAGCGGCGAGCGGCGTACGGTGCGCTAGCTGACCTGTACCGCCTGGTGCAACGGCTGCTGGCTCACATCAGTGAGCCCGAGCTGTACTGGCTCGCACTCGACAGGGCCCGGGACGCCTCGGAGAACGCCGACGATCCGGTATCGCTGGCTCTCGGGGCATGGACCGTCAGCATTGGTCAGCGCGCCGTGGGGTTCGTTGACGAGGCGGTGCATACCGCCGAGTTGGGCATGGCCCTTGTTCGGCCGATGCTTGAGTCGGGAAGCCCCGAAGTCCTGGCAGCCTATGGGCAGTTGCACTTGCAGGCGGCGTGCACGCACGGACTTGACGGGGTGTCTGGTCCTGCCGAACGGCACCTGGACGAAGCGGCCCGCATCGCCCGCTTGCTTCCGGGGGGTTACTGGCATCCTCAAAGTGCGTTTGGCACCTCGAACGTGGATGTGTACGGGGTTTCCATCGGGGTGGGGCTCCGGCGGCCCGGCGAAGCGCTGTTGCGGTCGGAGAGCATCGATCCGGGCACCATCCCTTCCCTGGAACGTCGTTCGCGGCTGCTGCTCGACATCGCCTTTGGCTACCACCAGAAGCGCGACATCACGGCAGCCGTGCACTACCTCGGGGAAGCGATCGGCGTGACGCCCGAGGGCGTTCGATACGTCCCCGGAGCCCGCACCCTCGCAGCATCACTAGAGCGGCAGGCAGTTGGGCCGCTCCGTCGCTCCGCCGTGGCGTTGGCCGAGTCAATCGGCGTCGCGGCCTAGCTCAATCGGTTAGGGGGACAGTTTGTCCCCCTTGCAACACTCGAATGCCCGTACCGTCCATTGGACGTGACGGGCATTCAGCATTTTGGAGGCCGAATGAGCAGCATGCCGACCAGGGAACTCCCAGCGGTACTGACGCACACGGACTGCCAGGAGACGAACCGGATCGTTACTCGGTTCGGGGACTGGAAGTTGCGCCCGGATGACCCTCGGATCGTTCCGGCGCGCTACGTCCTGTCCTGCGTGTCCGAGGACGAAGACGGCACCATGTGCGGCGAGACGTCCCGGCCGAGTGCGGACGTGGGGGCCGTGGCGGAGTGGGCGCGCACGCACACGTGGCTCAACCAGGACCACCGGTCGTACAGCCTGGACGCGGCCTCGGTCCCGATGGTGCTGGTGCCCGAGGAGGAACCGGCATGAGCCGCAAGACTCTTGTTGCCTGTGCCTTGGGCGTGGCGATCGCTCTCGCACCTGCCGCTCTGGTGCTCGCCCTCGCCAAACTCGACCCGGACACCGCGCGTCGTTGGGTGTGGTGGTTCTTCGCCCTGGCGGTCGCCATGCTCGGCGTCGTGTACAGCGGAGACTGGGAAACCTGGTGGCGCCGAAGACGGGCCCGAGCCCGCGTGCGGACCGCTCGGCGCCACGGTACGGCGCTGTGTCGATCGGCGCGGCAAGGGTGGGTCGGAAGGTGAGCGGGGAAGCCCACATACCGCCCGATGGCCCACGCTGGGCCTCGGGCTGGTGCTACCCCTGCGGAGCAACGCAGGACGTTGCACCGGTACCGGCGGTAGGGCTCCGGTCGATCCTGACCGTTTGCCCGAAGCACTACGACCGGTACTCGGAGCGGTTCCGACGTACGGTCCGGTTCCGGGCCTGGTACGGCGCGCGCTCCCGCCCGCGTGTCCGTCCGGCGCCGCAGTCTCCCGGAGTGTTCCCCCGGCACTTCGGGACGCCCGCCGGTCCCACCCGGCGGAAGGATGCGCAGGACAGCGCGCGTCGGTGGTCCTGGTTCAGCTCCCCGGCGCGAACCAGGGCCACCCCTTAGACCCCCCGGCGGGTGCCTGCTTGCCGCCGGAGGAAGTACAACCCCCACCCCGGTGACGCGACTTGGACGGACGCGGACGACCGGGGCGGGGCACAAACGGATCACGGTATGGAGCGGAGATGCACGAGTGCCCCGAGGGCCCCGGACACAAGGTCGAGACGACCACGGAACCCGGCGCCTTACAGAGCGGTCCGGGCGGGCCGGTCTGGCGGTGCCTGACGTGCGGCCGGTGGGGCGGTGTCATGACCGCCGAGTGGGCCGCGCTGTTCCCGGGTGAGCCGCAGTTGTTCCCCCTCGGGTGGACGCGCCCCGGCGAGCCAGCCCCGCTCCGCAGGACGTCCCGCCTCGGGCGTACCTAGGCGCCCCAGTAACTCCCGTTCCGGCGGGTGGGGAAGGGCCAACACCCCCGCCGGGACGGGGCCCAACCCCACATTGCCTGTTCGCACCCGGCACCAGGCCGGAGCGGGCAAGGTGGGTCTTTCGCACCTCCGAGCAACACCGAGACGTAGGAGGAAAGTTGAGCACCGCTACCGAACTCGCTCCCGTTGCCCCGTGGGGCATGGGGCGTATGGCGCCGCTGCGCAACGGCGAGCCGTCGCAGTGGCAGTACGCGGGGCTGGACCCCGCGACGCAGACCGGCCTGTGGTTCGGCGAGGACGGGACCATGAGCCCCGCCGAGCTGGGCAAGCACGGTACGTCGGTGGGCACCTACCCGCCCACCCAGGTCGGCAAGGACGGCAAGGTTGACGGCGACTCCGGCCACGACGCGACGCAGGACTAGGAGGTAACACCATGGACGGACGCCCGGTGCTGGTCTCCACCGAAGCCGAGGACCCGACCGCCGATCTGGTCATAGCGGAGTTGAACCGGCGCCGGGTGCCCGTCCTCCGGTTCGACCCCGGACGAGACTTCCCGGCCCGCGCGGCGCTGGTCGCTTCGATCACGGCTGACGGCTGGTCGGGAAGTCTCACGGTGGGCAAGCGCACTGCCGATCTCTCCCGCGTCCGCGCGCTCTACCATCGGCGGCCGAACCCGTACGCGCCGCAGAGCGACCACCAGGCCGAACGGTTCGCGGCGCAGGAGAACCGCCGGGGGCTCAACGGGGTACTCGGCGCACTTCCGGGCTGCCTCTACCTGAGCCACCCGCAGGCCATCGCCCGCGCCGAGTACAAGCCCGCGCAACTCTCCCTCGCCTCCCGGCTCGGGCTGCTGGTCCCGGCGACGCTGATCACCAACCATCCGGCCGAAGCGAAGCTGTTCGCCGCCGCGCAACCCACGATCTACAAGCCCCTGCATGCCGGGGCGTACCACGTGGACGGCGAGCCGGCAGGTATCTGGGCGGCATCGGTCGAGCCGGGGGAGATCACCGACGCCGTGAGCACCTGCGCCCATCTCTTTCAGGCGCAGGTGCCGAAGTCCGGCGACGTGCGCGCCGTGGTGGTCGGGGAGCAGGTGTTCTGTGCGCTGATCACTGCCCCTCCCGGGGTGCTCGACTGGCGCAGCGAGTACCGGAATCTGAGTTACGAACCCGTGGACTGCCCCGGGCCGGTCCGGGTCGTCCTGCTGCGGTTCCTCGGTGAGTTCGGCCTGCGCTTCGGGGCGTTCGACTTCGCCGTGACCCCCGAGGGTGAATGGTGGTTCCTGGAGTGCAACCCGAACGGTCAATGGGCGTGGCTGGAGCACGCGGCGGGCCTGCCGATCACGTCCGCCATCGCCGATCTTCTGGAGAACGGAGTAACCGAGTGAACGAGTCTGAAGGGCTGCGGGCGGTGCTGGCCGCACAGCTCAAGGAAGCGGGGGTGATCCTGACTGCCGAGTGGGAAGCTGCCGTGCTGGCTGTCCCGCGTGAGGCGTTCCTGCGGGACGGCTGGTTCGAGTACGACGGCGACGGGTGGTATCGGCCCGCGTCGCTGGAGAAGTCGCCCGAGCTGATCGGCCGCGTGTACGAGGACGACACGCTGGTGACGCAACTCGCCGGCTGCGTGGTGCCCCGACAGGTTGAGGGCCGGTTGGCGCAGGTGCCCACGTCGTCTTCGACGCTGCCCGGCCTGGTGGTCCGGATGCTCGAAGACCTGCGAGTGCAGTCCGGCATGTCCGTGCTGGAGGTGGGCACCGGCACCGGCTACTCAACTGCTCTGCTGACGCACGTCCTTGGCGACGACCAGGTGACGTCGATCGAGGTGGACGCGGACGTGTCGGCGCGGGCGTCCGTGGCGTTGGGCGGACTCGGCTACTGGCCCGAGCTGGTGACCGGTGACGGGCTCGCCGGTCACGCCAAGGCGGCGCCGTATGACCGGATCATCGCCACGTGCGGGGTCCGGACGGTTCCAGCCGAGTGGGTCGCGCAGACCCGGCCGGGTGGCGAAATCCTGGTGACCGTGGGCGGCTGGATGAATGCTTCCGAGCTGGTGCGGCTCACAGTGGCCGAGGACGGTACGGCAGCCGGTCCGGTGCTCGGCGGCGGTGTGTCGTTCATGCTCGCCCGCCCCCACATGCCCCCGCCGCTCGGCATGCTGCCCGCGCTCGACCGGGGCGAGGCCCGTCCGGCGGGCATCGGCGCTGACGTGCTCGACCAGTGGGCAGCGCGGTTCGTGGCGCAGTTCGCGGCGTCCACGGCGCAGTACTTCGCCATGCCTCGGAACGGACGCACCGAGCACGTGTTGGTAGACGTGGACGGCGGGTCTTGGGCCGTGGTGTTCGAGGACGGGGGCCGGTGGCTGGTCCGGCAGGGCGGCCCGGTCCGGCTCTGGGACTCCGTTGCCGAGCTGATCACCCGGTGGCGCGTCGCGGGTGAGCCCACGGGCGAGCGGCTGCGGATGGTCGTCAGCGCCGAGGGCCAGCGGATCGAGTGGGACTGATCCCGGAAGCTACGGGCCCTGTCCGGTAGGCCCCATGTACGACGATGCCCCGTGCGGTCTCGCTGACCGTGCGGGGCCTCTTGCGTGCTCTGACGTGACGGTATGCTCAGCAGAACTGGTAGTCGCGTGTGTTGGGGTCCGCGAGGACGGCCCAGCCGGCACCATCGGGTTCCCGGCGATCGTCGACGAGAGTGGCCCCGAGGTTCAGCAGCCGCTCGACCTCCTCCTCGCGCGTGGTCTCCGGACGCAGGCACAGGTGGACCCTGTTCTTGATCGTCTTCGGTTCCGGCACCTGGTGGAAGTACAACAGTTGGCCCTCCGGCAGCATCACCGCGGTCTCCGGATCACCCGGGCCGTCCTCCGGGTGCAGCGGATGACCGAGCACCTCACTCCAGAACCGAGCCAGCCCGTAGGCATCCGCACAGTCGATCGCCACGTTCTGCAACACCGAGACCATGCACGCGAGCCTGCCCGAAGCGCCGCTCGGTCCGCTACCGAATTGCGGCCGGACAGTACCGACTGGGCAGCACCGGCGCTTTCGCCACGAGCCCCGGCTCGGCTCACCCGGGACTTCGCCGCGCTACTGCGCGCGGAGAGTTTCGCCGAGACCGTGGAACTGTTCGTACCTCCTCTGCGCGCTGCCGTATCCGCCGAAGCGCTGCGGCTCGCCTGGGCGGCCGAGGCCGCGGGACGGGGAGGGGTCAGGGCGATCGGGGAGCCGGTGAGCGGGCCCGGAGAAGCCGACCCGGTGCGCGTCCGAATCCCGGTGACCTGCGCGGACGGCAGCTTCACCGTGGTCACGTCGGTCGGCGCCGACGGCCTGCTGCACGGTCTGCGGCTCGCCCAGGACGACGGCGCCGAGTGGCAGCCGCCGCCCTACGCGGACCAGGCCCGGTTCACCGAACGGGAAGTCCGGCTCGGCGCCGGTCCGCTCGCCGTACCCGGCACGCTGAGCCTGCCCGCCGGCCCCGGACCGTGGCCCGCCGTCGTACTGCTCAGCGGCGGCGGCGCGTTCGACCGGGACGAGAGCAGCGGCCCCAACAAGCCGCTCAAGGACCTCGCCTGGGGGCTCGCCAGCCGACAGGTGGCCGTGCTGCGCTTCGACAAGGCCACCTTCGCGCACCCGGACCACCTGCCCTCGGACTTCACCATGGCCGACGAGTACCTGCCGCCCGCGCTCGCCGCCGTCCAACTGCTCCGGCGACAGCCCGGGGTGGCCGCGGACCGGATCCACCTGGTCGGCCACAGCATGGGCGGCAAGGTGGCTCCCCGAATCGCCGCCGCCGACCCGTCGATCGCGGGACTGGTGCTGCTCGCCGCGGACGCCCAGCCGATGCACGAGGCGGCCGTCCGGGTGGCCCGCCACCTCGCGGCGCTCGCCCCCGGCCCGGGCATCGACGACGCGGTGGCGGCGCTGGCCCGACAGGCCGCGCTGGTGGCGGGCCCCGAACTCATGCCCGACACGCCGTCGGAGCTGCTGCCGTTCGGACTCTCCGCCGCCTACTGGCTCGACCTGCGCGCGTACGACCCGGTGGCCACGGCGGCCGCACTCGACCGCCCGATGCTGATCCTCCAGGGCGGCCGGGACTACCAGGTCACCGTCGCCGACGACCTGACGCGCTGGCAGGACGCCCTGGCAGAGCGGCCCGAGGTGGCGATCAGGATCCACCAGGACGCCAACCACCTCTTCCTCCCCGGCAGTGGCCGTGCGACCCCGGCCGAATACGCGCGACCGGGGCACGTGGAGTCGGCGGTGGTGGATGAGATCGCGACCTGGCTGGCGCGGTGTCGGTAGGGGCGGGCCGGCGCGGCCGTGGCCTTCGCATTGACGTTCATCAGGCCACTGGTGGTTGTCGTAGGGCTGCTCGCTGTGGACGGTGCGTCCATGCACCGCGCACTCCAGCACGACGACGGCACTCTCGACCGGGGCGGTCGTCCCATCCGTCGCGTTCCTCCGATCTCGGCGTCGATCTTCACGTAGAGTGCGGTCAAGCGGGTCTCCAAGTCGGGTGCCACAACCGGGTCTTGGGGGCCTTCGTCGCATCCGTGCGCCCGAACGCCCGGCCCATCGATCGACAGAGCTCAGTCCCGCGTTGACCGAACGGAGCCCAAGCGCCATGCCGGACACCACCCCCGCCAGCCCTGGCCCTCGTGAGGTCCTGGCCCGCTACCAGCGGGCGATGCTCGACAAGTCAGCGGACGACCTGGCCGATCTTTACACCGTCGACGCCGTCCACGAGTTCCCGTTCCTCTTCCCCGGCATGCCCGCGTGCTACCAGGGTCGCGAAGAGGTCCGCGCGGGCTACCGGGCGGCCTGGGGCGCCAGCCCGGCGCAACCGCAGGAGATCCGCGAAGTCGCCGTGCACGAGAGCACCGACCCCGAGGTGATCACCGTCGAGCAGGTCGTCACCGGGACCGTGACCACAACCGGCCAGACCTTCAGCATTCCCGGCCTCCTGGTGATCCGGGTCCGCAACGGCCGGATCGTGCACGTCCGCGACTACATGGACGGGCTCGGCGTAGCCCACGCCATGGACCGACTGGCCGCCGTGGTCGCCAGCCTCGGCGACCGTCACTGAGAGCCTGACTTCGGACTTGTTCATCCAGGGACGGCTGCCCGGCTGCCCGCGCGGGCCGTCGAGGGGGGCCGTCGCGTTCGCGGAAGAGGATGCGCCAATTCCGCTCGTGTGCGCGGGTGTTGGGAACTCCGAGGCATTGCCGACTGTTACAAGGCGGTGACGATCCGCTCACAACCGAAGTGTGGAGCGCGGCGTCCCTACAGATGACAGAGCCCGAATCGCGCCGACCGTGCTCTTCGGGCCGAGCAATCACCTCCCCTTGAAAGGGGCACCCGTGATCGTCTCCAAGCGGAACTCCCTGCGCCTGGCCGCCGTGACCACCGTCGCCGTGCTCTCCCTCGGGCTGGCGGGCACCGCCGCCATGGCGGCCGCCCCGACCGCCTACCCCACCTCCACCACGCAGCAGGCGACGGCGCAGCAGGCCGCCGCGCAGGCCGGCATCACCGCCAAGCCGTCCGTCACGTCCGTCCAGGCCTGGCAGCTGTTCCGGGTCAACGGCACCACCACCGGCCTCAAGGCGGGCACCAAGGTGACCCTGCAGCAGAAGCAGCACGGCAAGTGGGTCACCCTGCCGGCTTCCGTCCCCACCAACCACAACGGTTCCTACTCGCTCGGCGTGAAGCTCGGCATCAAGGGCCTGAACGAGCTGCGCATCGTCAGCGGAGACGTCGCCTCCCCCGTGTTCACCGTGACCGTGCGCTGACCCACGGCCCTCGGCCCACAGCCCCCCGGCGCCGGGCGGTGCGGTCCCGCTCCCGAGCGGCCACCGCACCGCCCGGCGCCGGACGTGGGAACCAACTGCGGCGACGTTCAGTGGGGGCGCACCCAGTCCGGTGTCCAGGTGCCCGGGGCGTCGTGGCCCGGCGTGGTGGCGGCGAGGTGGGTGCGGAGGGTGGCGAGGGCTGGGTGGGGGTTGTCGCGGTGCCAGAGGAGTGAGTGCGGGTAGACGGGCGTCGGGCTGGTCACCGGGATGCGGCGCAGGCCGTGGTCGGCGGGCCAGGCGAGGCGGGTGTGCTCGCCCATGAAGGTGGCCAGGGCCGGGGTGTCGGCGATGGTGTCGAGGAGTGCGTCGGAGCCGAAGTTGGGTCCGGTCGCCTCGATGGTGAGGCCGAACTCGGCGACGAGGTCGTCGTAGTAGGCGCCCCACTCGGTACCGGGGACGATGCCGGGCATCCAGATCCGGTGCCCGGCGAGCTGGGCGACGGTCACCGACCGGGCGCCCGCCAGGGCGTGGGCGGGACCGGTGAGGAGCTGGAGCGGTTCGTCGATCACCCGGACGGACTCGATGTCCTCGGGAAGGGGCCGGCCGGGCGCGACGACGGCGCGGAAGGACGCGTCGATCGCACCGGAGCGGATGGCGGTGACGGCCGTCTCGATCTCGAACAGCATCATCACGTCGAGGTCGATCTCGGGATGCGCGCGGTGGAAGCCGCGCATCAGGCCCGACGCCGCCCCGCGCGAGTTGATCACGTCGACGCGCAGCGGACGGCGGCCGGGGCGCACGGACTCGACCGCGCGCTCGGCGGCGCGCAGCAGCTCGCGCGCGTGGGGCAGGAACGCCTGCCCGTCGATGGTGAGCTCGGCCCCGCGCGCGGTGCGGGTGAACAACCGCACGCCGAGGTTGCGCTCCAGCGCGGCGATGCGCTTGGAGACGGCCTGCTGGGTGACGGCCAGCTCGGCGGCCGCCTCCTGGAACTGCCCCGCGTCGGCGGCGGCGACGAAGGTCCGAACGGTGTCGAGGTCCATGGCGGCACTCTATAGGTACAACTGGTGGTTGTGGGTTGATGGTCCTGGGGTTGTTTGATCCCCGGGGATGAGGCGCGCTTTGATGCTTCCGATCGCCGATCGGTTGTGCGGGGGGAGTGGCTTTCGGTCCGCCGAATCGTGTCCCCGCACCGACCGGGTGCCGCTAAGCAAGGAGAACACTCGCGTGAGTACCGCCCCCGCACTTGACCCCGAGCACACCGCTCTGCTCGTCCTGGACTGCCAGCCCGCGATCCTGGCTGCTCTGCCCGAGGGCGGAGGCCGGGAAGCCCTGCTCGACCGTGTGGAAGCGGCCATCGCCGACGTCCGCACCAGCGGCGGCACCATCGCGTACGTACGCGTCGGCTTCACCGAGGCCGACTGGGACGCGATCCCGGCCACCAACAAGTCCTTCGCCCCGCTGGCCCGACACCGCGTCATGCACCACGAGGACCCTGCCACGGCCATCCACGAGCGCCTGGCCCCCCGGGACGACGACCTCGTCGTGCGCAAGACCCGCTTCGGCGGCATGTCCAACACCGACCTCGACCAGCAGCTGCGCGAGCGCGGCATCACCACGCTGGTCGTCTCCGGCGTCAGTACCAGCGGTGTCGTCCTGTCCACCGTCCTCGACGCGGCCGACCGCGACTACCGGCTCTACGTCCTGTCCGACGGCGTCGCCGACCCGGACACCGAAGTCCACGACGCCCTGCTGCAGAAGGTCCTCCCCTCGCGGGCCCACATCATCGACACCGCCGAGCTGCGCACCCTGCTCCGGGCCGGCTGACTCGAACCGTCGAACCGCCGACGCCCGGCAACAGCGGTGCCCCGTCGAGGTGGCCGCCGTGGGCGGGACAGGTCGGCCAGGGGATGTCGGTCGGCCCCGGCTGTCAGTACGCCGGGGCCGATCAGTACAGTCGGCGTCCTTCGTGAGACCTGGGAGGGGTGCATGGACATCGGCACGATACGTGCGGCGATCGGGCCGGAGAGCGCGGACGAGGTGACCGGATCGGGCATCTATGTCTGGGTGGACGTAGGGGCAGTCGGTCATCCGGTGCTGTACATCGGCAGGTCGGGCAACGTGGCCAGGCGAACGAGAAACGAGAGGACGTGGACCGAGCAGTTCCGGGACGCGCGTCGCCGTGGAAACACCCTGTGGTACTCGGCCGGCTGCGGGCTCTCCCCGGTCCTGGCGGCTGCCGCGGATCCGCAGGCGTTCATGTGGGCCCTTGGGAAGGAGGACGCGGGCGCTACCGAGACGGCGCTGATCCGCTTGGCCGCGATGACCGGCGGCACGCCGCCCGCCCAGGGAGCCGGCTGGGGCTGGGGCCGTGGAGACCAGGCGGGAAGTCCGGACCCGGTTCACCAGCTGTTGAGCCGCTGGTTCGAGGGCGATCACCTGGTGCGTCAGATCGCAGAAGCCGACGTCTGACTCGCCGGGCAGGTCGGGTCCGCCGACCGGGTCACTTCGGTACGGCCAGGTCACTCCGTTACGGGCAGGCACTCGGTGAGCAGGGCGACGATGTCGTGCCAGGCGCGCTGAGCGTGCCGGGGGTGGTGGCCGACGCCGGGGAGCACGGCGTGGCCGACCGTCGGGTGGTGGAAGGCGTGCAGCGCGCCGCCGTAGACCACGAGGCGCCAGTCGACGCCCGCGGCCTGCATCTCGGCGGCGAACGCGTCCCGTTGCGCGGGCGGCATGATCGGGTCCTCCGATCCGACCCCGGCCCAGACGGGGCAGCGGATGCGCGCCGCCTCGCCCGGTCGGCCCGTGGTCAGGGCGTTGACCGTGCCGATCGCGCGCAGGTCGACGCCGTCGCGCCCGAGTTCCAGGGCGATCGCGCCGCCGGTGCCGTAGCCGATGGCGGCGATCCGGTCGGGGTCGGTCCGCGGTTCGGCGCGCAGCACGTCGAGCGCCGCGTGGCCGATGCCGCGCATCCGGTCGGGGTCGGCGAGCAGGGGAGTGATGCGCGTCAGCATCTCCTGCGGGTCGGTGAACCAGCGCCCGCCGTTGATGTCGAAGGCCATTGCCACGTAGCCGAGTTCGGCGAGGGCGTCGGCCCGGCGGCGCTGGAAGTCGTTCAGCCCCGGCCCCTCGGGCCCGACTAGGACCGCGGGTCGGCGGCCGGTACCGGCCGGGAGCGCGAGGTGCCCGATCATCGTGAGGCCGTCGGCCGGGTACTCGACCGTGCGCGTGGTAACCGTCGTCATGGGACCGGACTGTAGTGAGCGTCGAGCCCGGGCGGGCCGGTTTTTCGCCGGCGGCAGAACGGCGCGGGTGTACCTCGGACGATGCGGCGACGGCAGTGGTGGGGGGCGGGTGGGGCGGCGGGCGGCGGCGACGCCGTAGCCTCGAACGCCAGGCCCAACCC
>NZ_JBHXMU010000008.1:101700-187594 GCF_042720685.1 Kitasatospora sp. NPDC058492
GCCCGCCGCGGGCGGGCCCCCGCGGCCGGGGCCGGGCCGGGTGGGGGGGCCCGGGGGGGGGGGCCCCCCCCCCCCCACTGCCGGCAGTCGGCGGGAGGCGGATCGGCGGCTTCGCTCTCACGCGATGTCGTCGGCCGCCCGCGTTCCCACCGTCCGCTCCGTCACCCGCTCCGGGCTCGTGTCAGTATCCGGCCGGGGCGTCCTCGATGTCCGAGATGAGCTTGGTGCTCAGGTCGCTCTGCACGGCCAGCTTGGTGTGCGTGGCGTTGGGGCCGGTGCCCCAGGTGAGCGTGACGGTGGTGAACAGGTGGCCGGCTCCGGAGTCGTGGTACCGCACCTCCCAGTGGGTGGGCACGTCCTGGGCGCGGAGGACGCCGTCGGCGTGGTTGGCCTGCTCCCAGGCGGCCAGCCGCTGCTGGAAGTCCGCCGTGAGGTAGTGGGCGCGCAGGCCGTCCGACAGGTTGTCGGTGCCGTCGGAGACGGCGTCGATGTAGGCGCCGTAGAAGTCGGCGACCCGGTCGACCGCGGAGTCCGGGCTCCCGTCGCGGACCGGGTCCCCCGGCGCCACCCGCTGCCCGCCCGCCTGCTCGGTACTGGTGGTGGAGGCGGGGTGCTGCGGGCCGGCCGCCGTGGCCTGCGGCGCGGCCGCCACCAGGATCAGCCCGACCGTGGCGGCCGCCGCCAGCAGCCCGCGTCGAACACTCAGCTTCATCGTCAGTCTCCCTCGTCATGCCAATGGGTCGAGCCCTGGGCGGGTCACTTGGCAATGCGCGGACCGTTCGGGCCGGATCACGTCAATCACCTGCTCAACGACGCCCGGCCCGGAAGGGAACGGGCCGCGTGCAATCCCTGCGCAGATTCGACCCTTCGGGCCGTCGTGGTGTGATCAGTCCGATCACCGGGGGCCCCGGCCGGGGGCGGGTCGGTGCGGGGGGCGGCGTTCGTCGTGTTGGCGGTGCGGCTGCCCGTGGTGTGCCGTTGGGGGGCCGGTGCGTGGACTCGGGCGGGGTGGTGGGCCGTGGT
This sequence comes from Kitasatospora sp. NPDC058492, assembly GCF_042720685.1. Classification (NCBI taxonomy): domain Bacteria; kingdom Bacillati; phylum Actinomycetota; class Actinomycetes; order Kitasatosporales; family Streptomycetaceae; genus Kitasatospora; species Kitasatospora sp. NPDC058492. Next base: position 102,724 of record NZ_JBHXMU010000008.1, read on the forward strand.
CGCGGAGTTCGCAGATCACCGCCCAGGCGACCGACACCACCGGCACCGCCACCACCGCGCCGAGGACACCGGCCAGCACGGCGCCGCCGATCACCGACAGCGCGATCGCCACCGGGTGGATCCGGACGGACCAGCCCATGACCAGCGGGTGCAGCAGATGGCCCTCGATCTGGCCGATGACCACGATCAGCCCGAGCACCAGCAGCGCGACCACCGGGCCGCGGGCCGCCAGGGCGACCAGCGCGGCGACGGCCAGCGCGATGGGGGAGCCGATCAGCGGGACGAGCGCCGCGACGAACTCCAACATGATCAGTGGCAGCACGAGCGGCACCCGCAGGACGACCAGCGCGATGCCGACCAGCACCGCGTTGGTCGCCGCCACGATCAGCACACCCCGGGTGTAGCCGGCGAAGGTGCGCCACGCGGCGTGCCCCGCGCGGTTCCAGGCAGATCGTGACCGGGCCGGGAGCTGGTGCTGCGCCCAGCACCACATCCGGTCGCCGGAGTGGAGGAAGAACACCGAGCAGAACACCGCGAGCGCCAGCCCGGTGAGCATTTCGACGACCCGGCTCGCCCCGCTGAGCGCGGTGCTGAGCAGCGCCGAGCGGTGTGCGGTGATGAACTCGCCGAGCTTCGCGCGCAGGTCGGTGACGGTGCCGGCCCGCAGGTGGAAGGGGGCGCCGGCGAGCAGGTGGTCGATCTGCCCGAGGCCGCCGCGCAGTTCGGTGCCCAGCCGGCCCCACTCGCCGGCGACGGTCGTCCCCACCAGGGCGAGAACGCCGCCCACGACCACGATGGCGCACACGAGGACCAGCAGGACGGCGATCGAGCGGGGCAGCGCCCGTGCCAGCAGGTCGACGAGCGGCCGCAGGACCGAGGTGATGACCAGCGCCAGGAACACGGCGATGACCGGCATCTGGAGCTGGCCGAGGACGGAGACGGCCAGGTAGGCGGCCACCCCGAGCAGGAGCAGCCGCCAGGTGTACCCGGCGGCGGTCCGCAGCCCGGCCGGCACGCGGCCTCCGGACCCGCCGGACACGATGGGGCGCGCCCGGGGCAGGACCACCCGGGTCGGGTGGCGCCGCCGGGCCGGTCTCGCGCCGTTCACTCGCACGGGCGGCCTCCCTGGCGTCTGCCGGGCTTCGTCCGGCGTCGCGCGGCTACCCGGGCCGACGGGGCGGAAACGGTCGACGGGTCGGAACGCTCGCGTTCACAGCTGCGCCGTGAGCGCGACCAGGAGCGCCGTGAGGCCCACGGCCAACCACGCCACGTAGTCGCCGAGCAGCCCGGAGTGGAGGCGGCGCAGCGGCCGGACGGTCGTCCGGTACGGCCCGCCGGTGCCGCGCCTGGGGTCGCGGCGCACGGCGGCGGCGGCGACGGCGAAGTCGACCGCGATCAGGGCGGAGAGCAGGCCCAGCCCGATCCCGGAGGTCGTCCACCAGGTCTCGGGAGCCGACGCTGCGGGTACGGCCGGCGCCGCGCCGCCGGTGAGCGCCGAGACCAGCCCGAACACGGCGGGTAGCCGACCGAGTTCGCGCCCGGCGACCTCCTCGGCGACGGTCTTGTCGAGCCCGGTGCCGAACGGCGACAGCCCGGCCAGGGCCAGCGCGCCGAGGCCGAACAGCGCCCCGGGCAGCCGCAGTTCGCGGGCGCGGCCGTGCCGTCCGCGTTCGTCCACCGAGCCGAGCCGTATCGGTCGAGCAGGACGCCGGTGAGGCCGGACAGCGCGGCCTTGGCCCCCGCGTGGCCAGCCACGTACACCGCCGCGGTGGTCAGGAACAGGCCGACGTGCCCGACGGTGGAGAACGCCGGCACACGTGTAGCCACCGTGGCTGCGGGCACACGCGGGGCATGGATGAGGAGCGGGTGGTGGGCCCGGCGCTGCCCGGGGCGGCGGTCCGTCCGGCCCGGGCCGGACGCGCGACCCGAACCGCCGCGCGGGGTGGCGGTCGGGACGACAGGACGCCGCCGCGACCGGGCCGGGAGCCCTCCATGCCACGGCCGGCCGAGCAGCTCAGCGGGGGTGAGGAGGAGCAGCAAGTCGGCGGCCTTCGCGTCGCGGTGCGCCGGGAGGGCCGCGCGCGGGTGGTCTCCGTCGAAGGCGAACTGGATCATGGCAGCGCGAACGGGCTGTGGACGGCGCTGTCCCGTCCGGTGGCCGGGGGCGAGGAATGGATCGTCGTCGACCTCACCGGCCTGAGGTTCTGCGACTCCACCGGGCTGAACCTGCTGCTGCGCGCACGCCTGGACGCCGAGGCGGCCGGCCTGCGGCTGGAACTCGCCGGTCCGAGGCCCGTGGTGGCGAGGCTGTTCGCGATCACGGAGGCCGATACGGTGCTGCGCATCCACCCCGACCTCGACGCCGCTCTGAAGACCGCGGACCCGCCGCAGCGCGGCTGCGACGACGTGGAGTGAGGAGAACCCGGCATGAAGAGCTCCGGGGAGGGAGCGTTGCCGAAGGACTCCGGCCAGCGGCCGAGCGGCTCCGACCGGACCAGGCGGCTCGTACTGGCCGGCAGTGAGAGCGCGGTCCAGCGGTCCCGGGACTTCAGCCGTGCGGCGTTGCTCGCCTGGCACTGGCTGCCCGCGCCGGATGCCGGGCGGCTGGCGGCGGCGGAGGACGTGCTGCTGATGGTGTCGGAGCTGGTCACCAATGCGTGCCTGTACGCGCCCGGCGGTCCCCGGGAGCTGCGGCTGGGCTGGGACGGCGAGCGGCTGCGGGTGGAGGTCTCGGACGCCAGCCCGGCCGCGCCGCGGCTGCGCCCGTTCGCGGACCCGGGCCGTCCCGGCGGCCACGGCCTGCGGGTGGTGGACCGGCTGGCGCGCGACTGGGGCTGCCTGCCCGAGGGCGAGGGGAAGCTGGTCTGGCTGGAGGTCGCGCCCCCGGTGGATCCCGGCGCCCTCCAGCTCTGACCCCCCGGGAACAGGGGGTCAGAGCTGACCGGGGTGCGGCTGGGGCGGCGGCTTCGGGTCGGGGTCCTCGCCCGGCTTCGGGGCGGGGTTCGGGTGGGGGGCGGCTCGGTGTCCGGGCCCGGGGGAGTCGGGATGGTCATCCTGACCGGCGTGGTCGGCATGCGCGTGCACCCGTAGATAAGGTAATAAACCGCCCAAAGCATGAATTGGAAGTCGTGTGTCGGGTAGAGAACGCATGACGCGGCCGTGGATCGCAGCCAGTCGCGTCCGCACCCTCGCCGGGTGCCACCGGGACCGTCGCCCGACGGAAGCCGGGCACAGGTCCTCCGGAAAGCAGCCCCGTCGCGTTCGGCGCGAGCCGCTCGCGGTGCCGGGCGTTCGCCCCGATGCCCCAGGAGAGAGCCACCGTGTCCACCATGATGGAAACCGGTCGCCCCACCGACCGGACGGCCGCCCCGCCGTCCGGCCTGCCGCCCGACGTGCCACCCCGCCCGACGGACGCGCAACTGCGCGCGATGGGCAAGTACGAGGCGCGCGAACTCAGCGACACGCTGTTCGAGCGCCTGGCCGCACTCGCCCGCGAAACGCACGCGTACAGCTACGTGCGCGGCACGATCATCGAACTCAACATGCCACTGGTGCGCTTCATCGCCGCCCGCTTCCGGCACCGCGCCGAGGACATGGACGACATCCTCCAGGTCGGCACGATCGGCCTGATCAAGGCCGTCGACGGCTACGACCCGCAGCGCGGCGTCGAGTTCGTCACCTACGCCATCCCCACCATCGCCGGCGAGATCAAGCGCTTCTTCCGCGACACCTCCTGGCCGGTCCGGGTCCCGCGCGGCATGCAGGAGCTGTACCTGACCGTCGCCCGCGGATCCGACCGGCTGGAGCAGGAACTCGGCCGCCTCCCGCACCCCGACGAGATCGCCGAGGACCTCCACATCACCGTCGAGCAGGCCACCGAGGGCCTGGTCGCCGGCCGCGTCTACCGGCCCGACTCGCTGGACGCGCCGCGCGAGCAGGACCTCGACGAGAGCGGCAGCGCCATGCTCGACCGCCTGGGGGCCTGCGACCCCGGCATCGAACTCGCGGAGTTCCGCACCGCCGTGCGCCCCCTGCTCGCCCGACTGTCGTGCCGCGATCAGACGGTGCTCAAGCTGCGCTTCTGGGACGGCTGGACCCAGTCCGAGATCGCCGAGCGCATCGGCGTCTCCCAGATGCATGTCTCCCGCCTGCTCACCGCCACCCTCACCAGCCTGCGCGAGCAGTTGGAGGACCGCGACGCCCCCGGCTGGGCGGACGAACCCGCAGGTCCGGCCGAACCCGAGGGAGCGGACGACTGTGGAGCGGACGACTGTGGAGCGGACGACGAGGGAGCCGCTGAACCCGAGGCGCCGCGCTGATTTCCCTCCCTCCCGGGCGTTTCCGGCCCCCCGTAGCGGATAGCCGCGCTGCGGGGGGGCCGCCCTGGGCGAAGCGTGATGAAGCGTGATGAAGGAGGAACACCGTGTCCCCGAAGGTTTCCGACCACGTCCGGGTCGAGCGGTTGCCCTTCGACGGCGCCCCCGACCCGGCGGGCGGCACCGTCACCCCCGGCGCGGGCGGCGCCCCCGGCCACGGGCTGCGCCCCGCACCCGCCCGAGCGGATGCGTACCGTACGGCGTGAACCGCCCGACCGGCCGGTAACGGAAGGAGCCGACACCATGACCCGCCGACCACCGACCGGACGTGCCCCGGCGCCGGGTGCCCCGGGGCCGGGCGGGTTCACCGCACGGGCCCGGCCGTGGGCCGGCGGCACCGTGCTCGCGCTGGACGGCGAACTCGACCTCGACTCGGTCGGTGCCCTGCACACGGCCCTCGACGCGGCCCTGGCCGCGCCCCTCACCGTCATCGTGCTCGACTGCGCGGGCCTGGAGTTCTGCGACTCCACGGGGCTCAACGCGATGCTCCGGGCCCACGCCCGCGCGGCCGCCGAGGGCAGCCGGATCGAACTGGCCCGCCCCCGCCCGCTGGTCCTGCGGATGCTCGAACTGACCGGGGCCGTCGAGGTCTTCGTGCTGCGGGACGCGCCACCGGAGTGAACGCGCGGCCCGTCGCCCCGGGCCGCGCGGGCCCCGGGCCTCGGCCCGTCGGACCGACACCTGTCCTGCCTGTCGCCCTTCGCCCTCCGGTGGCACAGTGGGAGCAGGGCGGCGGCCCGCCGCCCCGGGGTCGGGGCGCCCGGTCGGGCACCCCGGGCGTGCGGCGGACCCGGGCGGTGGAACGGATGGACGAGCGGCCGGCACCCGGCGCCGATCCGGCCGAGCAGGCCCTGCGGCACCTGCGCGCCGGGCTGACCGCCGTGCGCGACGGGGACTTCGCCACCCGGCCCGCGCCCGAGCGGCCCGGCGTGCTCGGGGAGATCGCGACGATCTTCAACGCCATGGTCGACCAGCCGTCCGCGTTCGCCGGCGAGGTGACCAGGATCGCCCGCGAGGTCGGCAGCGAGGGCCGGCTCGGTGGCCAGGCCCGGGTCGAGGGCGTCTCCGGCACCTGGAAGCGCCTGCTGCACGCCCCCGACGGCCGCGCCGGGCTCGACCTGCGGCGCACCCGCCCCGAGACCGACCTCATGCTGATGGACGTGATGATGCCCGGCCTCGACGGCTGCACCGCGATCGCCGCCATCCGCGCCGACGAGCGCTTCGCCCGCCTGCCGGTCATCGCCGTCACCGCCAAGGCCATGCCGGGGGACCAGGACAAGAGCCTCGCCGCCGCCGACAACCACGTCACCGAACCCGTCGACACCCGACACCTGCTCGGCCGGATGCGGCACTGGCTGGACACGCCATGACCGCCGGGCACGAGCCCTCGGACACCACGGCCCGGGCCCTCGCCGAAACCGTGCGCCGGCTCCAGAGCACCGCCGCCCGGGTGCAAGCCGACGCCCGCGCCCGCGCCGTCGTCGACCTGGCCACCGGGATCCTGGCCGAACGCCTCGGCCTGCTCCCCGCCGAAGCCGCCGCCCGACTCGCCAGGCTCGCCCGGGAGGCCGCCGTGCCCGTGGCGGCCCTGGCCGCCGACATCGCCGGGATGTCCGGCCAGCCACCTGGCCAGCCACCCGGCCAGGCACCCGGGCTGCTCGCGGGCACAGCCGAACCCGTGACGCCCGCGCTGGCCGCCATCGCTGATCTGCAAGGCGTCGCCGAAGCCGTCCTGGAGCAGACGGCAGATGCGCTCGGCGCGCACGCCGTCGCGCTGTGGCTGCGGCTGCCGGGCGGTGTGCTCGCCCTCGCCGCGCACGCCGGGCTGTCCGCTGCCGAGGCCGACGCCTGGAGCCGGGTGCCACCCGGCGTCCCCACCCCGGCCCAGCGCGTCGTGGTCGGCGGCGCGGAGCTGTGGCCCGGCGATCCGGAGGCCGCAGGCCCGTCGGTGGGGGCCGGCTCGGCCCGGGCCGTCCTCCCGCTGATCGACGCAGGCCGCCGCCGGGGCGCGCTGGAGGTCCTGTGGCCCGCACCCGCACCCGCACCCGGCCCCGCCCCCGCCCCCGCACCCGGCCCCGCCCCCGCCCCCGCCCCCGTGCTCGGCGGGCCCCAACGCCGTCGGCTCCACGCCCTCGCCGACCTCTGCGCGACCCTCCTGGCCGACGCCGACGCCGACGCCGCCCCCACCCCCGTCCCCGTCCCGCCCGGCGACGACACCGCCCTCCTGGAGGGCCTGCCCACCCCGGCCCTGCTGCTGGAGCCGGTCGTCCGCCGAGGAGAGGTCGCCGACTTCACGCTCCTGCGGACCAACGCGCACTTCCGCGATCCACTGGGCCGCCCCCGGGACACGCTGGAGGGCACCTCGCTCCTGGAGGTCTACCCGGCCGCGTGCGCCGGCGGCCTCTTCGAACGGCTGATCCGGGTGCACGAGACCGGGGTCCCGTTGCCCGGCGAGCGGGTCCGGCTGGTCTTCCAGCAGGGCGGACTCGCGCTTCCCGCCACCGTCCTGCTCGCGGCGGCCCCCGTCGGCGGCCGCGTGCTGGTCGGCTGGCAGACGGAGACCGCGCGGGCCGGTGAGGCCGAGCAGAGCGCCCTGCTGCGCCAGGCCCAGCGGTTGGCCCGGGTGGCCGGGTTCGAGGAGTGCCCGGCCGACGGCCGGATCCGCTGGAGCGACGGCCTGCACGAGATCTACGGGCTGCCGCCCGACACCGACCCGGTCCCGCTGGCCCAGCTCGCCCGGCACGCCCACCCCGACGACGAGCCCGCGATCCGGCGCCTGCTGGACACCGTCCAGCGCCGGCACCGGACCGCCTCCGCCGTCGTCCGCCTGGCCCACCAGGACGGCACCCACCGGTACACCCGGGTGATCGCCGAGCCCCTCCTCGACGACCACGGCCGGCTCACCGGGGTGCGCGGCGCCTTCCACGACGTGTCCGCCCAGCACCGTACGGAGGTCGCGCTCGGCGCCACCCGGGCACGCCTGGCCGACAGCGAGCAGGAGACCGCCGACAGCGAGCGACTGGCGCTGCGGCTCCAGCAGGCCCTCCTGCCCGCCGCTCCGCCCCCGCTCGGCCCGGCCGGCCTGCGCGCCGCCGTCCGCTACCGCCCCGCCGCCCAGCACGACCGGGTCGGCGGCGACTGGTACGACGTGCTGCTGCTGCCCGACAAGCGGGTGCTGCTCACCGTCGGGGACGTCGCCGGGCACGGCGTCGGCGCGGCCACCGGCATGGTCGCCCTGCGGCACGCGCTGCGCGGCCTCGCCGTCACCGGGGCCGGCCCGGCCCGGATGCTGGAGTGGGCCAACACCGTCGCCCTGCGCGAACCCGGCCAGATCACCGCGACGGCCGTCTGCGTGCTCATCGACCCGGCCGTCGGCGAACTGCGCTGGGCGCGGGCCGGGCACCTGCCCCCGATCCTGGTCGGAGCGGACGGCGCCCAGGTGCTGCCGCTGCCGCACGGCGTGCTCCTCGGCGCCCTGGACGACGCCCGGTACGAGGAGCACACCGCCCACCTGCCGCCGGGCGACGTCCTGGTCCTCTACACCGACGGCCTGGTCGAACGCCGGGACCGCCCGGTCGAGGAGTCCGTCGACCAGCTGATCCGCGCCGCCGGAGCCCCCGGCCCCGACCTGGAGCGCTACCTCGACCGGCTGCTGGAGCTCAGCCCCGCCGACACCGACGACGACACCTGCCTGATCGCCGTCCAGAGCCGGTAGCCCCCTGCCGCGTGAACCCCGGTCCCCTCGCCCTGAGCAGGCCCGCGAAGCGCGGCGTTAGGCACGGGCCCGCCCGGGTAGGCGCGGCCCTGCGGGGGCGACCGGAACCGGACGACGGAGAGGACTCCCCATGTTGCTGCTAGGACTCCTGCTGATGGCGGCGGCCGGTGCCTTCGCCGGACTGCTGATCGCGGACAACCTCTCCGGCGGGCCCGACTACCAGGCGACGGTGCTGGGCATCCGCCTGCCGGCGCTCGACAGCCTGGGCATCTTCCTCGCCGGGCTGGCCCTCGCCCTGCTCTTCTGCCTGGGCCTGGCCCTGATGGTCCTGACGGTCCGGCGGTCCCGGCGAACCCGACGCCCCGTCCGGCCGGCCGCGCACCGGGCGGCCCACCAGCGGTCCCAGCCGGTGGTGCGGCCGGACCCGCCCGAGCGACCCCTCCCGCCCGACGGGGGCGAGCAGCCCGCGCCGCCCGAGGAACGCCCCGCCCAGTAGGGCGGCCAGGACGTCGGCCTACCGGTCGAGCCCCCGCGCGGCGGCCGGATCCGCCACCTGTTCGGCCACTGAGGCGCGACGCCCCCGGAGCCGATCCCACGACGACCACGGGCCCCTCACCGGGTCGGGGAAGGAGGCGACCGCATGACCGGACCACGGCCTTCCGCCGGACGCCCGCTCCCCACGAGGCCGTGGGCGCAGCGGCTGCCGCTCCGGGCCCACCCCGGGGCGGCCGCCGACGCCCGGGCCTTCACCGCCGAGTTCCTGGCCGACGTCGGCGACCCGCTGCTGGTCGCCGACGCCGTCCTGCTGGTCTCCGAACTCGTCGGCAACGCCCTGCGCCACGCCGGCGAGCCCGGGACGCTGCTCCTGATCCGCGCCACCGGCCGGCTGCGGATCGAGGTCAGCGACGCCAGCCCGCGCCCGCCGCTGCCCCGGCCCCCGCACCCCCCGGACGAATCGGGAGGCCTCGGCCTGTTCCTGCTGAGCCGGCTCACCCTGCGCTGGGGCTGGCACCCGTCGGGGACGGGCAAGACGGTGTGGTGCGACCTGCGGCTGCCCGCGAGCTGACGGCCTGTCGGCGGCCTGCCGGGCGGGTGTTCCGCGTCCGGGAGGAGCGGTGTCCGCGCGCGGCCACCCGGCGCCACCGGGCGCCGGTCGCGACGCCGGAGCGCCGGACGCGCCCCGCGCGGTGGCATCCTGACGGGGCAGGTCCGTCCGTGGGCGTCGAGCACAGCGAGGATCCAGTGGCCGTGAACCGACCGTCGCCGTCCCCGTCCCCGTCCCCGTCCCCGTCCCCGCCGTCGCCGTCGCCGTCGCCGCGCGGCGTCCTGGGTTGAGCGGCGTGCGCCGCCGCAGCCGGTTGACGGAGATCGCCCGCAGCTGGTGGCAGGTCCTGCGGGCGGCCGTCGTCGGCGTGTGGGAACACGGCCGCACCATCGAACTGCTCCAGCGCTCGATGGCCTTCGCGGCGCTCTTCTTCGTGACCCTCGTGCCGCTGCTGATCGTCATCGCGGCCGCCTTCCCCTCGCGCGGCAGCGGGATCTCCGAGTGGATCACCGACGGCCTCGGCCTGAGCGGGGCGGGCGCCGACGCCGTCCACCGGCTCTTCGCCTCCCGGGGCCAGGTGCTCAGCACGACCACGGGCTTCGGCCTGGCCGCGCTGGCGGTCTTCGGGGTCTCGTTGATGGCGTCCGTCCAGGGCGTCTACGAGCGCGTGTGGGAGCTCGACCGCGGCCCGTGGCACGCGGTCTGGCGCCAGACCCTGGGCCTGGCCGGGCTGATCGGGTACATCGTGCTGGCCGCCTCCAGCGGCGCGCCCTGGCGCCACTCGGCCGTCCAGCCCTCCTTCCGCATCGCCGTCACGACCGTCGGCGGCCTCTTGCTGTTCTGGTGGCTCCAGCACCTGCTGCTCGCCGGACGCGTCCCGCCGAGGCAGCTGCTGCCCGGAGCCGTCGCGACCATGGTGGCGCTGGCGGGCCTGCGGCTCTTCTCCCGGCTGGTCTTCGCGCCGCTGCTGGTGTCCAACGCGGTCTCCTACGGGACGGTCGGGACGGTACTGATCGTCCAGTCCTGGCTGATCGGCGTCGGCTACACCGTCTACGGCGGCGCGCTGGCCGGGCGCGCCGTGGTCCAGGCCCGCCGCACGCCGTAGCGCCGGCGCCAGGCCGGGTGGCCGACGCTACGGCGCGCGGGTGGGTTAGGGCGCGGCGCAGCGGGCAGGCGCGCGGGCGGCCGGGAAAGGCTCGGCCACCGCACACGTGAGGAGGCCCCAGATGAGCATGGTGAAGGAGACGGTCGACGTCGACGTGCCGCTGCACGCCGCGTACAACCAGTGGACCCAGTTCGAGGAGTTCCCGCGCTTCATGGAGGGCGTCGATGCGGTGACCCAGCTGGACGAGCGCCACAACCACTGGCGGACCAGCATCGGCGGCGTCACCCGCGAGTTCGACACCGAGATCATCGACCAGCTGCCCGACGAGCGGATCGCCTGGCGCACGACGGACGGCGACGTGCGGCAGAAGGGCGTCGTCACCTTCCAGGAACTGGACGACCGGCACACCCGGATCAACCTGGCCATCAACTTCCAGCCGGAGGGGATGGCCGAGAAGACCGGCGACATGCTGGGCATGGTCGACCGCAGGGTCAAGGGGGACCTCCGGCGCTTCAAGGACTTCATCGAGGACCAGGGCCGGGAGGAGGGTGGCTGGCGCGGCCGGATCACCCCCGGCTGAGCCCCGTCACCGTCCAGGTCCCCTGACCACGCCCCCCTGACCGCACCTCCCCTGGCGGCGGCCCCGGCTCGAACGGTCGGGGCCGCCGTGTGCCCGTGCCCCGCCGGCGGGCACGGGCACGGACGTGGCGCCGCTGTGGGGTCAGCGCTCCGGGAAGCGGTGCCGCTCGACCAGCCGGGCGAAGCCGTCCCACAGGGCCGGATCCGCCGGCTCCTGCGGGTCGTGGAGCGCGACGCCGGCCAGGCTCCCGGGCGCGTCGTAACCGCCCGCCCGGGCCAGGTCGACGCCGGAGCCGAGCAGCGCCGCCGGCTTGCCGTGGCGCAGCGCCTCCGCGAGGAAGCGGACGGCGTCCGGATCGGCGGCCAGCGCGGGCCCGGCGCCGTCCGGAACCACCACCGCGTCGTACAGCACCGAGGCGGTGGTGGGCAGCGGGCGGTCCACCGGCAGAGGGTCACCACCACGGGCGGCCACGTGACCGCCGTGCGCGGCCAGCGTCTCCACGACGGCGCCCTGCGCGCCCAGCCGCTCGTGCGCGGCCCGCACCTGGCCGCCGTCGACCCCGGGCGCGGCCAGCACGGCGACCTTGCGGGTGCGGATGCCGCTGCCGCGCAGGTTCTCCAGGCTGAGCGCCGGGGAGACCCGGGGGCCCGCCGCCTCGCCGCCCTTCGCTGCCGCCCGCTCTCCGGGTGACGGTTGTGGCTCGGGCACGCCGATGCGCCGGGCGACCTCCGCCGCCAGGTCGGGGTCCACGCGCACCAGGTTGCCGACCATCCGGCGCCGCACCTCCTGGTCGCCCACCTTGCCGAGCTCGAACGCGAACGCGGCGGTGATGTGCCGCTGCTCCCAGCCCGCCATGCTGCGCCAGAACAGCGCGGCCTGGCTGTAGTGGTCGGCGAAGCTGGGGCTGCGCCGCCGGATCGCCCTGCCGTTGACCCGTTGCTGGTAGTGCTGGAACACCCCTTCCGGCAGGTGGCCGCCGCCCATGGTGAACGGGCAGCCGCCGCCCACCGAGTTCGGTGCGTAACTCGTCCCCGGGTGGACGACCTGCTGGCCGTAGCCGTCGCGGTGGTTGGTCCGCACGTCGGCCAGCGGGCGGTTGACGGGCAGCTGGCCGAAGTTGGGGCCGCCCAGGCGGATCAGCTGGGTGTCCAGGTAGGAGAAGTTGCGGCCCTGGAGCAGCGGGTCGTTGGTGAAGTCGATCCCGGGCACCACGTTGGCGGTGTGGAAGGCCACCTGCTCGGTCTCGGCGAAGAAGTTCTGCGGGTTGCGGTCGAGGACCATCCGCCCCACCGGACGCACCGGCACCAGTTCCTCCGGGATCAGCTTCGTCGGGTCCAGCAGGTCGAAGGGGAAGGCGAACTCGTCCTTCGCCGTGACCAGTTGGACACCGAGCTCCCATTCGGGGAAGTCCCCCGCCGCGATCGCCTCCCACAGGTCCCGGCGGTGGAAGTCCGGATCCCGCCCGGCGGTGACCTGGGCCTCGTCCCACACCTGGGAGCAGACGCCGAGCCGCGGCCGCCAGTGGAACTTGACGAACGTGCCGCGCCCGTCCCGGTTCACCAGGCGGAAGGTGTGCACACCGAAGCCCTGCATCATCCGGTAGCTGCGCGGGATCGCCCGGTCGGACATCACCCACATCAGCATGTGGGTGGACTCGGGCTGGAGCGAGCAGAAGTCCCAGAAGGTGTCGTGCGCGGAGGCGCCGGTGGGGATCTCGTTCTGCGGTTCGGGCTTCACCGCGTGGACGAAGTCCGGGAACTTGACGGCGTCCTGGATGAAGAACACCGGCATGTTGTTGCCCACCAGGTCGTAATTCCCGTGCCGGGTGTAGAACTTGGTGGCGAAGCCGCGGACGTCCCGTACGGTGTCGGCGGAGCCGCGCGGGCCCTGCACGGTCGAGAAACGTACGAACACCGGGGTGCGGCGCCCGGCCTCCTGGAGGAAGTCGGCGCAGGTGAACCCGGCGAGCGACTCGTACGGTTCGAAGAAGCCGTAGGCGCCGGCGCCGCGGGCGTGCACCACGCGTTCGGGGATGCGCTCGTGGTCGAAGTGGGTGAGCTTCTCGCGGAGGTGGAAGTCCTCCAGCAGGGTGGGGCCGCGGTCGCCGATGACGAGCGAGTTGTCGGTGTCGTCGACGCGCACACCCTGGTCGGTGGTGAGCGGGCCGTCCGGGTCCGGGGCGCGGAAGGCGTCGAGTGCGGCGTCCTTGGCGTCGGTGGTGTCCTTGGCGTCGGGTCCGGGGTCGGCGGGCGGCTCGGGCTGGGGGGTTTCGGGGTTGATGGGCATGTCGCGGTCTCCGTCCTGGGAACGGCGCGGGGCGGCCGGGCCGTCGGCCCCGGCTCGTGTCGGCGGGGCGGCTGCCCGATGGGCGGCCCGGCAAACCGCGCGCGAGCGGCCGTCGGCGCCGAAGCAGGAGGTCAGCGGTGTTCGGCAGAGGCGCGCGATGTTTGAGCGCGGTGTTTGAGCGCGGTGTTTGAGTGCGGTGTTTGGCACAGGGGCAGCGGGGGACACGCCGGAGTCGGGAGGGGAAGCCTCTGAGTGAGGAGACGGGCAATGTCGAACGATGCCATCGTCCTGTTGCGGGAGGACCACCGGGAGGACCACAAGGGGGGAGATCGGCGAGCGGATGCAGGCCGTGCGCGAGACCGCGCCGCGACCACGAAAAGCGGGAAGGAGCACGCGAATTCCTCTCATGTCTCAGCCAACGCGACCGCCCTATCCTGAGGGCGTGGAAGAACAGCCGGCCATCGGGCGCCAGTGGACGTTCCTGACCAATCACGCGCGCGTCCTGGTGCAGATCGCCCGGGACCCGGGCATCAGGGTGCGCGACATCGCGACCAGCTGCCTGCTGACCGAGCGAGCGGTCCAGCGGATCATCGCCGACCTCGAAGCGGCGGGCTATCTCAGCCACCACCGGGTCGGGCGCTCGAACGTCTACCGCGTCATCGACGGCAAGCAGCTGCGCCACCCCGCCGACAGCGGCCCGACGCTGGCGGAGCTACTGGCCGTCCTGCTGCGCTGACCACGCCGCCGATGGCACGCCGATGACAGGCCGATGACACCCCGATGGCACGCATGGCCGAACCCGATTGCACGCATTGCCATTGACGAATTTCCGTTCACGTATTGGTTGACGTGAGAAGGGATTCGGCAGACGCTGGAGATGTCGTCCCATGGCTCACAGGCAGGAGAAGAGACCATGCGCGGTAAGCCGCCCGTGGCGCGTCCCGCTGCCCCGACCCCGACTCCTCCATCCCCCGCGCCGCCCCCGCCGCCCCCGGCCGACGGGAGCCTGCCCGCGGACCTGCACGTCGCCAAGGGCCTGCTGGTCCGGCTCGCCGTCGAAGGGGACCGGGTCCGTGCGACGGTCCGCGGCGAGATCGACCTCGACGTCGTCGGCGGCCTGGACGAGACCCTCGGACGCGCGCTGCGGGCCAGCGGCACCGGGCTCGACGTCGACCTGTCCGCCGTCCCCTTCTGCGACAGCTCCGGCCTCAACCTCCTGCTGGGCCTGCGCAGCACCGCGCACCGCACCGACCGCACCCTCGCGATCACCGCGGCCAGCACCCAGGTCGAGCGCCTGCTCGCGATCACCGAGACGACCGGCCTCTTCACCCCCGCCGCCACCGAACGCCCCGCCGACCCCCCGCACACCGAGAACGCAGACCCATAGCCACACGCCGACTCCCCCCTCCCCCCTGGCGCGGGCCTGCCGGTACGGATCAGGGCGATGGGGCCGAACTCGGCGTCGAACGCGGACGGGCCGCATGCTCGGGCGGCTGCGCAGGCGAAGAGGGGAGTGACGCCGAGGGCGACGGTGAGGGCCCGCCGGCCTCGGCGACGGCTTCGAGCACCGCGCCCTCGAACGCCTCCTTCGAGGCCATGGCCCCACCGGCATGCCCGTCGAGCTGCTTGCCGTTGAGCAGCATGGCCGGCGTCCCCCGGAATTCGTGGTCGCGGAACTCCTCCGTGACAGTGCGCACCCAAGCCTCGTGCGTTCCCTTGTTGACGCATTGCTCAAAAGCCGGTGTCCGCAGTCCGGGGACATTTTCGGCGAGCCGAAGGAGTTCCGCACGGTCGGCGAACCTGTCGTTCTTCTCCTCGGGTTGGTTGGAGAAGAGGACGGCATGGTAATGGGCGAATTTGGCCAGGTCCTGCGCGCACGCGACGGCGTTGGCCGCTCGCAGCGAACCCTTCCCGCCAAGGCCGGCGTCAATGGCCGCGAGGGGGTGGTACTCCAGGCGCAGCCGACCGGACTGCACGTACTTCTGCAGTACCTCGCCGAGGCGCGCCTCGGCCGCCTGGCAGGCGGGGCAGCGGAAGTCCTCGTATACCTCCAGGGTGGCCGGAGCCTTCTCCGCCCCCACCTCGATGGCCTTGCCTCCGGCCACGGTTCCGAGGGGCGCCAGGGCGGGCCGGTCGTCCTGGGACCGGTACGTCTGCACGACGACCCCTGTGATCACCGCAGAGGTCACGACGGCGGGCACGAGGCCGAATGCCATGAAACGGCGTCGACGTTTCGCGAGAATTTCCCGCGCCGCGCGTTCCGCGCGCCTGCGCTCATGTGCAATCAGCTTCCCATTTCGATTTGCCCGGCTCATGTTCCCCTCGTTCGCTGGTTGGTTTCTGAACGTTGAACCCGAATTATTCGGTGCGAGTTCTGCCCACGGAGGGGACGGAATGCCTCTCCGCCCTTCCGCGTCCACCGGAAGAATTACTCCGGGCCGCCGTCTCGCAGTGGCCCTCAGCCGCCGGGTCGGTCCTGACCGGGAGTGACGCGCGGCGCTGAACCGGGCGGGGGTGTTCCGTCGCGTGACAACGGCCGGGGCGACTGGTCGTCAGTCGTCGGAAGCGTGTGATGACTCCCTGGCGCCGGAAGCCGCCGCCGTACGCCCGGACGCTTCGGCCGTCCTCGCCCTGCTGGGCGAGGAGGCCGCCGAGGCGGAGGAGGCCGCGTGCGCCGAGCCCGAGGCGGTGGCGGCCGGGCCCGTCGAGGCGCGCGGGTGCGACGGGGTGCTCACCGGCGGGTGGAAGCCAGGGTCCTTCAGCGCGAGGTCCTCGACCGTCTTCCACAGCTTGGTGGCAGCTCCGTCACCGTCGATTTCGACCCGGTCGCCGTTGAGCACGGCCACCGGTGCGTCCGTGTGGAACTGTTTCGCGAACGTGCCGCTCTCGCGGCTCACCCAGCCCGCGTGCGTGCCGTCGTCGACGCACCGGTCGAACGCCGCGGACCGCAGCTCGCTCACCCGGTCGGCGAGCGAGCGCAGGTCCTGCTTCGCGTCCGGATCCTGCTTGCCTTCCGCGACGAGCACCTCGCGGAAGGCGGTGAACTTTCCCGCGTCCTGGGCGCACGCCGCCGCGTTGGCGGCCTGGGCCGAGGTCTTGCGGCCGTCGGTCGTCACCGGGTGGTATTGGATGACCAGGCGATTCTCGGCGACCAGCTGGCGGAGTGTCGGGTCGAACCGCTCGGCGAACTTCCGGCAGGCGGCGCAGTCGTAGTCCTCGTAGACCACCAGCGTGGCGGGTGCCTGCTGGTAGCCGACCGGGATCGAGTCCCCGCTGGACCCGGACGGGGGTTCGGCGTGGTCGGGTCCGAACCCCGGACGGAACAGGAATCCGCCGCCGACGACCACGGCCGCCACGGTGACGGCCAGCAGGACGCGCTTGCGGGTCCGGTGCGCCGACCCGGTCCGGACGGATTGCCGCCGATCGGACGGCGCGGGGGAGTCATCTGTCGGATTCGGGGCATCCTCGTCGTCCCAGAAGGCCATGGGATTCGTTCCAATCGGTTCGACACTCGACGGCCGGATGTCGAGTGATTGCCTTGTTCCCCCCCCCCCGTTTATAGACATGAGCAGAGCGATGAGCTGCTCACCGTACCGATCGTCAATCAGCAATTATGCGAACGCAGCAACGCCACGACAGGGCGGTGGCCCGGAAACGGGTGTTCCCGGGCCACCGGTCGGGGCCGATCAGACCCCGGTCAGGCTGCGATCACTCGCTCCTCACTCCCTTCCGGTTCCGCCGAACCCTGACGACCACGACCAGCAGGGCGCCGAGGCCCGCCAGGAGCGCGCTCGTGAGGGTGAAGGGCACCACAGCGGCGCCGGTGTGCGGCAGGACCCCGCCGTTCGGGCCGGAGACGTTGCCGCCACCCGGCTGCGGGTAGCCGGCCGGCTCCGGTCCGTGGCCGACCTCCATCCCGTCGCCGTGACCGCCGTGGCCGTGGCCGTCACCCGGCTCGGGCTTGTGCTCGTTGCACTTGTCCCTGTCGCAGGGCGGGGTGCAGCGTGCGATCGCGGAGGACGGGGGAGTGGTGATCGGCGGGGTCCCGGGCGCGGCGTTCGGCGGCAGGAAGGAGGCCGTCACGGTGTTGGTCGTGTCCTCCGTGATGACGCTGGAGCAGAAGAACCTCTTCTCCTGCCCGGAGGCCAGACTGAACATCCCCGCAGCGACGACGCAGGAGGCCTCCTGCTGGTCGTTCAGTGTGATGCCGCTGATGTCGACCGCGCCGGTGTTGGTGACGGTGATCCGCCAGTACGCCTTGCACTTGTCGCGGTCACAGTCCTCCTTGCCGTCGTTCTTGTGGAGAGTCGTCTCCTTGCCCCACGGACCGGACCCGCCCTCGGCGCAGTTGCCGGGGACGTCGGACTGGCAGACCTCCTTGTTGATGGCCAGCGAGGGAACGTTCGCCGTGGCCTCGGAGGGCGGGGTGGTGATGGGCGTCCCACCGGGACCGGGGAACGTGGCCGTGACGGTGTTCGTCGTCGACTCCGTCAGGTGCGAGCTGGAGCAGAAGATCTGCTTGTTCGCTCCTGCTGCGAGGTTGAAGGTGCCGGCGGCTGTGGCGCATGCCGGGGTGACGGTATCCGTCAGGGTGATGCCGGAGATGTCGACGCCGTCGGTGTTGGTGACGGTGATCCGCCAGTACGCGGTGGCGCCGGGCGGAATGGTGGTGACGCCGGCCCAGGGGCCGTTACCACCCTCGATGCAGTCAGCGGCGGTTGCCGAGGTGCAGACCTCCTTGACGATGGCCAGCGACGGCACGTTGGCGGTCGCTTCCGACGGCGCTGTGGTGATGGGGGTGCCGCCGGGCCCCGGGAAGGTCGCGGTGACGACGTTGGTGGTGGGCTTGGTGACGTTGGCGAGGTTGCAGAAGACCTGCCTGTTTGCTCCCGCCGCCAGGTTGAACGTTCCTGCCGCTGTGGCGCACGCGGGGGTCACGGCATCCGTCAGGGTGATGTCGTTGACCGGGACCGCACCGGTGTTGGTGATGGTGATGCGCCAGTAGGCGGTGCCGCCGGGCGGGAGGGTGGTGACGCCGGCCCAGGGGCCGTTGCCGCCGGATCCGCAGTCGGCGGCGGTTGCCGAGGTGCAGACCTCCTTGACGATCGTCAGCGACGGAACGTTGGCCGTTGCTTCGGAGGGCGGGGTGGTGATGGGGGTGCCGCCGGGCCCCGGGAAGGTCGCCGTGACGACGTTCGTCGTCGGGGCGGTGACGTTGGGGAGGTTGCAGAAGACCTGTCTGTTGGCCCCCGCCGCCAGGTTGAACGTTCCTGCCGCTGTGGCGCACGCGGGGGTGACGGCATCCGTCAGGGTGATGCCCGTGACGGGGACCGTCCCGGGGTTGGTGACGGTGATGCGCCAGTAGGCCGTACCGCCCGGTGCGACCGTGGTGAGACTCGCCCAGGGGCCGCTGCCGCCGGGCCCGCAGTCACCCGGGTTCGCCGAGGTGCAGACCTCCTTGAGCACGGTCAGCTCAGGCTTGCAGGACGGCCCGGGAGTCACCTGGAGGGTGACGGTGTTGGACGTGACCGGGGCCATGCCGTTGGTGGTCGCTGTGGCCTGGTCGCTCACCGAGGTGACGGTGCAGTCCTCGCTGACCTTGGTCTGGTAGCAGACCTGCGGCGGGTCGCCGACGAACGTCACCTGCATCTTCGGCTGGTTGTCCGGAGTGAACGACGCCCCGCTGATCAGGGTGAGGTTGGCGACGACCTGGATCGGTGAGGCGCTGATCGGGACGGACGAGATGTCGGCTTTCATGGTGGTGGTGTCGAAGGGGAACGTGCCCAGGGCCGCGCCGTTCGAGTCCTTCACGGTCACCGACGACTGCGCGAAGTTGACCGTCGTGGGATCGATGTCGACGAGGCTCACCGTGCCGTACGACGTCACGTGCCCCGTCTTGCCGTCGCAGTAGTACGCGCTCGGGTCGAGGCTGCCCTGCGCCTTGGTCTTGAGGCACGGGGAGGCGCCGGTGGTCGGGTCCATCGAGAACAGGAACCCGACGTCGCCGAGGCTGTACTTGCACTGGCCGTCGTAGGCGAACCCGTAGGGGCTGGTGTAGCCGCCGTCGACGTTGGGCGGGCCGTTGACGACGCCCGCGTTGCCGAACGAGCCGCACGGCGACTGAGTGGTCCAGTCGTAGCAGTACTCGGTGCTGTTCAGGGTCGGCGTGTTGCCCAGGTAGATCCAGTACGGGAACTCGGTGTCCAGGTGCCCGTTGGGGGCGGTGATGGTCAGCGGGATCTGGAAGTTGCTCTCGCCCGAGGCCACGTTGGTGCTGACCAGCGTCTGTAGGCCCGGTGCCGCGGCGATCGGGTTTCCGACGAAGTCGAAGCAGACCACGGTGCCCACCGGCGGGTTGGTCTCCGCGAGCACGCCGCCGACCACCGAGCAGACGCCGATGGCGGTGCCTGCGGAGTCGTACGTGGCGAAGACGTTGTCCGCGCGAGCGGCGCCGCCGGCCGTCGGAGTGACCAGGACCTTGGGCGTGGTCCAGCCGGTGCAGGCCGCGTTCGTCGTCGGGTCGAAGCAGGACATCACCGTGGGATTGGGCACCGGTTCGTTGTCGCTGACGTAGATCTTGCCGTTGATGACCGTCATCGTGCCCGAGTAGTCCCCGGTGAAGCCGCCCTGGCCCTCGTTGGGGGGCAGGCCGATGGAGAAGGTCCCGCAGGACGCGTTGGCGGTGGGGTCGTAGCAGAGGATCTCACCGGTGCCGGACACGGCGTGGATCAGACCGTTCGGCGCTTCCACCACGCCGCCGACGACACTGCCGGAGCCGGTTTGCAGAGGCGCGAAGCCGCAGCTCTTCTGCGCCTGGAGGTCGATGCAGCCGACGCCGATCTCGGCGAAGGTCACCCGGCTGACGGCCGCGTAGTACAGCTTGGACCTGGACTGCACGTAGGTGGGTGTGCGGGTGCTGCCGAGGTCCCCACTCGTCCCGCCGACGGCCGCGGAGTTGAGCGGCTGGGGCCAGGACGCCGGTGTGCCGTCCGGCAGGGGACAGGGACCGTTCGTCAGCAGGTCCGTGCAGACCACGGCAGCCTGGCTGGACGCGCCGTGGTGGTAGATGTTCCACACCTCGGGCGTGGGCATGCCGTTGATGGTGGCGGTATAGAGGATCGGCGTGAAGCCGTCGCCGCCGGTGGCGGTGTTGATGGGGGTGAACGGCGGTGGGATCTGCACCACCTGACCGGTCGCCGGGGACGCGAACACCGGGTTGGTCGCCCGGATCGCGTTGGTGGCCGCCCCCTGGTCCGTCGACGTGAACGAGGTGCCGGCGTCGGTGGACCACTGCCTGCTGAAGCCCGGAGGCACCTTCAGCGAGTTCGGCACGTAGGACTGGGTCTGCGGGGTGCTGCCCGGGCCGCCCTGGATCACGTCGGTGATCACGGTGTTGGCGGGGGCGCCGTCCGGGTTGGTGGCCGAGACCACCCACTGGACGGTGTCGCCCTGGGTGGTGGTGCTGCTGCCGGTCGCCAGGTCGGTCCCGGTCTTCTCCAACGTCACCGGCTGCTGCCGGCCCGCCGGCTTCCCGGTGGAGGGGGCACGCGGGGTGGCCGGGGCGGCGTGTGCCGGCAGTGCGAGCGAGGTGACGGTCGCGGCGACCGCCACCAGCACGGCGAGCGCGGCGCGGAAGGCCCGCAGAGCCTCGGCGGCGGAGCCTTCGCGTGGTGGCAGGAGCGCGACGGCGGTCCTGCGGGCCAGTCGCCCGATGCTCGCGACGATGCCGAGCAGTCCGGCCACTGCCGCGCGTGCCTCGGGTCCGTACGGGGACCGGGCGCGCAGCGCCCCGCCCTGCCGTCGTACGCCGGACGGGGCTGCACGGCGGCGGTCCCGGGCCGTGCGTGCGGTCGCACAGCGCCTCATGACGATTCCTTTCGATCCTGCGCCGGGGCCGCGTCGGCCCGGAGAAGCGGAACGGGGGTTGCGGATGGTGTGGCGGCGCGTTGAGGGAGCAACAGAAGGGGCCGGCCGTGCCGGTACACGGGTCTGGGAGATGCGGTGGAGTCGGACCTACGGTCCGTCCGGTGGCGCCCGCCCGCGCCGGGGGCGCCCGCACCGTCCGGACCGGTCCGGGGGAGAGCCGGCGGAGCGTCAGCCGCGATCGGCGGCGGCCTCGGTCGGGCAGCACCGTTCGGCACACCGGGTCGTGCGCATCGTCGGACGCATCGTCGGGCGGATCAGTGGCCGCGTCTGTTGCCGGTGTCTGGTGAATCGGTGCTCCCAGGGCCTGTCGGACGAACGGCCGGCGTCGGCGAGTACTGGACGCACGGGGCCGCCGCGCAGCAGGGCAGGACAAGCCGGGCTGTTCTGCAGTCAGTTTTTCTTAAAAAAATGTGATAAACGAGGCGATACGGACAAATTGGCGAAGGTTCACCCGGCTGGCCACACCGCAGACCGCCGCCCGTGGCACACCCGGTTCCCGGGACCCGGCGCCCGGCCCGGCCCGACCTCGGCCCGGCCGCTCCGGCGGCAGGGGTGGAGGGGCGGGGCTGCGATCAGAACGCGGGCGCACCAAAGTGCCGCGCTGCGCCCTGGCACAGTGGCCGGTGTGAGCACGAACAACGACAAGCGCCGGGAGTTCGCCACGTTCCTGCGTGCCCGACGCGCGGAGGTCTCCCCCCGACAGGTCGGACTCCCCGTGTACGAACGGTCCCGCAAGGTGGCCGGGCTGCGCCGGGAGGAGGTGGCCGGGCGGGCCGGGATCAGCGTGGACTACTACACCCGCCTCGAACAGGGGCGGCTGCCCGCACCGTCCGGCAGTGTCCTGGACGCGCTGGCCCGCGTCCTGCTGCTGGACGACGACCAGCGTGACTACCTGCGCCGGCTGGCCGACCTGGCCCCGGCCCGCCGACAGCGGCGTTCACGGCACCAGGTCGTGCCCGCCGCGGTGCTGGCCGTACTGGCCGATCTGCGGACCACGCCCGCCGTGGTCCTGGGCCGGTTCATGGACATCCTGGCCTGGAACGACCTCGCGGCCGAGCTGCTGCTCGACTTCGCCGCGGTCCCCGAGGAGCACCGCAACTACCTGTGGCTGACGTTCCTCGACCCGCGGACGCGCGAGCGCGTGTCGGACTGGGACCTGTCGGCGGGCGAGTGCGTCGCCTACCTGCGGATGGACGCCGGCCGCTACCCCGGCGACCCCAGGCTCGCCGAACTGGTCGCCGAGCTGAGCGCCGGGGACTCCGACTTCCAGCACTGGTGGACCACGTACCGGGTCTCCGGCAGGAGCTTCGGCAGCAAGCGGATCCTGCACCCGGTCGTCGGCGAGGTCCGGCTGGACTGGCAGGTCCTCACCGTCGCCCAGGAACGCGACCAGTTCCTCGCGGTCATGCCCGCCGCCGACGAGGAGAGCAGACAACGGCTCACAGCCCTGAGCACACCGTAGGAACGCGCACGGCGCGACCGTGCGCTTCCCACCCACCCGGAAAGGAGGTGAAGGCGCGAGGAGCCCCGGATCACGCGGGGCCCGACGCCTTCACAGCACGCCATGACGACCACACTCATCACCGGAGCCACCCGCGGGATCGGCCTGGAGGCCGCCCGCCGACTGGCCGGGGCCGGGCACACCGTCTACCTCGGGGCGCGCGACCTCGGGCGCGGCCGGGAGACGGCCGAGCGGATCGGTGCCCGCGCGGTCCAGCTCGACGTCACCAACGAGGAGTCCGTCCAGGCCGCCGCGCGGCTGATCCGCGAGGAAGCCGGCCGGCTCGACGTCCTGGTCAACAACGCCGGCATCTCGGGCAGGTGGAACCCGCCTGCGGAGATCACCGCCGCCGACCTGGAGAGCGTCTACGCCACCAACGTCTTCGGCCTCGTCCGCGTCACCCACGCCTTCCGGCCGCCACGGCCGACTACCGACAGGGAACGACGCGCATGAGCAACCTCGCACTCGTCACCGGCGCCACCTCCGGGATCGGCAGGGCATTCGCCGAGCGGCTGGCCGGCGACGGCTACGACCTGGTGCTGGTCGGCCGGCGCCGGGAGCGGCTGGAGGAGTTCGCCGCCGCCCACACCGGGGTCGAGGTGCGATCCGTGGCCGCCGACCTGTCCACCGGCGAGGGCATCGACACCGTCGCGCGGATCTGCGCGGCCGAACCGCTGACGCTGCTGGTCAACAACGCGGGCGTCGCCCACTACATGCCGCTCGCCGACCTGCCCGCGGACCTGGCCCGCGAACTGGTCGGCGTCAAGGTCCTCGCCCCCACCCTGCTCACCCGTGCCGCCGTCGCGGGCATGCAGGAGCGCGGCCGGGGCGCGATCATCAACGTGGCCGGCATGATCGCCTTCAGCGGCCCCGCCCCGCACTCCCAGCTGCCCCGCCGCGCCGTCTACGCCGGCGCCCTGGCCCACGTGGTCGCGATGAGCCAGACGCTGTCGGCCGAGCTCGAAGGCACCGGTGTCCAGGTCGAGGTCGTCTGTCCGGGGGTGGTGGCCACCGAGTTCCACGAGCGCCAGGGCCTCGATCTGAGCGCCGTACCCAGGATGAGTGCCGAGGACGTCGTCACCGCGGCCCTGCGCGGCCTGCAACTCGGCGAAGTCGTCTGCGCGCCCGGTGTCGAGGACGCGAGCCTCCTCGACGCCGTCTTCCGGGCCGAGCTGGCGGCGTTCGGCGCGCAGAGCCCCGAACTCGCCACCCGCTACCGGGCCGGCTGACCCGTACCCGCCCCTCGGTGGCCGGGTGTCGGCTACCGAGGGGCGGCCCCTTCCAGGTGGAGCGGGTGTCAGCTGGTCCGCGGCGGGTCGATCCGGGCCACCAGCCGGCTCGGGCCGTTGCCGGAGGCGGTCGCCCGGTCGGCGGAGTGGTCGGTGGTGCGGTCGGTGGGGTGGGTGACGGGACGGTCGGCGGGGTGCAGGGTGACGTTCTCGGGGTAGAGCCGGCCGAGCAGGGCCAGGACGACGAGGTCGCCCTGGCCGGTGGCGTCCAGGACGGCGTCGCCCGCCTCCGTCCACACCAGCCCCGGTGCGCGTAGGGCCGTCCACACGTCCGCGGCGGCGGGCGGGATGGTGGCCGGTGCGTCGGCGGGCAGCGCGTCGGCGCCCGTGGCGCTGTCCGGCCGGTGGGCGAAGCGGTGGCCGCGCAGGGCCTGGCCGAGGTCGACGTGGGCGGTGGCGCCGTCGTGGGTGAGCTCGATGGCGGCGGTGCGGGCCCCGTCGGCGACCGGCCCGGCGACGATGCGGCCGGTGATACGGCCGGTGAGCGGCCCCGGTGTGGTGGTGGCGGGCGGCAGGTGTTCGACGAGGGTGCGCGGCGCGGCGTAGTAGTCCCGCAACTCGGCGACGTGCGTGACGGTTTCGTCGGCGGCCGGGTCGGGGCGCCAGGTCAGCAGGTACCGGGGGGCGGTCAGGGGCGGCTGGTCGAGGACGGCCGGCAGGGCGGTGCCGCCGCTCGACTCGAAGCCGTAGCCGGCCGGGCCGGAGGGGTTGGAGGTGCCGGACGTGTCGGAGGTGCCGGTGACGGCGTGGCGGGCGAAGGCCACGATGCTGGTGTGCCGGATCCGGCGGACCAGGAGTTCGGTGAGGAACGCGTCCCGGGCCGGTTCGATGTGCCGCAGCCCGGTCGGAGTGATCAGCAGCGGGACGTCCTGCCAGTTGGTGAAGGGCAGCAGGGCGTCGCGCAGCAGGACGACCTGGTGCAGCCACTCGTTGTAGAGCTGCATCGTGACGGGTCCGCCCCGGCGGCCGAGGAGCAGGTCGGTCGCGGGAGGGGTGAGCAGGTGGCCGTAGCAGTGGCTGCGGACGACCAGCGGGCCGGCGGGCAGCGCGATCCGGTCGGCGAGCAGTCGCTCCAGGGCCGCGGCGGCCCAGGAGGCGAGCTCGTGGCCGATCTCCTCGGCCTGCGCGCCCAGTTCGCGAGCGGCCGGGGCGCTGCCCGGGCCGACGGCCAGCGGCAGGGAGGTCTCCCGGGTCCCGAGGGCGAGGGTCGCGCGGATCTGGGTCTCCAGCACCTCGCCGTCGGCGGCGGTGAGGGCGTTGTCATCGATGACGCCCTGCAGCAGCGGCTCCGTGGCCGTGAAGAAGTCACGGGCGGTCAGGGCGGTGCCGGCCGCG
Source organism: Kitasatospora sp. NPDC058492 (assembly GCF_042720685.1). Lineage (NCBI taxonomy): Bacteria > Bacillati > Actinomycetota > Actinomycetes > Kitasatosporales > Streptomycetaceae > Kitasatospora > Kitasatospora sp. NPDC058492. The sequence continues at coordinate 127,882 of NZ_JBHXMU010000008.1, forward strand.
GGGAAGGTGTTCCAGCGGCTGCCGCCGAGAGCGGGCGTACTCGGGGTGGGTGCGATGGGCACGGGTCCTCCGAAGTGTCGATGGCGCGTTTCGATGGCGCGTTTCGATGGAGCAGGGATGGAGCAGAGGTGGAGCAGAGGTGGAGCGCCGGATGCGGGTCCGGCCCCTTATCTGGATCGTGCGATACAGATTGCGGGCATGAAAAAGTCAGTCGAGGGCGGCGAGCGCGACCTCCACGACGGGTTCGAGGGCTTCGGGGTCCGGTGTGATCTTCGAGGAGACCAGCAGCCCGTTGAGGAAGGTGACGAAGAAGGCGGCGAGGCTGTGCGGGTCGTGCCGCGCCGCGATCTCACCCCGTTCCGCCGCGACCCGCAGCACCTCCGCGAGCGCGTCCCGGCTGACATCCTGCATGTCCCGTACGGTGCGCCGGATCGACGAGTCCCCCGGTAGGCGCTCGCAGGCGGCATTGACCGCAAGGCAGCCCCGACCGCCGTGCTCGGCGGCGATGCGGACCCGCTCCATCAGCATCGTGCGGATCGCCGAGCGGACATCCGTCCCCTCCTCCAGGCTGCGCAGCGCATCCGCCGCGAGGGTGGCGCGGTAGTGGTCCAGCGCGGCCCGGTACAGGCCGGCCTTGTCGCCGAACGCCGCGTACAGGGACCCCTGCCCGATCCCCAGGTGCTGGGTCAGGTCGCGCACCGAGGTCGCCTCGTAGCCGCGCGTCCAGAACAGCTCCATGGCGCGGCTCACCGCCGCCTCGGTGTCGAACTCCCGGGTCCTTGCCATGCTTTCACCGTAGCCTATCTGGATCGAATGCTCCAGATAGAGCGGCCGCGCTCCTCCCGACGTGAGGCCTCCGCAGAACCGGCGGATGCCCCGTGCGGCAGGTGGCGACAGCGCGACGGGCGGTCCGTCGGTGCGCCGTGGACCGCGGCGTACCGACGAACCGCCCGGGGCCTCAGCCGAACCAGCGGGCGAGGGCCGTGTCGAGCGGGGTGCCGTCGGTGTCGGTCCAGGCGAGGTAGCCGTCGGGGCGGACCAGGAGGGCACCGGCGCCGTCCACGTCCTCGTCGGTCTTCGCCAGGACGTGCTCGACCCGGTCGGACCGGTCGCCGACCGACCGTCGCCTGCCGTCGAGGGAGAGCAGCAGGCCCCGGCCTGAGCGCATCAGCCGGCTCGCCCGGGTCGGGCCGTCCTCGGTGGTCAGGTCCAGGTCGATCAGCCGGGGGCCGACGCCGGGGTACCGGAGGTCCAGGCCGGACATCATGCCCGAGACGTACCGGTTGGTGTCGGGCAGACCCAGCAGCTCGGTCACGAGCTCGCGGACCGTGCCGAGCTCCTCGTCCCGGCCGGGATTCATGATCACGGCCTGGGCCCGGGTGTGGCGCAGCACGCGCGCGGCGACGGGGTGCCGCTCCTCGTGGTAGCTGTCGAGCAGACCGTCGGGCGCCCAGCCGCGGATCGTGCCGGCGAGCTTCCAGCCCAGGTTGACCGCGTCCTGGAGTCCCAGGTTCACACCCTGGCCGCCGATCGGCATGTGGATGTGCGCCGCGTCCCCGGCGAAGAACACCCGGCCCTCGCGGTAGCGCTCGACCTGGCGCACGGCGTCGCCGAACCGGGAGGCGGCGCGCAGTTCGCCCAGTTCGGTGTCGGGGCCGTACACGGCGTGCAGCGCCTCGCGGACCTCGTCGGCCGAGACCGGCGTCTCGCGGTCCGGGCCCTGTCCGGAGAGCCTGCCGAACAGCATCCGGTAGAGGTCCGGGCCGATGGGGTGCAGGATCGCGTGGAAGCCGCCGGCCACGCGGGTGTACTGGCTGAAGTGCTTGCGCTCGGTGGGGACGGTCTCGGACCGGGAGGCGAGGGTGAGGTCGGCCGCGACGGCGGACATCCGGCGCTCCCGGCCGGGGAAGGGGACACCCAGCAGCCGGCGGACCGTGCTGTGCCCGCCGTCGCACGCGACGAGGTAGCGGCCGCGGATCTCACCGTCGCCGGGCGCGTCACCGCCGCCGGGGGCGCCGTCCGCGTGCCAGGTGATTGTGATCCCCTCCGCGTCCTGCGCGACCGCCGTCACCTCGTGGCCGCGGAGCACGGGGACGCCCTGCTCGCCGAGGAGCCGTTCGAGGTGGGCCTCCAGCCGGACCTGCGGAACGTTGACCGGGTGGGGGTACCGGGTGCGCCAGGGCCGGCAGTCCAGCTCGACCGGCAGGGTGGCGAAGTGCCCGCCGGTGGTCTCGGACGGCTCCTGCGCGAGCAGCGGTTCCAGCAGCCCGCGCAGGTCGAGCACTTCGGCGGTGCGCGGCTGGAGCCCGCCCGCCCGGGACTGGGTGCTGGGGGTGCGCTGCTTCTCGACGACGACGGCCGGTACCCCGGCCAGCGTCAGCTCGTACGCCAGCATCAGCCCGGTCGGGCCCGCCCCCACCACGATGACCTCGGTTCGCACGATGACCTCCCGAAAGAAGAAACTGGGTGCAATTCTGCACTCAGTCTACCACGAGGTAGACTGAGTGCATGAATCAGCAGATGGGCCTGCGGGAACGCAAGAAGGAACGCACCCGGGAGACGATCGCGGCGACGGCGATCCGCCTCTTCCTCGACCGGGGCTTCGACCAGGTCTCGATCACCGAGATCGCGGAGGCGGCGGAGGTCTCCCGGCGGACCCTCTTCGCCTACTTCCCGACGAAAGAAGACCTCGTACTCCAGCGGTTCGCCGACCACGAGAGCGAAGCGGCCCGGACGGTGCGCGCCCGCCCGGCCGACCAGCCGCCGCTGGAGGCGCTGCGCGCCGCCATGCTCGACGCCCTGGCACGCCGCGACCCCAACACCGGCCTGTGCGACGACCCCGAGGTCATGGCCTTCCTCCGCATGATCGTCGGTACCGAGAGCCTGGCGGCGCGGATGATCCGCTACACCGTGCGCGGAAGCGACGCACTGGCCGAGGCACTACTGGAAGCGGGCATCGACCCGCTCGACGCACGCCTGGTGGCTGCCCAGGTGATCGTGGTGCAGCGGGAATTGGCGGTCCTGAACCAGGAATGCCTGGCCGACGGCGCGTCCGCCGACGACCGCTACCCGGAGGCCGTCCGCGCCGCAGAGCGGGCGTTCGACCTGCTGCGCGACGGACTGGGGCAGCACGGGTAGCGCCCAGGTGCATCGGCCTCCCGGAGCACTCCGGACTGTCGGGGGTGGGCGTCATAATCGCCACTGCCGTGATCACCGGATCTGCTGGAGGCCCTCGTTGTCCTCGTCGTCGTCCTTGCCGTCCTCGTCGCCTTTGCCGTCCTTGCCGTCCTTGCCGTCCTTGCCGTCCTTGCCGTCCTTGCCGTCCTCGTCGTCCTCGTTGTACGACTTCGCGACCTGGGAGCCCCTGCTGCGGCTCCTGCGGGCTGACCACGCGCAGGCGCTCGCCGCGCCGGGCGGCGAGGTGGCGGGGCTGATCGGCCGGCACGGGTGGAGCGTGCCGGTGAGGATGCGCTACCCGAAGGCCGGGCGGGCCATGCTGGTGTCGGACAACCAGGAGCAGCACGACGCGATCGAACGCGTCCGGGCCGCGCTCATCGAGGCCGGGACCGGTGATGTCGCCTTCGCCGTGGAGATACCGGCGAGCGGGAAGGCGGCGCTCCATCTGCGGGAAGGCGGCGCTCCATCTGTTCGACCACGGCCCGGCCGTCGACCCGGGCATCGGCAACGCCCACCCCGGCGCGCTCACCCTGGTCGAGGGCGCGGTGCCCGAGCCGTGGCGGCGCCTGCCCGAGCCGGTGCCCGGGGCGGCGCCGGCTCCCTCCGTGGACCTGGAGCTGCTGGAGCGGACGCTGCGCGAGCGGATGCCCGACGAGACCAGCGCCACCGAGGAGGAGATCGCCGCCGCGGAGGCCCGCCTGGGTGTGGCGCTGCCAGAAGAGATCAAGGTGCTCTACCGGGTGACCGCCGCGCGGTGGTGGGAGCACACGGAGAACGACGAGAACGACGAGAACGACGAGGACGTCGAGGACGCCGAGGCGTGCTGGGAGGCGTCCGACCGCGTCGGCGACGCGCTCGGCTTCGAGCTGAGCTCCCTGGACAGGCTCGTCATCGCCGACCGCTCGCGCTCCTCGTTCCGTTGGGAGCACGCGGCGACGGAGGCGTGCGTCACCCCGCCCGACGCCGCCGTGCAGGACCTGGTCGGCTCGCCCGGGTGGATCGTCATCGGCGACACGGGCGGCGGGGACCTGGTGGTCGTCGACCTGACCCCCGGCCCTGGCGGCCACCTCGGGCAGCTCATCGTGCTCGACCACGAGCGGAGCGTCGGCGCCTGCCTGTTCGCCGAGTCCCTCACCGACCTGGTGCGGGACCCGGACCGGAGCTGGTACTCCGGTCGGAGCCTGGACCCGATGCCGGTGGTGGCGAGGCTCCACGGCGAAGTCCCCAACAGCGTCGAGGCGGCGGCCCACCCCGACCTGGAGGTCCTGACCCTCGGAGGGTGGCGCGGCGAACCGGTCAGTCTGACCCCTGTCGTCGGGTTGCCCCGGCTCCGCACCCTCTACGCCGGCCCCGGGGCGCTCGCCGACCCCCGGGAGGTCACCCGGCTGACCGGACTGGAGTTCCTGGAGCTGACCCCGGAGGACTGGCGCTGCCTCCTCGACGTCGGCGCCGTCCCCCGCGGCCTGTCGGCCGCCGCCATCGAGGCCCCGAGCGACCACGACCTGCGCCCGATCATGGCCCTCGCGAACGAACTCCTCACCCTGTGGGAGCGCCCCCTGATCACGGAGACCGTCATCGAAGGCGACCTCGGCCCCCTGCCGTAGCCGTGTCGCGGATCTCGTGTGCCCGGGAGAGTGAGGCGGCTCTGCTGGGGTGCCGCTGTCACTTTCGTGGGGGCGGTGGGGGGCCGGGCTTCTCGCCGTAGAGGTCGATGGCGAGGGCGACTGCGGCGTGGGTGGCGGGGTGGGGGTCCTGGCGGCGCCAGATGAGGTGGACGGGGACGGGGGCGGCGTTGCGCAGGGGGCGGTAGACGATGCCGTCGCGGCGGTACTGGGCGGCGGTGGCCTGGGGGGTGACGCCGATGCAGCGGCTGGTGGCGATGGCGGCGAGCCAGTCGTCGATGTCGTGGGTGTAGATGACGGCGGGCCGCTGGTCCTCGGGCCACAGGTTCAGGGCGGTGGTGCCGGTTCGGCGGTCGATGGCGAGGGTGCGGGCGGGGATCTCGTCGAGGCGGATGCTGCGCCGGCGGGCCCACGGGTCGTCGGAGGCGAGCGCGACGATGCGGTGTTCGTGGCCGATCAGGGCGTGTGACCAGGGCTTCAGGTCGAGCGGGGCGCGGACGACGGCGAGGTCGCACATGCCTTCGGCCAGTCCGCCGGTGGGGGAGTTGTGGCGGACGAGGCGCAGCTCGACGTCGGGGTGGCGCTCGTGCCAGCGGCGCTGGAAGTCGGTGGTGTGGCGGCCGAAGGCGGACCAGGCGTGGCCGAGGTGGAGTCGGGCGTGGCCGGCGGTCGCTTCCGCGACCAGGTCGTCGGCGCCGGCGAGCAGGACGCGGGCGCGGGCGAGGACCCGTACGCCGGCCGGCGTGGGCGCGATCGTGCGGCTGGTGCGGTGCAGCAGCCGCACCCCGAGGAACTGTTCCAGGGCGTGCAGGTTGCGGGAGACGGCGGCCTGGGAGATGCCCAGTTCGGGGCCGGCGTCGGTGAAGCTGCCGGTGTCGATGATGGCGACCAGGCAGCGCAGGTGCTTCAGTTCCAGATCGGCGGGACTTTGTCGTCGCTCATCCATACGCCGAGCGTATCAATGGGTCGGTGAATGCATTTTGCGCATGGCTGCGCCGGCTCCACTGTGGAGGGCATGGTGCTGAAGGGTTCTCATGAGGGCGTCACCGCCCAGGGCGACGGGCGCCTGGCCGGGGTGGCGCTGATGCTGGGCTCCGGCCTGTCCAACCAGGCCGGAGCCTCGATGGCGGCGCTCGCCTTCCCGGTGATCGGTCCTGCGGGTGTGGTGGCCGTCCGCCAGTGGGTGGCCGCCGGGGTGCTGTGGGCGGTCGGCAGGCCGCGGCCGCGGTCGTTCACGGTGGCGCAGTGGCGTCCGGTCCTCGGGCTCGCGATGGTGTTCGCCGTGATGAACCTGTCCCTCTACACGGCGATCGACCGGATCGGGCTCGGGCTGGCCGTCACCCTGGAGTTCCTCGGCCCGCTCGCGGTGGCCCTGGCCGGCTCGCGCCGGCGCATCGACGCCCTGTGTGCGGTGGCCGCCGCGGCCGCGGTGGTCGTCCTGGCCCGGCCCTCGCCCTCCACCGACTACCCGGGCATCGTCCTGGCCCTGCTCGCGGCGGTGTGCTGGGCCGGCTACATCCTGCTCAACCGTGTCGTCGGCCGCCGCCTGCCCGGGCTGGAGGGCTCGGGCGCCGCCGCCGCGCTCTCGGGGGTGCTCTACCTGCCCGTCGGCATCGTGGTGCTGTGCCTTCGTCCCCCGACCGCCGCCGCCCTGGCCTGCGCGCTGGCCGCCGGCGTGCTGTCCTCGGCGGTGCCCTTCCTGGCCGATCTGCTGGCGTTGCGGCGGGTGCCCACGCAGTTCTTCGGCGTGTTCATGAGCGTCAACCCGGTCTTCGCCGCGCTGATCGGTCTCGTCGTGCTCGGCCAGCACCTCGGCGCGGCGTCCTGGCTCGCCATGCTGGTGATCGTCGGAGCGAACGCGGTCGCCGTCACCACCGCCCCCGCCAACCCCGAGTGATGAGCGGAGCCCCGAGAAAGAGTTTCGGGCCGATGTCGATTCGGCCGGGTCCGCTGCGACGTCATGATGTGCGGCGCCCTGCCGCACGGTGATGCGACGAGATCTGACGAGGGAACACGTGGACCAACTGCTCAGAGTCATGAACTTCAACGTCTCCGGTGACGGCGTCGGTGCCGGTGCCAGCGAGCACCAGAGCTTCGAGCGGCCGTTCGGCCATGACCATCCCGAGAAGCTGTTCGCCTGGGCCGGGGCCACGGCGAGCTGGCCCATGCGGACGGCTCCCGGGGGGAGCCGGGGCCTCGACGACCACTTCACGCGGGACTTCGCGCGCAACATCGGTGCCGAGATCATGGGCCGCAACAAGTTCGGGCCCCAGCGCGGGCCCTGGCAGGACGACGAGTGGCGCGGCTGGTGGGGTGACGAACCCCCGTTCCGGACTCCGGTGTTCGTCATGACCCACCACGAGCGTCCGTCGTTCACGCTCTCCGACACCACGTTCCACTTCGTCGACGGCGACCCGGCCACGGTCCTCGCACGGGCGCGGGAGGCCGCGGAGGGCAAGGACGTCCGGCTCGGTGGCGGGGTGAGCACCATCCGGCAGTTCCTCGCCGCCGACCTCGTCGACACCCTGCACGTGGCGGTGTCGCCGGTGGAGCTCGGCCCCGGGCTACGGCTCTGGGAGTCCCCCGACGACCTGCTGGACCGGTTCCACCTGGAGGTGGTGCCCAGCCCGAGCGGGGTGACGCACCACCTGTTCTGGCGGAGGTGACGTGAGGGCCCGCCTCGGGCGGCCGACGCCCGGGTGACGGCCGCTCAGGGGCAGGCTCGGAGGCGGGCTCGGAGGCGGGCTCAGGAGTGCGCGGTCACGGTCGCGGTGAGGGGCGCGGGGCCGAGGGTGGCCGCCGCCATCGGGCGGGGGCGGCTGCCCGGAACCGGGTCCACTCGCCAGGCGGCCGTGACCGCCGCCGTCAGGAGGGTGAGCTCCGCCAGGGCGAAGTCGCCGCCGGGGCAGCCGTGCACACCGGCGGCGAAGGGCAGGTAGGCGCCGCGCGGGGGAGCGGGGTGCCGTTGCGGGTCCCAGCGGTCGGGGTCGAACGCGCCGGGGTTGCGGTACCAGCGGGGGTCCCGGTGCAGGGCGTAGGGGCTGTAGAAGATCTGGGCCCCGGGCGGGAGCCGGTGGCCGCCCAGTTCCACCGCACTGCCCGTACGGCGGGGGAACAGCCAGATCGGCGGGTAGAGCCGGAGGGTCTCCTGGACGACGCGGTGGGTGAGGACGAGCGCGGGGAGGTCCGCCGGCTCGACGGGGCGGTCGCCGACGACCCGGCGGATCTCCTCGCGGACCCGGCGGCGGAGCTCCGGGTGGCGGGCGAGGAGGATGAACAGCCAGGCGGCGGCCGCGCCGCTGGTGTGGGAGCCGCCGACCAGCAGGGAGGTCACGTCGTCGTGGACCTGCCGCCGGTCGGCGCCGGCCGACAGGTGCGTCAGGGCGGCGTTGTGCGGGTCCGCGTCGATGAGGGCGTCGACGACGCCGTGGAGGTCGCTCAGGGCGGTGTGGTAGCTCCGCCGCTCGGCGCTGGGCAGCCGGTCGAGGAACGCGGCTGCGGGCCCGTAGGCCCTGCGGCCCAGTCCGGCCACGACGACCGGCAGGGCGTGGTGGACGACGGAGGCTGCGCCGGCGGGGAGCGGACGGCCGAAGAGGGTCGCGGCCACCACGTTCAGGGTCAGTTCGGCCATCTCGGCGTTGAGGTCGATCCGTTGGCCGTGGTGCCACGAGTCGGCCCGGGCGGTGGCCAACTCGGCCATGGTGTCGAGGTATCCGGGCAGGCGGGCGGCGCTCAGCAGGGGTTGGACGACGCGGCGGCGGTCCCGGTGGTGGGTGCCGTCGGCCACGGCGATGCCGTTGCCGAACAGGGGGCGGGACTTGGTGAAGATCTCGCCGCGGTCGAAGCGCCCCCCGGGTCCGGTCAGCAGGGCCATGACCAGGTCGGGGTGGTTGAGGAGGTAGGAGGGCCGGGGGCCGATGCGGAACTCGACCACGTCCCCGTACCGGCGTTGGGCGTCGAGGAAGGCCAGGGGCGCTCTGGCCAGCCGGATCGCGTGCCCGAGGAGCGGGACGGCGCCCGGCACCCGGGCCGGGCGGCGGCCGGTGGGGTCAGGGGGTGTCGGCATGGTGGTCCTCTCCCGTGGGTGCAGGCGGCGCAGGCGCGGTCGTTGTCGTTGTCGTTCCGGTGCGGTACCGGGGCGTGCCCAGGCCCCATTCCAGGTGGCCCCGGGCCCAGTCGAGGAGCGCCTCGGCGCAGTGGTCGGCCTGCCGCCGGAGGGCGGGTGGCGTGGCGAACGCACGGGTGAGGTCGGTGAGTTCGCGGCGGGCCCGCGCGTGGGCCCGCAGGCGGTCCTCGAAGGCGTCCGTCACGAGGAGGGCGGCGGCGTGCCGGTCCATGCCGCCGTGGTGGGCGGTGACGAGCACCAGGTTGTGGGGGTCGCCCTGGGCGGCCTCCTTGTCCACGGTCATCAGGTCGTTGGTCCAGCACACCAGGTCCGCCGCCGCGACGAGGAGGTCCTGGAAGGGGCGGGAGTAGTACAGGGACGGGGGCAGGAAGCAGCCGTCCGTCCGCTCGACGAGGTCGAACGAGGGCATGATCGCTCCGAAGGCCCGGCGCCAGGCGGGAAACCCGTCCGGGTACGGGACGTGGCCGGCCTGCCGGTGGGCGGCCTGCCAGACGCAGGCGGACAGGTAGTCGGCCACGTGACGACGGAACCGCAGGACCCAGGGGTCGGGCATGGCGTCCGAGGCCCGCTCGACGATCTCCGCGAGGGCCCGCCCCATGGGCGAGGTGGGCGCCGACCCGTACGAGACGATGCCGAGCGGCTCGTGCAGGTGTTCCTCCAGGCGATCGGCGTCACGCCCCAGGTCGCCCTCGTCGATCCGGTCGTCGAGGAGGAACAGCCAGGCCATCCACATCGCCACCAGGGCGCTGTCCGACCGGCCGGCCCGCGGATGGCACCACGCCGCCAACAGCCCGGGGCGGATCCGCGCGAGGTTGCGCAGCTCCGCCGGCGTCTCGCAGAGGCCGGCGGCCTCCACCCACCGCAGGGTCTGCGCGTCGGCGGTTTCGGCGTGGTCGCCGTGGCGGGCCGGGACGTCCCGGATCGCGGAGCCCTTGAGCACGTCGATCGTCATGCGGCCCCCGCCTTCGGTTGTTGCGCCGTTTGTCGTTCCGGCTGGCATTGCGCCGGGCGCACGCCCCACATGGCGATCATCGCGTGCGCCGTGTCGACGAACCCGGGGCGGCGCAGGTGGGCCAGCGCCTCGGCCCCTTCCGCCTGCGCGAGGGCCCCGGAGCGTGCCATCGCCGGCAGGAGATCGGCGATCGAGAGCGCCCAGGCCCGCCCCGCCGCGTTGGTCGCCGTCAGCGTCGGGCAGTGCACCCGCATCCCCACTTCGCCGAGCCCCAGGCCCCGCAGCGGGGCGGGGAACGACCGGGCCCAGGCCGCCACGTCGCTGCCGAGCGTCGTGGCCAGGGTGGTGGTGACCGCGGCCCCGAGGCGCCGCACGACCGGATCGGGGGAGGACGCGGAGGGGAAGAACGAGGGGTCCTCGATGTACAGGCGGCCGCCCGGCTTCAGCCAGGACGCCATGCGCCCCGGCAGCGAGGCGCGATCGGGCAGGTGGCACAGGACACTGCGGGCGACGATGAGGTCGAAGGTGTCGGGCGGGAACCCTTCGGTGCGCACGTCGTGCCGCAGCACCCGCAGGGCCGGGTGGCGCAGGCCCGCGAGGAAGCGGAGGTCCGTGTCGGTGGCCGTCACCTCGCCCTCGGGGTGACGGCGGGCGAGCCACAGGGCCAAGGTCCCGGCGCCCGCCCCGATTTCCAGACAACGGGCCCCGGCCGGTAATTCCCAACGCGCCAGATCGCCCGTCGTCGCGGGATCGCACAAACCGGCCAGGGCGTTCAGACGTTCCATTTGTGCGGGGTGGGCGAAGGCGAGGACTTCGTCCCCGTACGCCGGGAGTTCGCGTTCCGTCGGCGGTTCCTTCCGCATGCGGTACCTCCTTTTTCCTCGCCGATTGGATCAGCGCCGTTGCACCGCCCCCTGGCGACACGCCAGTCCGTTCGGTGCGGCGCACCGGATTTCATGCTTCGCTTCTCGCGGCTTCCTGTAGCTCCTCGCGGCTTCTCGCGGTTTCTCGCGCGGGAGACCGTGAACACGGCGACGGTGACGGCGGCGCACCGCCGCCGCCCTCGATTCGCATCGATCTCAACACCGGTGTCCACGGGTGTCAACGGGGCGTCAAGGTGCCGGCCGGGGCGGCGCGATGACCGCTTCGGCGGAGATCCGGTGGGGTTGACGGACAACTCCGCGCCGTCCCAGAGTGTTTCTGCCCGCGCGAAAAGAAACCCGGGGAACCGGGATGTCCGAGGAGGCGCCACATGGCCGAAAAGGCCCGTGAGGACCGCGTGATCGTGGTCGGATCCGGAATCGCGGGAACGGCCGCCGCTTTTCGGCTGCGCCAGGCCGGTTGCGACGTCACCCTGTTCGAAAAGGAAGGCCACGTCGGAGGGCGGATGTCCACCCGCGAAGTGCCGGTCGGAGACGTCCGATATCGCGTCGATCGCGGCGCGAGCTGGCTTTCCCGGAATTACGCACCCATGATCCGGCTGTTGGAGGACGCGGGGCTCGCCACGCGCATGCTCCCGTGTTCGGACGAACTGGGCGTGCTGCGCGACGGCCGGGTGCACCGGCTCTCCCTCGTCCAGGCCTCGGGACTCCTGCGGACCGGACTGCTCGGGTGGCGCGCCAAGTTCAAGGCGCTGAACCTGCTGCGCGACCTGGCGGCCGCCCGCCGCCGGCTGCGCTGGGAGGACATGTCCGGCGCCGCCGGGATCGACGGGGAGAGCGCCCGGGAGCACGCCCTGCGCAGGCTCGACCGGGAACTCCTGGACTACCTGATCGAGCCCCTGTGCGGCACCCAGTTCCTCGTACCCGCCGAGGAGGTCGCCGCCGTCGGCGCCTTCTGCATCATGTGGGGCACGTTCGGAGCCGCGAGCTTCACCTTCGACGGCGGCGTCGGGAGCCTCCCCGAACACCTCCTCGACACCCCCGTGATGCGCGCCCCGGGCACCCGCGTCGAACTGGGCGCCCACGTGACCGAGGTCCGCCGGGACGGGGACGGGGACGGGGACGGGGACGGGGACGGGGCCGGGGTTGCGGTGGTGTGGGAGCGGGACGGCGAGGTCCGGACGGAGCGGGCCCGCGCCTGCGTCGTGGCCGTACCCGCCCCGGTCGCGGCCCGGATCGTCACCACCCTCGACGACGACCAGCGCCGCTACCTCGACGGGGTCCGGTACACCAGCGACGTCCACGTCACCTTCGGGCTGCGCCGGCCTCCCGCCGAGACGGCCCTGGGCGTCGCCGTGCCGCGCCGGGAGCACCCGGACCTGTGCGTCGCGCTGTACGAGCACAACCTCGGCCCCGGCCGGGCCCCCGCCGGCCGTGGCCTGGTCACCCTGATCTTCCGGCACGACTGGAACGCCGCCCGGATGGCCCTCGACGACGACACGGTGATCGCCGACGCCCGCGCGGCCCTGGGCGAGGTGATGCCGGACCTGGCCGCCCACATCGACGACCACCGGGAGATGGCCGTCGTCCAGCGCTGGGAGAACGCGGTCCTCGCCCGCCCGGCCGGCGGATACCGGGACCTCGCCGCCTTCACCGCGAGCCTGGATCCGGCCTCCCCCGTCCAACTGGCCGGGGACCACTTCGCCTACAGCACCACCAACGCCGCGCTCGCCACCGGCGAACGCGCCGCGCGCCGGATCCTGGACCTGCCCCTCGCGACCTGAGGCGATGACATCCGCCACCGCCGGCGGCTGGTCGCGTTGTACGGCCGGCTTCCTCACACGTATGACAGTCACGTGACCGCATGGGCGAGACACGTGACTGTCATACGCGAGGCCGGTGGACACACGTACGCGTTCCTGAGCGCCGAACGAGGAGGAGCCCGGGATCGGGGGCATCACGTTCGCCGTCCACGCGGACCGCATCCACGACGAACTCCGCCACCCTCGTCACCCGGTGTCGCGGGCGGCGGACCCCCGTTCCTCCAGGTTCCAGGTGATGACCCTGCGGGGGTGGACGCGGACGATGTCCCGGCTGAAGCGGTCGGGCGCCACCGGCGGCACGTCGACGGTCAGCACCTCGGCCCGGCCCCGGATCTCGATCCCGCGCCCCCACCCGCCCGCGACCGGGTCATCGGCCGGAGCCAGGTCGTCGACCAGGACGGAGACCTCGGGGCGGGCCTGCGCGTTGCGGTACTTCTGGCTGCGGGCCATGGCGGGCCCGCCGATGTCGATGGTCCCGTCGTCGTTGAGCCTGAAGCCCACCGGGCGGATCTGCGGCCGGCCGTCGGGGCCGATGGTGGCAAGTCGGGCCAGTGGCTGGGCGAGCAGATACTCGCGCTCCCTCTCGGTGAAGATCATGCGGACGACCCTAGGAGCTCAAGGGCGGTTGAGGTCAAGGCCGTTGAGCGCCCTCCTGCGCCACGAGCGCGTGCCGGCCGGACTCGGCGAGGGTGTACAGCACGGACCGCTGCTGCTTGTGGCGCTGGATGCTCCCCTTGGCCACGAGCGACTCCAGGGTGTTGCGCACGACCTGCGCGGTGGGGGTGCGGTCCGGGTGCTTCACCAGCAGTTCGTCCCGCAGCTCCTTCGCCAGGCGCGGTTCGTCGTGACCGCTGAGCAGGGACAACAGGAGCTCTCCGAGCAGGGGTTGCCGCGACTTCCCCGCCGCGGCGGCCCGTGCCGGCTTCCCCGCCTGCACCGTCCGCGCCGTGTTCCCGGCCTTCGCGGGCTTCGCGGGCTTCGCCGTCTTCTCCGTCCGTGCCGAACGAGCCGAACGAGCCGAACGAGCCGAACGCGGCGAAGGTGTGCGGGCGGGGGCCGCAGCGGACGCCCGGCGTCGCTTCGCCCCGGTGAGCACGGGCTCGTCCTGTGCCTGCTGGGGCAGGGGCGAGGGTTCCGACAGGCCCTCGTACCGTTCGGCGAGCTGGAGGATGTCGACCAGGAGGGCTTCCTCCTGCTTCAGCATCCTGACCTCCTCGGCCAGTTCCCGCTGACGCCGACGGTTCTCTTCCAGATCCGATGCGGCCTGATCGACGAGCCGCGTACGGAGCGTGCTGGCTGGTTGGCTGGTCACAACCGTTCACTCCTTAGTAATGGATGACGTTGCGCATGGTACTCACGCTGGAGCTTCCGTGTAGGAGGGTGCAGGCGGCGTACGGCATTCCCTGGGGTCGTGCAGTACCATTCCCGACGCCCGGGCGAGCAGCACGCCGACAGAGCGAGGCGGCGTCGACAGGACATCACACAATCGACAACCACCATCCGCAACCGCCGCGACGGGTGGATCACCCTGGCCTGGCTGCTGCGGCGGTCGCCGAACATCCTGCTGATCCGCGGCACCTCGTCGGTGGCACACCTGCGAGAGAACGTCGCAGGCTGCGGGCCGAGGAGCGCGCAGCGCGAGCGCCGGCCGGCGGCCGACAGGTCGTCGACCCTGACCGACGGTCGGCGGGAGATGGGACTCTGGCCTTACGTCAGCCCGTCGGCGTACGCCGCAAGTCTGATCATGAACCCATCCCTGCGCCGTACGGGGGACGAGTGCGCCTGAACGGAGACTGGAGGCGATCCGAGAACACCGATTCTGCACAGAGGACGGGCATGGCGCTGCGAGACGGACGAACGATCTCCCTGTTGACGGTCGGCGCGGTGACGACCGTGATCGCGGCGCTCACTCCGGTGACGGCGTTCGCGGCGGGCGGGGACCCGCTCCAGCAGTACGCGCAGCAGGAGCTCCGTTGGGAGCGCTGCGACGCGGGCGGGCCGGCGGGGTTCGAGTGCGCGAAGGTCAAGGTGCCTCTGGACTACGGCAACCCCGGGGGCCGGAGGATCGACCTCGCGATATCGCGGATCAAGGCGGGCAGCGCGAAGCAGCGGCACGGAGTGCTGCTGATGAATCCCGGTGGCCCGGGTTTCCCGGGGCTGGGCCTGCCCGTGGAGATGCAGCCGCTGCTGTCGGCGCAGGTGCGGGAGCGGTTCGACCTGGTCGGCTTCGACCCGCGCGGGGTCGGGCAGAGCTCGCCGATCAGCTGCGGCCTGACGCCCGACGAGCAGGTCTACCAACACCCCTACGCAGAAGGGAAGTTCGCCGAGGACGTGGCCCGGGCCCGGACGGTGGCCGACAAGTGCCGGGCCAAGGCGGGGGACACGCTGGCGCACATCACCACCCGCAACACGGCCCGGGACATGGACATCGTCCGGGCGGTGCTGGGGGAACAGAAGATCTCCTACTTCGGGTACTCGTACGGCACCTACCTGGGCGCCGTCTACACACAGATGTTCCCCCGGCGCGCGGACCGGTTCGTGCTCGACAGCGCGCTCGATCCGGCGCTCGCGTGGCGGGGGATGTTCCGGGGGTGGTCGGCGGGGGCCGAACTCGCCTTCACCCGGTGGACCGAGTGGGCCGCCGCCCGCAACACCGCGTACGGGCTGGGCGCGACTGCGGCGGAGGTCCGGAAGGCGTACTGGGACCTGATCGCCCACGCCGACCGCACGCCCGTTCCGGTGGAGGGCGGGGCGCTCAGCGGCGACGCCATCCGGTCCAGGTACGCCGAGTTCGTCCGCGTCGAGGCCGTCACGCCCTGGATCGTCGCGCTCAAGGCCGCAGCCGCGGGCGGGCCGGCCGCTTCGGCCGCTTCGGCCGGGGCGACCGGCGCGGCGGTGTCCGACGCCGCCCCGGTCCGGTCCACCGACGAGGGCGCGGGCGCGCGGGCCGCCGACGCGGTCGACCCGGAGAACAACCGGGCCGCCGTCGTGTGGGCCGTCTTCTGCGGCGACACCCGCGACTGGCCGCGCGACCCCGAGCAGTACCGCCGGGACGCGATCCGGGACAAGGCCCGCTACCCGCTGGCCGGCGACCTGGGCGCCAACATCCAGCCGTGCGCGTTCTGGAAGCGGGCGCCCGGCGAGCCGGCCACCGTGGTGAACAACGACGTCAACGCGCTGATCGTGCAGAACCAGTGGGACCCGCAGGCGACATTGGCCATGGCACAGGGCATGCGGCGGGCGCTGCACGGTGCACGGATGATCACGGTGGCCGGCGGCGAGGGCCACGGTGTGGTGGTGGCCGGCCCGTCCTGCGCGAGCGCCGACGTCAACCGCTACCTGACCACCGGTCGACTGCCCGCCAAGGACCTGACCTGCGGCAACTAGCCCCACGGCACCGTCGAAGCCCCCACCCCGCCGATCTGCGCGAGTTCTGAGTCGTTCGGCGTGCTCATGGATCACTACGCGCGCGTCGTGCGGTCCTTCGGCACCCCGCCCGTGATCATCGGCCACCCGGTCGGCGGGCTCGTCGCCCAGCACCTCCTGGGCACCGGCCCGTGCCCCTGCCGCCGTTCGGGCGGCGGGGGCACGGGCCGGTCGCGTGACCGTCCGGGGTGGGGGTCAGCTCGGGAAGGGCCAGGTCGGGCACCACGGCCAGGTGACCTGGCCCGGGTAGGGCGGGCCCCACGGCGGGCACTTGGGCAGGGTCGGCGCCGACTGGGCGCTGGTCCACAGGATCTTGCCGTTCAGCTGGACGGCGATCGCACCCTCGTTGTAGACGGCCAGCTCGGCGCCGGGGTTGCCGCCGGTGTTGCTGGCCCACAGCGCGGTGTTGGCGGCGGAGTACACGACGAGGTTGCCGTCGCCCTGCATGACCAGGATGTTGCCGTCGGGGATGGCGCCCTTGGCGACCCAGATCGGGGTGGTGTCGCGGTACAGGACGACGTTGCCGTCGCCCTGCATGGCCAGCATGATGTGGCCGTTCGGCGAGTACCAGGCCTGGTTGCGGTTCAGCAGGCTGTTCATCGGGATGTGGGTGGGCTCGGACAGCGCGGCGGCCACGGCGGCCGGAGCCGAGGCGGGGGCGGCGGCCTGGGCGGCGTCGGCGGTACCCGTGGTGAGGGCGCCGAACCCGATCGTGGCGAGGGCGGCCAGGGCGGCGACCCGGGAGCGGAGTCTGGACATGGGTGGGCTCGAAGTCCTTCCGGGGAAAGCGGAGTTGACGAAGTAGCGGGAGGGTTTCCTGTGGCGCCCGTCCCGCTGCGTCCGGCGCCGCACCGAACGTTAGGTCCGCGGCGCGCCGCCGATCGGCAGATCCACCGGCAGCTTCCGGCCCGCCCGCCCGCTCACCGCCTTCGACCCGCAGGACGCTCCCGGGGTCTACGAGGTGCTCTACGGCGGCAACCACCTGGACGAGAGCGAGCTGGACCCGCGCGGGGCGCTCAGAACGTCCCGCCGTCCAACTGGAGGGTGGGGATCTCGGAGCTTCCCGGCCCGGCCCCGGACGCTCAGCAGCAGCCCCACTGCGGGGTGGGCGCGGTGGCCGGGATCGCGGAGGCCCGGGCGGCGGGTGCCGGCGGGTGGATGGTCGTTCCCGCCTTGATCGTCTCGACGACCTCGATGTCGCGGATCGCCTCCGGGTCGACCGTCAGCGGATTGGCGCTGAGGATCACCAGGTCCGCGAGCTTGCCGACCTCGATGCTGCCCTTGCGGTCCTGCTCGCCGTACTGGTGGGCGGCGTTGAGGGTGATCGCGCGGACCGCCTCCAGGGCCGACACCCGCTGCTCCGGCCCGAGGACGACCCCGTCGGTTCGGGTGCGCCGGGTCACCTGGCTGGACAGCACGGCGATCGAGTCGGGCAACGCCACCGGCGCGTCGTGGTGCGAGGTGTAGCGCAGGCCGCGGTCGAGCGCCCAGCGGGCGGGGGAGATGGTGGCCGCCCGCTCCTCGCCGAGGACGGTCCTGCGGTACCAGTCGCCCCAGTAGTAGGTGTGCATGGAGAAGAAGGACGGCACGATCCCCAGCCGGGCGAACGCCTTGACCTGGTCCTCGCGGGCGGTCTGCGCGTGGATGGCCACGGTCGGCCGCCGGCCCGGCCCGGCCGCCTCGACCGCCCGGAGGAACTGGTCGATCGCCGCGTCGCCGTTGACGTGCGCCAGCACCTGCCAGCCCCGCTCGACCGCCGTGCTGACCTGCTTGGCCACCACCGCGTCGTCCGGCTCCGCCGGGTACCCGCAGTAGTCCTCGGGCTGCCCGGCCGGCGGCGTCAGGTACGGCGCGGTGAGCCACGCCGTGCGGCCCTGCGGCGAACCGTCCAGCACCAGCTTCACCCCGGCCGCGCGGACGCCGTCCAGGTACTCGTCGCTCACCCCGATCGGGTCGTCCAGCGCGGAGGAGATGACCTCCCCGGCCTTCACGTACGCGACCACGTCGACCGCGAACGGCACGGCGGCGGCCGTGTCCCGCAGCGCCTTGAGGTTGGCGAGGGTGGTGCCGCCCTCCTGGACGGTGGTGAAGCCGAAGCTCGCCGCCGTGGCCGCGCCGGTGATGAACAGCATCAGCTGCGCCCGTTCGGGCAGCCCCGCGAGCGCCAGGTCCGAGGCCGGGGTGAACGCCTTCTCCTCCAGGACCCCGTCGGGCTCACCGTGCGCGGGCGGGACGGCGAGTTCGCGCCGCCGGATCACCCCGCCCTCGGGGTCGGGCGTGGCGGCCGAGTAGCCGAGCCGTTCCAGGCCGAGGCTGTTCACCGCGCCGAGGTGGAAGGACTGGTGGATGGCGAGCACCGGGCGGTCCGTGGACACCTCGTCGAGGTCCTCGCGGGTGGGGTGGCGGCCCTCGGCGAGCATCGCGTCGTCGTACCCGAACCCGACGATCCACTCGGAGTCCGCGCCCACCGTGCTCCCGGCCCAGGCGCGCAGCTTGTCCTTCAGCGAGTCGAGCCCGGTGACGTCGCCGTCCGGTGCGGCCAGCAGGTTGGCGATGGTGGCCTGGAGGCCGATGCCGCCGAGGTGCCCGTGCGCGTCGACGAACCCGGGCAGCAGGGCGCGGCCCTCAAGGTCCCGTACGACGGTGTGCGGGCCGCTCCACTGGTCCAGCGCCTCCTGCCGGGGGCCGACGAAGACGATCGTGCCGTCCTTGACGGCCACGGCCTCGGGGGGCCGGGCGCCACTTTCGCTGCTCTCGGTACTCCCGGCGCTCTCGGCGACGGTGACGATCTCGCCGCCGTGGAGGATGAGGTCGGCCTGCTGGGCCATGCGGGTCTCCTGGAGGTAGGGGTTTGCGCCACGCTCCTACCCATGGTGACCGCGAAATCACCTTCTGTGGCGCCGGTCTGTCCGCATGTCGCTCCCGCACGGTGGTTGCGGGTGCCTCAGGTGTCTCAGGTGTCTCAGCGCTGTTCCTCCGGGCGCCTCTCCAGCTCCCAACGGGTGTGGAAGGTCCCGTCCCGGTCGACACGGTGGTAGGTGTGCGCGCCGAAGAAGTCCCGCTGGCCCTGCACCAGCGCGGCCGGGAGGCGCTCCGCCCGCAGGCCGTCGTAGTAGGCGAGCGCGGTCGCGAAGCCGGGGGCGGGCACCCCCAGTTGGGCCGCCGTCGAGACGACCCGTCGCCAGGCCGACTGCGCGGAGCCGAGCGCCTCCCGGAAGTGCGCGTCGGTCAGCAGCGTGGGGCGCTCCCGGTCGGCCTCGTACGCGGCCCTGATCCGGTCCAGGAACCGGGCCCTGATGATGCAGCCGCCACGCCAGATCGCGGCCATCTCACCGGGGTCGATCTGCCAGGAGTACTCCGCGCTGCCGGCCTGGATCTGGTTGAAGCCCTGGGCGTAGGCCACCATCTTGGAGGCGTACAGCGCCTGCTCGACGTCGTCCGCGAACCGGTCCGACGCCGCGCTGTCGAGCCAGGTCTCGGTGGGGCCGGGCAGCCCCCGGCCGGCCTGCCGGAGCGGCACGCTGCCGGACAGCGCCCGGGCGAAGACGGCCTCGGCGATCCCGCTGACGGGCACGCCGAGCTCCAGCGCGCTCTGGACGGTCCAGCGGCCGGTGCCCTTCTGCTCGGCCTGGTCCAGCACGACGTCGACGAAGGGCTTCCCGGTCGCCGCATCGGTGTGGGCGAGGATCTCGGCGGTGATCTCGATCAGGTAGGACTCCAGGCGTCCGCCGTTCCAGGTCCGGAAGACCTCGGCGATCGCGTCGGGTTGCAGTCCGGCTCCGTGCCGCAGCAGGTCGTACGCCTCGGCGATGAGCTGCATGTCGGCGTACTCGATGCCGTTGTGGACCATCTTGACGAAGTGGCCGGCGCCGTCCGGCCCGACGTGGGTGCAGCAGGGCTTGCCGTCGACCTTGGCCGCGATGTCCTCCAGCAGCGGTCCCAGGACCCGGTAGGCCTCCGGGGTGCCGCCGGGCATGATGCTCGGCCCCTCCAGGGCGCCCTGCTCACCGCCGGAGATGCCGCTGCCCACGAAGTGCAGGCCGCGTCCGCGCAGGGCCGCCTCCCGCCTCCTGGTGTCGAGGAAGTGCGCGTTCCCGCCGTCCACCACCACGTCGCCCTCGTCGAGCAGCGGCACCAGCTCGTCGATGACCGCGTCGGTCGGCGCCCCGGCCTTGACCATGATCACGATCAGGCGGGGGCGTTCCAGGGCCGCGACGAACTTCTCCGTCGTCTCGGCGGCCACGAACTCACCCTCGTGCCCGAACTCCTCCAGCAGCGCCGTGGTCCGCGCCTGCGTGCGGTTGTGCACGGCCACCCGATAGCCGTGGCGGGCGAAGTTCCTGGCCAGGTTGCGGCCCATCACGGCCAATCCGGTGACGCCGATCCGGGCCGGTGCCTGCTCGGTCATGGTGGGAATCTCCAAGGGGGTCTCGGGGGCACAGGTGCTCGGGTGCTTGGGGCTGTCGGGACTACTCAGCGGAGAGCGCGAGGATCTCGTCCTCGGGAAGCTCGACGTACTCCTCGCCCTCCACCCGGATCTCCGATCCGGAGAGCCTGTTGAAGAGGATCTTCTCGCCGACCTTGACGTCCACCGGGTGCGGCTTGCCGCTCCCCAACTGCCGGCCGGGCCCCACCGCCACCACCTCGCCCGTCCACGTCTCCGGGTCCTGCGGGGTCGAAACCCCGATCGGCTTGACGATCAGATGATCGTGCTTCGGGTGGAAGTCGGGCATGGCATGGTCCTCTCACGTAGCCGCCTGCGGCGCAGCCGGGGCCGCCCCCACACCCCGATTCTGCCGATCCGCGTCCGGGACCGCCCCACCAGCCGCTCGACGTTCACGCACCGGCGCGGCCGCCTCCCGCCGCCCGTCGCCCGCGGTGGGGCGGCCGAGTTGCCGGGCCCGGCATACTCCGTTCGGGTAACGGGGCGTCGGCCCGGGCGCAGCGCGGCGGCTCCGGTCGGCTACTGCAGCAGTGCGGCGTGCGGGTGCTCCGGGGCCGCCGGGCACGCGTAGATCTGCTGGTTGTACCCGTCGCCGACGGTGATCATGGTCGGTGCCGCCGGGTCGGGGCGGACGGCGTCCCGGGTCGCACCGGCCTGGGTCGCGCCGGCCCGGTCCTCGTACGGGATCCAGCTGCGGACGTCCGCGCGCCACTCCGTCGTGGCGATGGTCAGCATCGGGTCCATCCGGCAACCGCAGGCGCGGCAGTACTGCGGAGCGGGATCGGTGAAGCTCCAGGGAGCCCAGCCGCCGGCCTTCCAACCGGGGGCGACGGACAACTCCCAGTCGTAGTACCCGTCCTCCGCCCCGTCGTAGGCGCTGCCCGGCTTCGCACCGGTCTTCCGCCGGGCGCTCCACGCCCGGACCTGCGCGCGCAGGTCCGGGTCGAGCTCCACCGCCAGGGGGTACTCGGTGACCTGCTCGGGGGAGACCAGGCACGGCTGCGGCAGGTAGTCCTCGTACTGGATCGCGGGCGGCTGCGGAGGCGCGGTGAGGACCTCGCCGACCGCGGTGGCGGACCGCCAGAACAGCTCGGTCCTCGGCATGCTCTCCCAGGAGTAGTCGAAAGGGTGCTCGAATGGGTGGTCGAAGGGGCACCACAGAACCTGGAGCAGGTCCGCGCCTTCGGGCGGACGCAGGTCGGGCACCTCGCGGACGTACAGCTGGGCCACGGCCAGCATCGCGACCGGCCCCTGCGGGCACGGGCGGCCGGCGCCGGCCCGATCCAGCACGGCGCGCTCCTGCGGGGTGTAGGTGCGGGCACCCGCTGGTCGGCTCCGGGCGGCCGCCCGGATCTCGCGCAACAGCCGGACATCCGCTGGGGAGGTCGCCGGCAGCACGGCCGGCACCCGGTGCGTGCCTTCGCAGTGCGGCCACGGCTCGGTGGCGGGCCACAGCAGCGGACCTCCGACCGAGCTCTCCCGCGGGGACGGCGATCCGGGCCGCGGGTGCAGCCGGGTCGCCGTCCGGGCCAGCGGGGCCAGCCGTGGGAAGGCCGCCACGATGTCGTCCGGCCTCGGCGGGGTGGTGCGGGTCATGCCGGCCTCCAAGCCGTACCGGTCCCGGGTCCCCGGTCCCCGGTTGCCCGGTCTCAGTTCCCCAGACTGGGCCCGCCGTCCCAGGGGACGTTCAGGAGGGTCTGCTCGTTGAAGACGGGCCATGACGTGCCGTCGGGCAGCTGGACCGTGGCACTCATGCTGGCGCCCCACGGGATGGTGCTGCTGTCGTCCCGGTAGAGGGGCGTCACCACGTAGTACACGGCGGCGTCCCCGTCCGCGGACAGCGCGTTCACCTCCTTCTGGACCCTGGCCTCGAACATCCTCATGCTGATCCCCTTGATGTTCATCCCGAGCTGGTAGCACGGGACGAGGTTGATCCAGTCCTCCTTGTGACTGCCCCTTCCCCCGAGGACGTTGGCGATCAGATGGCAGCGGGCGAGGCCGCCGCTGGGAGACTGCGCGTTCGCGTCCCCCCAGCCCGTGATGTCGCCGTCGGCCTCGTCCCCCTTGACCAAGGGGTTCGTCAGGCAGGCCTCCGCCTTGCCGGCCCTGGTGGCCGGCGCGGGGGCCCGGGAGCCGGAGGGACTCGGGCCCGCGGTCCGGTTGCGACTGGGCACGGGCTGCTCGGTGTTGAGGATCCATCCGCCGCCGCTCGCCCTCCCCCGGGGCCGGGTCAGGCAGGCGGCCTTGCCGGAAGGAGAGGGCGACGGGCTCCCGGGGCCGGTCGCCGGGGGCTCCGGCGCCGGCTGGACGGACTTGATCTCGTCGATGACGAGCTTCACGCCGGCCTTGTACGCGACGAGCCGGCCGCGGCGGTCCATGGCGGTTCTGAAGACCTCCAGGGCGGGGGCCGTGGCAGCCCCCGGCATCTGCACCTGGAGGGCCGTGTAGGTCCCGTCGGGTTTGCGGACCAGCCCGTCGTAGGCGATGGACGGGCTGCCGAGCTGCGCTGCCTGTGCGGCGGGAAGCTGCCCGACGGCTTCGGGCAGCAGGTACGCCGTGCCCGGGCGCATGTCGACGGTGGTGCCGGCCTGTTTCGCGTAGGCCTTCAGGGCGGAGGTGCGCGGCTGCTGGTACGGGCTGTCGGCGGTGCCGGCGGTGTCAGCGGTGTCGGCAGTGTCGACGGTGTCGGCTCCCCGCCTCCGGCTCTGGGATTGGCTCTGGCTCTGACTTTGGCTCTGACTCTGGTTCTGGGACGGGGCGTGAGCGCGGTGCTGCGGAGGGGCGGCCGCGTCACCGCCCTGGTCCATCGCCGCCGCCGGGTCCGGTGGATTGTCGGCGAGGCTCTGGGTGGCCTGGGCCATCTGCTGGAGCAACTGCTGGGCCCGGGGCTGGAGCTGCTGCTCCTTGGCCTGGAGCGCCTTGGCCTTCGCCTCCTGGGCCTTGGCGGCGGTGGCGAGTTGGGACTGCCTGGAACTGAGCTTGGACTCCTCCTGCCCGAGCTGGGACTGCTCGCTCTCAAGGCTGCCCTTCTCGGCCTGGAGCTGGGCCTGTTCGGCCCTCAGTTCGCTCGCCTCGGCGTCGTACGCGCTGGACGCGGCGGCCTGCGCGGGCAGTTGGAAGGTGTGCGGCTTGTTGTTGTGGGCATCGATCCTGGAGGCCAGGGCCGCCGCGCGCGTTCCGAAGCTGCCGGCCTTCTGCTTCGCGGCAGCGGCCTTGCTCTCGAACGCCGCGGTGTCGTTGCGCAGGGCGGCGGCATCCTTGGTGATCTGCTCCGCCTCGGCGACCACGGCCTTGCCCTGTT
The DNA here is from genome assembly GCF_042720685.1 of Kitasatospora sp. NPDC058492. Lineage (NCBI taxonomy): Bacteria > Bacillati > Actinomycetota > Actinomycetes > Kitasatosporales > Streptomycetaceae > Kitasatospora > Kitasatospora sp. NPDC058492. The sequence continues at coordinate 151,634 of NZ_JBHXMU010000008.1, forward strand.
GCGCGATCTCCGCTTCCTGCCGGTTGAAGTCCTCGATCTCCCGGATGAGGTCCGCCGAGGCGGCCGCGACGTCCCCGGACGGCACCAGGAGAGCGACGCCGCCCGACTGGGCCGCGACGGCCGCAGCGCCGGTGGCCGCGAACGCGGGCGCTCCCGCGCCGACGACCGGCACCAGCACGGCCGCCAGCACCAGGAGAACGACGCGCCGTGCGGTGGTCCGTACGGTCGTCCGTATGGCCGTCCGCACGGTCGTTCGTACGGTTCGCCGGTGGCGAGCGGCCGGCCCGTACGGGGACGCGGTCATCCGCTCACCTTCCCGGTGAGCTCGTCGGCGAGCTTCGCGGTGGTCGGCTGGCCGTCGCCCGCCTGGCAGACGGCGACCTGGACCAGACTCGTGCCCTTCACCCGCGCCTGGTGGTGGCAGGCCCACTGCGCGCCGCCGTCCTGTGCGCCGTCCTGCGCCGCCGTCCACGCCACGGCGACCTCGGTGGGAGGGTGGGCCGTGTAGGCCCACTTCGCGGTACGACCTGCCTGGTCGGTGACCGTCGAGGACGGGCACTTGGTGAGACCGTCGGTGAGCGCCTGGAAGGCCGCGCCGGTCTTCTCGCTGTCCGGGAACACGCCGATGACCTGGTTCGCGGTGTAGGCGCCCGTGGCCCCTGCGTCCTGGTAGGTCGCCGACAGGAACGCGGTCCACGCCTGTCCGTAGACCGACTGGGTCGTCGGTCCCGCCGCGACGGCGCATTCCGACGGCGACACGGCGAGCGGGGCGTGCGGCCGGTCCGACTGCGGGCCGGCGACCAGCGTCGTCCCGGCCAGCCGGCTGACGCCGTCAGGGCTCACGAGGTCCGCTTGGACCGTACCCGCGGCCACGTGCGGCGGCAGGCCCGTCGGCTGCTGCGGCCAGAGCCACCACCCGATGCCGGCCAGGACGAGGCAGGGCACGACCGCGGCCACGATCAGCTGCCAGTGGCGCGGTACCCGAGTGAGCCGGGGCCTCTCCGGGCCTGCCGTCGGCGCGTGCTGCGGAACCGGCGGCTGCGGCTGCGGCGACGGCGGTTGCGACTGCGGCGACGGCGCCGCGCCGGATGCCGAAGGCGGCCCGGCAGGACGGGCCGCCCCAGCGCCTGGCGGGCCACCACCGCCCGGGCCCGCCGGCGGCGGAATGATGTAGTCGGCGTCTTCGGCCACGCTGATCTCCCCCACGACACGCCGCCATCCGGGCGACTCAGGTTGCGTTCTGTAAACGAAGCCGGGACATACCGTCACTCATCCAGCGCAGCGGGGCAAGACCTTCCGGTCGGATTTGAGGACCGTCTGAGCATTTCGCCGAAACCACCAACTGCCAGTCAGTGCTCCGGAGTTGGATCAACCCGCGTCGTGCCGCGCCGAGCCGACGGATCGGAACCCTCGGCGGCGAGGAGTCAGGACGCCCGGAGGACCACCGGGCTCCGAGGATCGCTCGGAGGTGAGGAGTCCGAGCCCCCGGAGCAGGCGGACAGCCTGCTTGTCCGTCCACGGACGGAGGGCAGCCGCCTGCTCCCGAGGCTGAGTGGGCCCGCTACGATGCGCCACGTGCTTCTCGCTGTTGACACGCATTCGCATGCGTACCAAATCGGACAGTCCATGGGGACGTGGGGTATACCCGCTCTGATCGCTGTCCTTCTCGCCTGGCGGTTCACCGGCACCTGGCGAAACCCCGTCGCCCGCACCCTCGAAGAGGCGCCCCGCGTCGCCGCGGTGCGGAGAAGGCGCAGGAGCGTCAGCATTGTGGCGACTCTCCTCCTCGTCGGCGCCGGGGTGATCGCAGTGGTCGTAGAGGTGGGTTCGGACTCCTCTTACGGCCCTGCGGCCCGGTCAGGCCCGGCCGGGCGCACCATCGACGCTCCGGCAACCGTCGCCGGCTACCACCTGATCACCGGTGAGGCCGCAGTCGGTCTGTCGGCCCGGGTGCCGGGCGCGACCCCCGAGCGCTACTGGTTCTATACGGACACGCCGGACGGCACCCGGCCGAGCCTCGTCTTCAACGCCTCCACTACGCAGTGGGATCCCAAGCTCGCCCGGGAGAACGCCACGCACTCCCTCTCCTGGGGCCTGACCAACTTCTTCGCGGGCGCGAAGATCGAAGACCCCCAGGACGTCGACGCCGGCCCGCTCGGCGGAGCCATGCAGTGCGGGCACCAGATCGGCAGAGGAGCTGTGGTGTGCCGCTGGGGCGACGCCTCGACGGTGGGCTCCGTCGCGGTCCTCGGCATCACGGACATTCACCAGGCCGGGGCGATCGCCCTGCAGTTCCGCAGCGCCGCCGAACACTGAACAACTCGGCGAGACGCACCGTCAGACTTATGAGGCCTCAAGCCATCGGGCTGATGGAGACGCGGTCCACTCCGGGACCGGCCACTGTGCTGTGGGCGAGTTGAAGCAATTTGACGCTTGATCGGGCGAAACCTAACTTCGATCCCGTACCGATCATCGCTCACCCGTTCGATGGCCCGGAGGGGTTTTCGCGTGCCTCCTTACGAACAGACTTCTGTCGGCATATCAGGAATCTCCGAGAATCGGCCGAAAACCTCCTACAAGGCGAGTGTTGACTTGGTCTCCCCTCCGGCCCGGCGGGCCGGACTGGCGGATCGGGGCCAGTGCTTCCTCGGCGTCAGCCTGGAGAACGGCAACTTCGCTCCGGGAAAACTCGCCGCGATGCTCCGCTGGATAGCCGGGCGGTTCCCCCGCTGCACGGTGCTGGTCGGGGACAGCATCCACCGGATCACCCTGGCGTCCACCCAGGGACTGCCGGAGGACGAGGCGCTCTCCCGGGCGCTGGCCCTGGGCGACCGCTTCATCGCCGACACCCGGGCCCTGTTCGAGGCCGAACGCGAGCGGACCGAATTCACGTTCCTGCGCTGCTCCGAAGTGCAGCGGTGGGATTCCTACGCAAAGCACCATCGAAGCCTCGCCGACTACCGCCGGGCCGACCGGAACTTCCGGGAGTCCGTCGATGCGTTCGGGCGGCGCTTTCACGCCAGGTATTCCGGCCAACTCGCCGAGGCCGACCTGGAGAGGCGGGTCGAAATGTCCGCACAGTACTTTCTGGAGGAGTCCGCGATATTCGCGTGTCTTGCCCAGGAAGGCCTTTCCGTCATGGTCTACCCCGGTTCGTTCGGCACCCTTTCCGAGATCACCGACGGGAAGCACCCGGACGCACCCGAGGAACTGCGCCGGCTGACCGTCGTCTCGCTCGATCTGCGGAGGCGTTGACGGCGCCCCTCATCCCGCCGGGCGCTCTGCCAGGCCGCCGGACCAGCACGTCCGAGCCCGGGTGCCGTCAGCATGACCGGTGGTCAATGGTCGCTTCTTAAGGACTTCTTAGGAGTCCTCCGTATCACTGTGTCATGCACACCGGTACTCATACGTCATCCCTTGCGGGCCCCGCCCGCCGGCACGTTCCGCGCGCCGTTCTCGTCCTCGCCGTGGCCACCGCGCTGGTGTCCGGAACCGTGGCGAGCGCCAGCGCCAGCTCCGCCTCGCAGATGCAGGTGCGGGTCCATGACGGGCGCGTCGACGTGCCGGTACGCGGCGGTACCGCCACCATCGACGCGGCCACGCTGCGGGCCGAGGCCCGGACCGAGGACGGGCGGGTGGTCCTGCTGTCCGCTCCGGCCGCCCAGGGGCTGGGCAGGGCGAGCGACCCGGTCAGGACGGCGAGCGGCGCCGCCTGGTCGTACCCGGAGAAGGGTCTGCGGGCCGAAGTCCGCGCCGATCACGGCCGGTTGCTGGTCACCCTCACCGGGACCGCCCTCACCGGGACCGCCCCCACCGGGAGCGGCGGCGACACCTCGGTGCGGTGGCCGGTGACCGCCACCGACCCGGCCGCCGCCGAGGTCCAACTCCCGCGCGGCGAGGGGCTGTCCCTTCCCGTCGACGACCCGTTCTGGAACTCCTCCGACGGGGCGCTGGTCGGCGAGGAGCAGGAGCTGAGCTCGCAGCTGTCCATGCCGATGTGGGGCTACACGCTCCGCTCCGGCCGGGCCGGCGTCAGCTACATCGTCCCCACCGACATCGGCACGTCGCTGACGTTCGCCTCCCAGGACGGGCGGCTGCGGGCCACGGCCGAGCACGGGTTCGCCGCCGGGAACGGCACCGGCACGTACACCGTGGCCCTCTCCCTCACCGACGGCTCCCCGGTGGCCCCGGCCGTGGACTACCGCAACTGGCTTGCGGAGCACGGGCAGTTGGGCAGCCTGAGCGAAAAGATCAAGCAGAACCCGCAGACCGCGAAGCTGCTCGGCGCCTTCCACGCCTACGCCTGGGGCGGCGCCCGCCGGCCCGCCTACCTCGACCGGCTCAAGGAACTGGGCGTCTCCCGGCTCTGGCTCGGCTACGACTCCGACGACTCCCCGATGACGAGCGAGGACGTCAAGGCCGCCGAGGCCGCCGGCTACCTGGTCGGACCGTACGACTCCTTCGCCAACGGCCAGCAGAAGACGGACGATTCGTCCCCCAACTCCGTCTGGCCGGACGACGTCTACCCCCGGTTCTGCGTCCTCAGGGCCGACGGGACGCCGCAACCCGGCTTCCACAAGAAGGGCTGCTACCTCAGCTCGCAGGCGTTCGAGCAGGCCGAGCCGCAACAGCACTACCTGGCGGACCGCACCCGCTCGCTGGTCGCCAACGGGGCCGACAGCTACTTCCTCGACGTGGACGCGGCGGGCGAGCTCTTCCGGGACTTCGACCCCGCCCACGCGATGACCATGGACGAGGACCGCGCCAACCGGCTCGCCCGGATGCGGCGCCTGACGGACGGCTCGTACGACGCGTCCACGGGCCGGCCGGCCCCGCTGGTCCTGGGCTCGGAGTCCGCCGGCTCCTGGGCCAACCAGGTGCTGGCCTTCGACCACGGCTCGGGCACCCCGGTGGACGGGCGGCTGTGGGCGATGGAGTCCGGGCACTTCGACAACGGGCCGCAGGACCCCAAGGACGACGGCGCCTGGGGCGGCTACGCCCCGGAACAGGCCGCCGCCACCTTCTTCAAGCCGGTGCGGACCACGGACTTCAAGCCCGAGCACCAGGCCAGGGTGGCCGCCGCCCTGAAGGCGATGTACGACCCGCGGTACCGGGTGCCGCTGTACGAGACGGCGCTGCACGGGTCGCTGGTCAACGTCGAACGCTGGGAACTGCCCTTCAGTAAACTGCCGGAGCAGAAGACCACGCGTGCGCTGCTGGCGATGCTCGACAACACCCCGCTCAACTTCGTGCTCAGCGACAAGGACCCGCGCGACGGGCAGAACCAGCGGGAACTGGCCGCCCTGCAGCAGTACTTCGCGCCGTTGCACCAGGCGGCCGGCACCCGGCAGCTGACCTCTTTCCGTTGGCTGACCGGCGACCACCTGGTGCAGCGGACCGTCTTCGGCGACGGCACGCTGACCGTCACCGCCAACTTCGGCACCACGGTCCACGACGGCCTGCCGGGCGGCTGCGTGGACGCCACCGTGCGCGGCCGCCCGGGCACCCAGCGGCTCTGCCCGGCCGACGTGGTCTCCTGACGACCTGACGACCTGACGATCCAGCGGGACGGGCGGCCTCGCCCGTCCCGCCTGGCCCCGCCGCCCCGCCGCCGGTGTCGGTGTCGGGTGGACGCGGCGTGGTGGGCTAGCCTGCGCTGTGGGCCGGGTGCACGGGGAGGACCACGGGGTGCGCACGGACCGGCCGAGGAACAACTATGGGGGGTTTCACATGTCCAGGATCATCACTGCCGCCATGCCCGCGCACGGGCACACCGCGCCGATGCTGGCGATCACCGCCGACCTGGTGGCGCGCGGGCACGAGGTGGTCTTCCTCGGCGGGGCGCGGTTCGCCGGGGCCGCCGAGGAGACCGGGGCGCGCTTCGTCGCCCTGCCGCCGGAGGCGGATTTCGACGACCGCCGGATCAACGACTCCTTCCCGGGTCGGTCCGAACTGCCGCCCGGGCCGCAGCGGTTGGCCTTCGACGCCCGGAACATCTTCATCGACCCGGTGCCCGCGCAGTACCGGGCGCTGCGCGCGCTGCTGGCGGAGTTCCCGGCCACGGTCGTGCTCGGTGACTGCTTCTTCCACGGCGCGGTGGCTCTGGCGCTGGCCCATCCGCGCGACGAGCGGCCGGCCGTGGTGGGCATCGGGGTGTCCCCGCCGATGCTGCAGAGTGTCGACACCGCGCCCTTCGGCCTCGCGCTGGCGCCCCAGGCGGGACCGGAAGGGCTGGCCCGCAACCGGGAGTTGAACGCCGAGGCGGCACTGCGCGGCGAACCGCTGCGGCAGTACGCGGCCGAGGTCTTCGCCGGAGTCGGGGCCGAACTGCCGCCGGGGCCCCGGGCGAACGCCGCCGTCACCGGGCCCGACCACTACCTGCAGCTGACCGTCCCGGGGTTCGAGTACCCGCGCAGTGACGCGCCGGCCTCGCTGCGCTACATCGGCGCGCTGGCGCCGCAGAGCCGGATCGAGGTGGAACTGCCGCAGTGGTGGCCTGAGTTGGCCTCTAACCGTCCGGTCGTGGTGGTCACCCAGGGCACCCTGGCCAATGACGACCTGACCGAGCTGCTGGTCCCCGCGGTGCGGGCGCTGGCCGACCGCCCCGACCTGCTGGTGGTCGCGGCCACGGTCCGCCCGGACGGGCCCGAGCTGCTGGCGCAGGCGCTCGGCGGCCTGCCGGACAACGTGCGGGCCGCCGGCTACCTGCCGTTCGACCGGCTCCTGCCGCACGCCGACGTGTTGATCAGCAACGGCGGCTACGGCGGTGTCCACACCGCGCTGGCCTTCGGGGTGCCGCTGGTGGTCGCGGGCGGCAGCGAGGACAAGCCCGAGGTGGCCGCCCGGGTGGCCTGGCGCGGTGTCGGCATCGACCTGCGCACCGGGCGCCCGGGTGAACCGGAGCTGCGCGAGGCCGTCGACCGGGTCCTGGCCGACCCGGCCTACCGTGCCAACGCCGCCGACCTGGCCGCCGAACTCGCGGCCCACCAGCCGCTGACGGCGATCGCCGAACTGGTGGACTCGCTCGGCTGACCGCCGCTGGGCGCCGCCGGGTGCTCGGGAGGATCGACCGGCCGGGGGGGGGAATCGCCCCCGGCCGGGGGCGATCTCGTCGGGAGCGGTGTGGCGGGGGGAGTCGTCGGCCGTGCTCTGGTCGGTCATGGGGGAGGCCTTTCCGGGTCGGGAGTGCGGATCACTTGGTGGTGGTCTTCGCGGTGGCGCTGCCGGTGCCGTGGGCGATCTCGTCGCCCGGCTCGAAGACGCTCACCCTGAACTTCTTGTTGAAGGTGTCGGCGGCGCCGGGCGTGACGTCGCATCCCACGTCGTCGGTCTGCGCGCTCGATCCGCTGACGGTGACGTCGGAGGAGCGATCGGGGCAGGTGAGCAGGGGGACCTTCTTGCCGTCGAGCATCACGTCGACCTCGCCGGTGGCCAGGTTCTCGGTCATCTGCGTCACCTCCACCTGCTGGCCGGTGGTCCCGTTGTCCGCGCCGGCCTCGTCGGTGGGGGTGAAGACGACGTCGTCCTGGCAGCTGACGGTGCCGGTGAGGGAGCCGTCGGGCATCAGGTCCGCGGTGCCGCCGGCGCCGGAGCAGTGGGTCTCGTCGTCGACGAGCCCCGTGGTGTCCCCGCCCTTCTGGTTCTCCTGGATGCCGGCCTGGTCCAGCGTCAGGTTCGCGCGACCGGTGAGCTGGACGTCGGCCTGGCCGTTGGACAGTGCGACGTCCTGCTCGGCGGCGGCAGCCGCGGCGCGGGCCTGCGCTGAGGCGTGGGAGTCGAAGGTGCCGGGCGGCGCGGTCAGGCCGGCCACGGTGATCGCCACGGCGGCCGCGGACAGGGCCAGTACATATCGACCGGTGCGCATGCTGTCTCCTGGTTCGAGGGAAGTGCAGGGCAAATATCGTTCGTATGCTTACAGATCCTGATTCGGTACGCCGTCATCCCTGCGCGACGCGCGGGTGCGGAACCGGATCGGAGGAGCCGGAAGCCACCAGTTCCATTCCCCCAGCAGGCGCATGACGGTGGGCACCAGCAGCAGGCGGACGACGGTGGCGTCGAGCGCGACGGCCACGGCGAGTGCGAAGCCGATCTCCTTGATCTCCAGCACCCGGTCGGCGAGCAGGCCGGCGAACAGCAGCACCATCACCAGCGCGGCGGTGGTGATCGGGCGCGCGGTGCGCTGCAGCCCCAGTGCCACGGCGCGGGTGTTGTCGCCGGTGGCCAGGTACTCCTCCCGGATCCGGCGCACCAGGAACACCTCGTAGCCCATGGACAGTCCGAACAGGACGGCGAAGACGATCACCGGCAGATACGCCTGCACGCGGCCCGTCGAGGTGAACCCGAGCAGGCCCTGGGCCCAGCCGTGCTGGAACACCGCCACCGTCAGGCCGTAACTCGCCCCGGTGGCCAGGAGGTTCATCGCCACGGCCTTCAGCGGCAACAGCAGGCTGCGGAACACGAAGACCAGGTAGCACAGGGACAGCGCCAGTACGGAGCCGATCACCCACCACACCGTCGCGGACACCTCCCGCGTGATGTCCAGCAGCAGCGCGCCGAACCCGCCGACCGCGACCGGGGTGCCCGACTGGCGCAGCGGCTCGGTCAACTCCCTGATGCGACGCACCAGTTCGACGCCCGCCGGAGAGTCCGGGGCGACGGCCGGGACGACGACCACCATGGTGAGGTCGCGGCCGTTGTCGACGGCCTGGACGACGGCCGCCTGCGGTTGCGCGCGCAAGGCATCCAGGAGCGCCGGGAGCTGGGGGGCGGGCCCGGCGGCGGTGTGCGGGACCATGACCGTCACCTGGCCCGCCGCTCCGGCGAGCGCGTCGCTCTCCAGGACCGCCAGAGCCGCGCCGGAGGGGGTGCCGGCCAGTGCGTGGCGTCCGAAGTCGACGCCCAGGCTCAGGCCCAGGGCCGGGGCCGCGGCAGCGCCGAGCAGGGCGAGGCCGGCCAGCAGGTAGGGCACCGGACGCCGCATCAGGCGCCGCGCCCAGCGGGCCCACGGCTGCCCCTCCGCATCGCCGACGTCCTGGCGGGCCGGACGGTGGCCGGGCAGCGCGCCGCGCCCCAGCCAGGGGACGGCCCCGGCGAGGGCGGCAGGCAGCAGGGTCAGCGTCGCGGCCAGGACCACGGCCGTCACCGTGCAGGTCCCGGCGGTGAGGTCGCGGAAGACCCGGGAAGGCAGCAGCAGCATGCTCGTCGCGGCGGCCGCCACCACCGCGCCGGAGTAGCAGACCGTCCGGCCGCTGGTGGCCAGCGCCCGGCCGGCGGCCTGTTCCGGTGGGGCGCCGGCGGCGATCTCCTCCTGGAAGCGGACGACGACGAACAGCGCGTAGTCGATGCCGATGCCGAGCCCCACCACCGTCACCACGGTCACCAGCAGGGTGTCGGGACGCAGCGTCGGGTCGATCAGCCCCACCGCGGCGATCAGACCGAAAGTGAGCGCGATGGCGGCGCCGGCCAGCACCACCGGGACCAGGGCCGCGCCCACCGTGCCCAGGCCCAGCAGCAGCGCCACCAGGGCCAGGATCACGGCGACGCCCTCGACATCGCGCAGATCGGCGAGTTCGACGGAGCGCAGGTCGTCGTTGACCGGCGTCCTGCCGACCAGGGCGGCGCTGACCGCGCCGTCGCTGAAGTGCTGCGCCACCCGCCCCACCTGGGCCTGCTGGGCGCCGATCCGCTCCTGGCGTCTGCTCTCGTCACCGCCGAGCCCGACCAAGGCGTAGGCGTTGTGAGGATCGTGGCTCAGCCGTGAGAGGGCGGCCATCAGCGCGCCGACATCGTCCGCGGGGGGCGAGGCGGCCGCCTGCTCGGCGGTCGGGAGCACGGCCACGGCCCGGACGCCGTGCTGGTGCCGCAGCGCGGCCGCGGTCCACGCGACCGTGTCGGCGTAACGGGGATCGGTGGCATCGAGCTGCTCGGAGTGGAACACCAGCAGGAGCTGCTCGGATCCCAGCAGCGGAAAGCCCCTGGCGGCCAACCCGTCCGCCCGCACCGACTCCGATCCGTCGACGCGGACGACAGGGGCGCGCAGCGAGTACAGGAAGTGCGGCAGCAGCCCGATCGACGCGGCGACCGCCAGCAGCCAGACACCGCAGACCAGCCCCCGCCGGCGCGCCGAGAACACGCCCAGCCGGTGCAGGAGGGGCGGACGCGACAGGGGGCCCGGCGCCTGCGGCGGCGAGGGTGCCGGTTGGGTGGGTACGGGGTGGGTGGGTGCGGGCTGGGTGGGGAGTGTGACCTCGTGGGCGCTCACGGGCGTGCCGGAACTGCGGCGCCGACCGGCGGGTGCAGCAGGCTGCGCACCAGGATCGCCGCGGTGCGTGGTGCCGTGGTCCAGTCCTTGGCGCCCACCGCCTGGTTGCCGCGACGCTCGACCCGGTCCAGGGGCGCGCGCAGCAACGCGGCTCCGGCCTGCCAGGCCGCACGGCTGGTCGGATGCACCAGGTCGAGGACGTCGAGGCCCTCCTCCCACAGCTCTCGTGCCCGTGAGACCTCGAAGCGCAGCAGCTCGCGCACCGCGGCACTGCTGTCCTCCGCGGCGAGGTCGTCGCGGGTCAGCCCGAAGCGCTCCAGGTCCTCCAGCGGCAGGTACAGCCGGCCCATCCGCAGGTCCTCGGCGATGTCGCACACGATGTCGGTGAACTGCGCGGCCTCCCCGAGCCGGGTCATCGCCTGCTCGGCGGCGGGTGAAGGATCCTCGAAGACGCGGAGCAGGATCCGGGCCGGGGCGCCGCCCACGGCCCGCAGATAGGGCCGGAGTTCGGCGAACGTCGGGTAGTGGGCGGGGGACAGGTCCATCCGCAGGCCGTCCACGTAGGCCATCAGGTCCTCGACGCGGATGCCACGGCTGTGCACCGTGTGTGTCAGCGCACGTGTGATCGGATCTCCCGTACCGCTGCTGCTGCCGTCACCGTCTTCGAGAGCTGCGGTGAGGTGTTCGGCCCACCGTTCGAACTCCTCGGCCCGGCCCGGCCGGTCACCCCCGTCCACCAGCTGATCGGCGTGCCGGCCGAACGCGTACGCCGCCCACAGGTGCGGGCGCACCGCCGGCGGCGCGCAGCAGCTCGCCGCCCAGTAGGTCCGCCCGTCCACCGAGATCAGCATCCGCCGGCAGAACTCGTAGGATTCCCGCAACGTGTGATCGGTGATGCCGGCCCGGTCCAGTGACCAGCGGTCCAAATACAACGGAACTCCTACGGCGAGTGGTCGGGCTCCCGCTCCGAGCCGGCGGCCGCACATCTCCTGAAGGGCCGTCCGGGCGTGGCTCCCCAGGTGGGGCGCCGAAGCGGGCTCATCGTCCCGCAGGCCGATCGGCGCAGATTTGGTGACACGCCGTCATATCACGCGACCAGCCTCCCCCCGCTCGGCGCACAGAGCTGGATTCGGTTTGTCGTCTTATCGCCCGCTGGTCCGATTCCACCTGTGCAGGAACGGGCTCTTCCGGAAATGCGTCCGATGAGCGGGGAGTGAACGAAGTGACTTGATCACACGTCAATTGACTTTTCCCCGTTGGCAATTCACCCGACGCAGCCCCGGGCATTTCCGCCCGGCAATGCGCTAACCTCCTCCTGGCGTGATCACATGCCGATCTCGAATTGGGGGGAATCACATGGCAATCGGACGACGACAACTCCTCACCTCCGTCGCGCTCACCGCCCTGGCCGCGCCCGTCCTGGCCAAGGGGACCGCGACCCGCGCGGCGGCGGCCGTGGGGGCGGCCCCGGCCGCCGCCTCCGGGCCGCTGTTCATGCAGGTCGTCGCGCACGAGGACGACGACATCCTGTTCATGAACCCGGACCTGTCCAACGCGATCGCCCTCGGCACCCCGTCCGTCACGGTGTTCGTCACCGCGGGCAACGCGACCGGCGACCCGTGCGCCACGGTCTGCTGGGACACCGCCGGCGAGCCGCTGCGGACCTGGAACCGGCAGATGGGCGCCGTCAACGCCTACTCCCGGATGGCCGGGGTCGGCGACACCGACCCGGCGACCGACGAGGTCGGGCACTGGACGGTCGAGGCGTGGACCGTCGCGGGCAAGCAGGTCGAACGGTACGTCCTCAAGGACCGCCAGGTGCACCTGATCTTCCTCAACCTGCACGACGCCGGGCTCGGCGCCGTCCTGGCCGGCGGCACCGACACCACGGTCGTCCCGGTGGGCAGCCCGCTGTCCGGGCCGTCGACCTACACGGCGGCGGACGTCGTCGAGGTGCTGCGGCAGCTGATGGTGACGTACCAGCCGACCGTGCTCCGGGCCCAGGACGAACTCCCGGACAGCCGCTACTCGGGCGACCACTCGGACCACGTCTCCGCCGCGAAGTTCGCCGGCCAGGCGGCCCTGCTGTACGGCGGCGGGCTGATCCAGGTGAACTACCGGGACTACAACATCAGCGACTCCCCGGTGAACCTCGACCCGGCGACGACCGGCGCCAAGGGCGTGTTCGTCTCCGAGTACGCGAGCCACGACCACTCGGGGAACTACTCCGACGCCTGGTACTCCCGGATGTACTACCGCTGGTCGCGGGGCACCTCCTGGGCCGGGCTGAACCAGGACGGCCGGCCGCAGGTCTTCGTCGTCCGGGCCGGCGCCCTCTACACGTACTGGCGTCAGGCGGACGGCAGTTGGGGCGGTCCGGTGCGGATGGCCGACCCGGGCGGGCGGCTGGCGCCGGGCATCGCGGTCGGCACCAACGCCGACGGCCGGCTGGAGGTCTTCGCCCGCCGCCTGACCGATCACCACATCATCTCCCTGCCCCAGGGCACGCCCAACGGCTGGTGGTGGAACAGCTGGGCCGACCACGGCAACCCCAACACCGGGCTCGGCAACGAGGACCAGGTCGGCGTGCCCGTGGTGGCCGGCCACCAGGACGGGCGGCTGGAGCTGTTCGTCAAGAACGGCGGGGGCGGCCTCAGCAGCATCCGGCAGACCACCCCGGGCGGGGTGTGGACGGGCACGTGGACGAACCTGGGCGGCACCGACCTCCAGGACCCGGTCACCGCGATCCGCAACGGCGTCGGCGCGATCGAGGTGTTCGCCAGCAGCCGCACCGGAATCCTCGGCTGGTGGCAGACCGCTCCGAACGGCGCCTTCGGCGGCCCGAACCCGATCCCGGGCGCCCGGCCGGCCAGCCCGCCCAAGGCCGCGCTCGACCAGGACGGCCGCATCGAACTCGCCTACCGCGAGGTCGGCACCGGGGCGATGCTGGTCAGCTACCAGACCCGGCCCGGCGGCGAGTGGAGCCAGTCCCCGGCCCCCCTCGGCGGCGACGGAGGAGTGGGCGAGCCGGCGGCGGCCACCGCCGGCGGACGGGTCGTCCTGTTCGAGCGCAACCGCGGCGGCGGCGTGAGCACCACCGCCCAGACCGCCCCGAACTCCGGCTACGGCACCTGGCAGGACCTCGGCGGCACCGTCCTCGACTACCCGGCCGCGCTCGTCGACGGCGGCGGTGTCCTCCACGTGTTCGCGATCGGTTCGGACGGCCGCGTCTACTACCGCGCGGGCACGACGCCCACCAACCTCGGCGGCTGGCAGGGCATGCCGGTCTGACCGTCCCGCCCGGGGCCCGGGGGCCCGGGGGGTGCCATTACGGGCGGCCCACCGGGGGGCGGTGGTGGGCCCGGGGGTCCGCCCCCCCCCGGCGGGGCCCGGGGGCCGTGTCGTTTTATTTCCCGGCGGCCCCCCGGGCCCGGGCCGTCGCCTCTGCCCGTGGCGAATCTGCGGCGGGCAGAGAAAACGCATCCGGAGGTCTCCCGGGGTCAAGAGTGGAGTCGAGGGCAAGCCCGCCCCGACACCTCGACACCTCGACACCTCGGCATCTCGACAAGGAGACCGGATGACTCCCCTCACCACGCTCGCGCCCCGCGCGGAGGAGGGCGGCACGCCGCCCAGCCGCTTCGACGACCACCTCGCGGCGCAGCTGCTCGCCCAGCGGATCGTCCTCCTCGGCACCCAGGTCGACGACGTGTCGGCCAACCGGGTGTGCGCGCAGCTGCTCCTGCTGTCGGCGGAGGACCCGCGCACCGACATCGGCCTGTACGTCAACAGCCCCGGCGGGTCGGTCACCGCGGGGCTCGCCATCTACGACACCATGCGGCTCATCCCGAACGACGTCTCGACGCTGGTGATGGGGTTCGCCGCCAGCATGGGCCAGTTCCTGGTCACCGTGGGGGCGCCCGGCAAGCGGCTCGCGCTGCCGAACGCGCGGATCATGATGCACCAGCCCTCGGCGGGCATCGGCGGCACCGCCGCCGACATCGAGATCCAGGCGGAGAACCTCCAGTTCACCAAGAAGGCCATCGAGCGGATCACCGCCGAGCACACCGGGCAGAGCGAGGAGACGATCGCGCGCGACGGCGACCGGGACCGCTGGTTCACGGCCGAGCAGGCCAGGGAGTACGGGATCGTGGACCGGGTGGTGGAGTCGGTCGCCGACATCCGCCCGGCCGCGTCGCGCCGACGGATGGGGCTGTGACATGGGGTCGTACACGGTTCCCTACGTGATCGAGCGGACCGCGCAGGGCGAGCGCTCCTACGACGTCTTCAGCCGGCTGCTGAACGAGCGGATCATCTTCCTCGGCACCGAGATCGACGACGGGGTCGCCAACGTGGTCATCGCGCAGCTCCTGCACCTGGAGTCGGAGAGCCCGGAACGCGAGATCTCGATCTACCTCAACTCGCCCGGTGGATCGTTCACTTCGCTGATGGCGATCTACGACACGATGACGTTCGTGCAGGCGCCGATCTCCACGTTCTGCGTCGGTCAGGCGGCGTCGACGGCGGCGGTGCTGCTGGCCGGCGGAGACCACGGGCGGCGGTTCGTGCTCCAGCACGCGCGGGTGCTGCTCGGCCAGCCGGCCAGCGGTGGCCGGCAGGGGACGGTGTCCGACCTCAGCCTCGCGGCGAAGGAGATGGTCCGCACCCGCTCGCAGGTGGAGGAGGTGCTGTCCCGGCACACCCGTCACGACGTGGCGACGCTGCGCGCGGACATGGACCGGGACAAGGTGTTCACCGCCGAGGAGGCCGTCGCCTACGGGCTCGCCGACGAGGTGCTGAGCCGACGGCTCGCGTTCGGCTGACTCCGCGCGGCCGTGGCCGGTACGGCGGGGTGCACCACCGTCGTACCGGCCTTCGGCCGGGCCGGGCCGGGTCAGGTCAGGCGGCGAGGCAGAGCCCGTCGTACTGCCCCGTGGGCGACGTGCGGCTCCGGTCCAACCGGCTTCGGCCCACCTGACTGCGGCCCACCCCGCTCCGGCCCACCAGGCCTCGGCCCGCCTGGCTCCGGGTGTGCCGGGTCAGCTCGTCCTGGGCGAGCGAGAGCAGGTCGGCGAGGCCGAGTCCGAGGGCCCGGGCGGCGGCCGCGAGGACCTCGGAGGAGGCCTCCTTGCGCCCGCGCTCCAACTCCGACAGGTACGGGATCGAGATCCGGGCCGCCTCCGCCACGTCCTTCAACGTCCGTTCCTGGGCGAGCCGTTCGCGGCGCATCGCATCGCCGACGAGGTCGCGCCACAGGGGTTCCCTCGGCGCGGGCGCCGGTGGCGCTCCCGCCGGCCGCTGCGGGTCGCGGGTCGCCCCGCCGGAACCGGGCGACGAGGTGTGCGGGCGCAGGGGGATGACGCGGGCTTCGTTCGGCGCATGAGTGCTCACTCCTCCAGCCTAGGGATCCGGGGCGTCGGGGGAAGGGAGTGGAGTTCTGCCCTGGGTGAAGCCGTGCGGGCCGCCCGGCCGGGCCCGTGGCCGTCGAACTCGCCACGGGCCCGGCCGGGTTCCGCTACGCGTGCCGTTACGCGTGCCGTGCGCCGCGCCTGCGCGCGACCACGACCAGCACGCCGCCCGCACCCAGCAGCGCCGCCGCACCGGTCGCGCCCAGCGGCAGCACGCTGCCCGCCCCGGTGGTCGGCAGCGCGCCGCCGGGCCGCTCATCGGGCCAGGACGGCCCGGCGCTCGGCGACGGCGGCGGCGGGGACGCCACCGCCGCCACCGCCACTGCCGAGGACGACGACGGGCCCGGCGACGGGGCCGGGGTCGAGACCGCACCCGGCGACGACGTGGCCGCGCCCGAACCGGCCGACGGGAGCAGCCGGTTGACGACCGTCACCGTGATCCCGTCGTCCAGGGTCTCGCAGGTGAGCACCAGCGGCCCGAAGACCGCGATGGCCGGTGCCGCGTAGCCGTCGGGCGGGCTCACCTCCACCCAGTAGTACGTCCCCGGCCCGACGACGATCCGGCAGATGCCCTCGGCCCCGGTGGTGCAGGGATCGCCGATCGGCGAGTCCTTGTGCCCGCCGGTGGTCTGCGGCCAGCTGGGCCCGCCGTTCCAGCGCCACAGCTGGAACGTCGCCCCGGCCAGCGGTTTGCCGTCCTGGTCGTGCTTGACCAGGGTCAGCGTGCCCTCCTGCGGTCGGAAGCCGAAGTCGAAGGTGTGGTCGTCCTGGCCCGGCCCGCCGGTGGTCAGTTCCCGCTCGGCGTACGTTGCGCCCGGCGGGACGACGCCCTTGGAGTTGATGAACGGGTTGTCGCCGACGTCGTGCCGGGTGGGCACCCATTGGTACAGCGGGCCGCCCTGGGCGTAGTCGGCGGGGTTGTCCAGCCGGATCGTGTACTTGGTGTGCGGCTTGAGCCCGCCGTCCACATTCGAGTCGTCGAAGTAGTACTCGCCGCGCGCCGTCGTCCGCGCCGTGCCGACGAGCTTCCCCGGCCCGTCGTACAGGTGGACGGTGGCGCCCTCCACCGGGCGCTGGCCCGGCTTCTGGATGCCCTTGTGCTCGGTGTCGTACCAGACCCGGTTGCCGATCTGCAGCGGCGCCTGGTCGCAGAGCACCTCCAGGTCGCCCATCGAGGCGCCCTTGCCGAACGGCGCGGGCACGTTCGCCGGGTTGAGCCGCAGGCCGAACGCCGGGTCCTGCCTGCCGTCGCGCTGGACGAACGACGTGCCGTAGCCGAAGGCCGTGCTGTTGGGGTCGAACCCGGAGGTCCCGATGGTGTTCTCGACCTTGGACAGCGCCATCCCGGCGTAGGCCGCGTTGTGGTGGACGCCCATCCGGCTGGTGTCGAAGAAGCGGGCGCCCCGGGGCGAGAGCCCGCAGCCGGTGTTGGCGTCCAGCACGTAGGTGCCGCCGGCCAGGCAGGCCTTGTTCAGGTCACCGCCCGACAGCACCTCGCCCACCGCTGCGCCCGACCCCGACTGGCCCGTCGCCCGGTCGGCCATGCGGTCGCGGAAGGCCAGCAGCATCGAGCCGTCCGTCTCGAAGCCGATCTCGCCCAGCTCCGGCTCCGGCTGGGCGCGGAAACCGGCGCAGGTCTGGCCGTTCTGCGTGGTCGGGTAGGTGTTCGTCCACGGGAACCAGCCCGCGCCGTCGCACGGGCCCGAGCCGACGGTCGACTGGCGTGGGTAGTCCAGCGGCTGGTCCAGCACGGCCGTGCGGAACCGGCCGGTGGCCAGGTCGAAGGGCAGCACGACCGCCCGCAGGTCCGAGGCCTTGCCCGTCGACTCGCCCGAGCAGACACCGCCGAGGTAGCCGACGCCGTCCTGGAGGCCCAGGCCGAACGGCCGCCAGTCCCCGGCCGAGGCGCAGCCCGGGTCCGGGATCGGGTAGACGCCCCTCGGCTGCGCGGCCGTCGGCGCGGTCGCGTCGTAGCGGTACAGCGTGCGGGTGTTGAGGTTGACGACGAACAGGTCCCGGCCGTCGTCCGTCACCTTCAGCCCGCCGAGGCTCTCCTTGCCCGGCGCGACGAGGAACGCGTCGTCCGTCCCCGGCCCGTGCGCCGTGCCGCCGGCGTCCGGGACGGTGGTGAACAGCGTGGTCCGCCCCTGCGCCGGGTCGGTCACGTAGATGCCGCCGGCGCCGCCCGGACCGTAGTCCGTGGTGCGCTTGGCCGACGCCGAGGAGAACACCCGCCGGTCGGCCTTGTTCCACGCGATGCCGTAGAGCGTGCCCGTCTGCGCGTCGGTGGCGAGGTTCGTGACGTTGACGTCCACGCCGTCCTGGCCGCGCGCGCGGTACGGGAACGACACCAGCGTGCGCTGCGCGCCGCCTCCCAAGGTGGTGTTCTGGCAGGTCGTCACCAGCGGCGCGTTCTGCTGGCAGTAGTCCCCCGGGTACCACAGCCCGGTGGTGTACGAGACGTTCTTGCCGCCGGAGAGGTCGACGAACTCCTCGTTGGAGCTCAGCCGGTTCGGCGCGCCGTCCAGCCCCTGCCGGGAGGCGAACGCCGGGAACAGCACGCCCGGCTTCGGATTCACCACCTGCACCCGGTACGTTCCGCCGTGCTCCCGGCTCCGCGGCGGCGCCAGCGTGACCGTCCCGTCGGCCCCGGTGGTGCCCTCGACGTGGGCCCGCTCCTCGCCGGTGAGCGTCACCTTCACGCCCGCCAGCCCCGGCTCCAGCGCGGGCGTCCACACCCCGGAGGAGTCCACGGCCCGGATCACCCGGACCGTCACCGTCCCGTCCTCCGTCTGCGAGAACGCCGCCGGCGCCGTCAGCGCCCCGCCCCCGCACAGCGCGGCGGCGAGCACCGCGGCCCGCGCGACGCCCTTCCTTCTCCTTCTCGTCCCCACCTGATCCCCACTCTCATGGTCGGCGGACATCTGCCCGATCCGGACAGGACCCCCAGCAGAGCGACAACCGGTCGTCCACGTCCTGGTTTCGGGGCGCATTCACCGGTGTGTGTGACAGATGAAGGGCAGGAAATCGCATCAAGTTCGGATACGACCGCACAAGTTCGCATACCGCAGGAGAAATCCCGACGCCCGGAGCGCCCGGACCCCTGCGGCGAACCGGATCCGCAACTCCCCGCAGTCCCGCCCGACGGCGTCCACCGCAACGCCCCCTGCCTCGCCGTCGTTCCGGTACCCGGCCGCCGTCCTGCCCGGGGGGCCATTAGGCCTGAAAGTTGCTATCCGAAGCCGGTGATCAAACCGTAGGAATGGCTCCACGGCCTGACCGGCCACCCACCCGCGATCAGAAGGAGCCCTCACCCATGATCCGTCTTCGCACCTGTATGACCATCGCCGGCGCCGCGGCGATGTTCGCCCTGGCCGCCGCGCCCGCGCAGGCCGCCCCGGGCGACGTCACGACCTCGTGCGGAAGCGTTCTGACCCCGGCCGGCTTCGTCGACGTGAGCTGGGGCTACAGCAGCAGTTGCGGCACGCAGAGCTTCAGCCCGAACATCAAGCAGATAAAGCAGCTCACCGGACTGCCCGTCGGCACCGTGGTCCAGGCCTGCTCCACCACCTACCCGCCGGCGGGCTGGGTCCAGACCGGCTCGTACTACACCAGCAGCTGCGTCGCCTGGTCGAACCCGAGCTTCAACAACAACGCCTGGCAGCTGAAGCGCGTCTCCTGACCGGGCGACTCCGCTGGGCCCTGTCCGGCAAGATCGGCCGGACAGGGCCCAGGCCGGCACACCCGGGGCGAGGCGCGGACGGCGCCGAGCGGCCAGGACCGGGCACCGGCACCCGGCCGCCCGCTGTGGATCAGCTTTCGGACAGCTGCTCGCGCAGCACCGTGCGCAGGGTGACGGGCTCGCGGCCGAGCAGGGCGGCCAGGGTGGGGTCGGTGGTGGCGAACTCGCCGGCGCGGCTGGCGGCGAAGATGCCGAGCAGCTGGTCGGCGGCTTCCGCGGGGACGCCTTGGCCTGTCAGCTGCGTGCGGAACTGGTCGTCGGGGGCGACGGTCCGCGTGATGGGGCGGCCGGTGAGCTCGGTGGCGAGGGCGGCGACGTCGTCGAAGGTGAGTGCTTGTCGGCCCGTGAGCGGCGGCGTGGGGCCGTCGAAGCGGCCCTCGTCGGCCAGGATGGCGGCGGCCGCGTCCGCGAGGTCGGCGTGCGCGGTCCAGGCGACCGGCCCGTCCGCGGGGAGCGCGAGCCGGCCGGACTGTGCCGCGTTGCCGAGGAAGTGTGCCGCGCTGGTGGCGTGGAAGCCGTTGCGCAGCGAGGTGAACGGCACGCCGCAGGTGCGCAGGGCCTCTTCGGTGGCGGCGTGGTCGCGGCAGGCCTGGAAGCGCGACGTCGTGCCGGCCCCCATCTGGCTGGTGTAGAGGATGCGACGGGCGCCCGCCGTGGCGGCCGCTTCGATCGCGGTGCGGTGCTGCCTGACGCACTCCTCGCCCATCTTGTCGACGGAGACGACGAGCACCTGCGAGGCGCCCTCGAAGGCGTGCGCGAGGCCGGCGGCGTCGGTGAAGCTGGCCTGGCGTACCCGTACCCCTTGGTCGGCGAGGTTCTGCGCCTTCTGCGGGTCGCGGACGCTGACGCCGATGCGGGCCGCCGGTACGCGCGTCAGCAGCCTCTCGACGATCTGACGCCCCAGCTGTCCGGTGGCTCCGGTCACGATGATCATGATGTGCTCCCGTGTCGCGACGAGGTGGTTCCAGTGGAAACACTTTCACGGTATCACCGATAATAACGATGGAACCATTGGTGCGGTATCGTTGATTCATGCCATCGCCTTCACGCGGCCGGGACGGCGCCACCGGCACCGCGTCCGGGACCGCCGTCGAGTCCGCCAGCGCGTCCCCGGCCCGGGAGCAGACCAGGCAGCGGGTCATCGAGGCCGCCATCGGCCTGCTGACGCGCGGAGGCCGCGACGCGGTCACCACCCGCGCCGTCGCCGATGCGGCGGGCCTGCAGCCGCCGGCCATCTACCGGCTGTTCGGCGACAAGGACGGGCTGCTCGACGCCGTGGCCGAGCACGGCTTCGCCGCGTTCCTCGCCACCAAGCACGTCGACCCCGACCCCCGGGACCCGATCGAGGACCTGAGAGCCGGCTGGGACGTCGCGGTCGAGTTCGGCCTGGCCAACCCCGCGCTGTACACCCTGATGTACACCGAACCCGCCGGGACCACCTCGGCCGCCTTCAAGGCCGGCATGGAGATCCTGATGGGCCGCATCCGGCGCCTCGCCGCCGGCGGCTGGCTCCGCGTCGACGAGGAACTCGCGGCCCAGATCATCCACGCCACGGCGCGCGGCGCCGTGCTCACCTGGCTGTCCCTGCCCCAGGACCGGCGCGACCCGGCCCTGTTGACCACCCTTCGGGAGTGCATGGTCGCCGCCGTCACCAACCGGCAGCCGGCCGTGAAGGAGCCGGGCCCGGCCGGCGCCGCCCGCGCCCTGCGCGCCGCGCTGCCCGAACAGACGAAGCTCAGCAGCGCCGAGCAGCATCTGCTGGGGGAGTGGCTGAACCGCCTCGCCGCCGACGGCTGATCACCGGCGGCTGAAACGGGCGACGCCACCCCGGCCCCGGTGTCACCTGACGGTGCACCACGCCTCGGACCGTCGCGAGCCGCCCTGGCGGACGGCGACGGAACGAGCAGCCCGCGGCCCCGAGCGCTCGGGACCGGCTCAGCCGCGCAGGTGGTTCAGCAGCGCGTCGTCCATCGGATAGGGGCGCTCGGCGGGAAGGAGCTGCCGGGCGGCCTCCAGAGCACCGTCCCTCACCTGGGCCTGGATCGTGTGCGCGAGTGCGGTGACGTCGTCGATCGAGACGATCCACTGCTCCGCGTAGCGCTCGGCAGCCTCGCCGGCGAGGCCGAGCTGAAGGGAACGGTGGGGAAGCGGCTGAAGGTGCAGATCGCGTTCGGGATCCCACTGCACCCGGGCCGGGGCCCGCTTCAGCTGGCGCTTCCAGGTGGCGCGGTCAGGGTGCAGCCCGTGTTCGTAGTGGGCCAGGCAGGCGTTTGCCAGGGCCCATTCGAAGCCCTCACGGGTGATCTCGATCGCGAGGACGGTCTCCTGGCCCTCCTTGCCCGCCCAGCCGCAGCGGTACATCATCCACAGGAACGACGGTTTGATCCACGTCATTCGGTCCCTCTTCCAGGCAGCCGGGAAGTGGCCGTCCTGTGCGGCGGGCAGGCCGATCTCCGGAGCGTACGCCTGGTACACGGTCACCGTGGTGGCCGTGTGGAGGGCGCGGATCCGATGCTTGGGTTCTGGCACGGTGACCAGGGTCGGGGTTCGGCGCGCATCGCGCCATCGAATTACCGGGCCGGAGGGGGCTGGTGGGGCGTTCGGCGGTTGCTGCGGCAACTGCGGTGAGCACGTGGTGGAGGTGTTCCCGGGTCCCTCCGCTTCCCGGCGGTGCTGGCCGGCGGGTGCCGAACGGCCCGGGCCGTTCGGCACCCAGTGGGCGGGGCACCGTTTTTTCATGCTTTTCATGCTTTTCATGCGGTGGCGTGCGGCGAGCGGCGCGGCGGTACAGGCGCCGCATCACCCGACGCAGGCGCCGGGGGGCGGGGGCCGGACAGATCCTGGACTATCTGGCGGCGCTTGCCCGACCCTGGCGGTGCCCGACGGCCGGGATCAGTTCTTCCACACGCCCCAGTAGACGTCGGCGTTGTCGCCGGAGCCGCTCTCACGGGTGGTGCGGAAGACGCTGCTGGTGCCGTTCTCGTCGTAGCTGTTGGAGCCGGCGTAGGGGTTGGCCCAGTGCAGCTGGACGGTGTTGTTGTTGCGCCAGCCTTCCTCGCAGCCGTAGGTGCTGAACGTCGCCCAGCCCTCGGTGCCGGTCAGGAACCCGTTGCTCTCCGACTGGAAGGTGGCGTCGCCGGTGTTCCCCAGGATCTGCGGCGGCTCCTGGCCCTGCGTCCAGATGCCGTGGGCCAGAGCGTAGCTGGTCCGGTAGAGCGAGCAGCCGGTTCCGTTGTGCAGGTGGACCGTGGTGCTCCGGGCCGCCTGGACGGTGGCCTGGGCGGTGGCCGGGGCGGCCTGGGCGGTGCCGGTGGCGATGGTGCCGAGCCCGATGGCGCTTACCGCAGCCAACGCCGCGAAGCGTGCGGAGGTACGCATGGTTCCCTCGATTCCGTGTGCCTTCGGTGGGTGGCGCGGGCTGTGTCCCGCGCCGTGATGAACGATGCGCCGCGCCGACAGACAAACGATGGACGGTGCGGCCCGCGCCGTTCACCGCACCGTTCGCAACGCCCGTCCATCATTTGTCAGTTGGCGTGGTGTACGAGCACCCGGGCGGCCGCCCGTCCCGCCGAAGGCCCGGGAGTCGAGTGCCGGGACTGTCGCCGCTGCGGGACGTCCTCCCTCACAGTGGAGTGAGGATGTCCTGGTCCGCCCCGTCGAGGACGAAGCCGTTGTCCAGCCGGACCCGGACCGTCACCCGGTTCCCCCGTTCCCGGTGCGCGATCCACTGCGGCTCCAGCACGGCGATCTCCGCCTCCAGGCGCTCGCGGCTCGCCACCGGCATGGTGTGCCCGTAGTCCTCGAACAGCGCTTTGAGCCGCTGGTACTCGCGGACCTCATGGCTCTCCGGGAGTTCCCCGTCCACCCGCTCGACGGTGCCCTCCATCCCGGATCCCAGCGAGAGGAACCCGACGACGGCCCCGGGCTCCCCGGCGACCGCCTCACCGATCCCGAGATCCTCGGCCAACCTGACGCGCCGGCCTGCCTTCAGGGTCATCCGTCCTCTACCTCTCCATCGATCGAGGCCGCCGGCGCCGCCGGCCCGCGGCCACGGCCATTATCCGCGGTCGCTGCACGGCGTACGGCCCCCGGTGGCAGGGCCTCCGCCGTCTCCCTTCCCCCTTGCTGCTGCGCCCCCCGTACCGCCCCGGGCCCGAGCAACGCTCCATGCCGTTTCGGCAACCTGGTGGCATGGCGAACGCGAAGAAGGACGTCCTGGACGCGGTCGGCCCCCGCCTGCGCGAGCTGCGCCGCCGGCGCGGAATGACGCTGGCGGAACTCGCCGAGCGGACCGGGATCAACGAGAGCACCCTCTCCCGCCTGGAGGGCGGCACCCGCAAGCCCACCCTGGAAGGAACTGCTGCTGCCGTTCGCCGAGGTCCACGCCGTGCCCCTTCGACGACCTCGTGGGCGCGCCCCGCACCGGCGACCCGCGCATCCACCTGCGTCCGGTGGTCCGGGACGGGATGACCTACGTGCCGCTCAGCCACCCCGGCGGCGTCCAGGCCCACAAACTCCTCATCCCGCCCGCGCCCGGCATCGAGCCGGAACTGAAGACCCATGAGGGCTTCGAGTGGGTCTACGTACTCCCGGGGAGGCTGCGCCTGCTGCTGGGCGACCAGAGCCTGGTCCTCAGGGCGGGCGAGGCCGCCGAGTTCGACACCCACGTACCGCACCGGCTCGGACCCGACGGCGACCGGACCGTCGAACTCCTCGTCCTCTTCGGGCACCAGGGCGAGCGGGCCCACCTCCGAGCCCGCACCACCTGACCCGCACCCCGGCCGTACCGGCCCTCATGCGGCCGGCTCGGCAGAAGTCGCGGCGCCAGTAGGGTGGTTGAGGCGATGCAGGGTGGTGCCGGCCGATCGCGTCGAGTCACCGGAGGCTTGTACGGTCTTCGGTGTCACGCCAACGAGGTCATCGCGGCGGCGCACTTCCTGGGGGGATTCATGAGGCTTCGACGGCCTGGTCGGTCGGATCGCTCGAACGGCACGCCGATCGTGGTGGCGTGTCTGCTGGCGCTGGATGTCGTCCTGTTCGCCGCCGTCCTTCAGGCCGCGCTTGGGCATGGACTCTGCCCGGCCCTCGGCGGGCGTCAATGCGGCGCCCGTACTGCTGTCCCCCGGTTGGTCGTCGCGTTCACGGCGACACTGGTCACCGGCGGTCTGTGCCTCTGGCGGCGGCGCCCGGCATCCGCAACCCTCCAGCTCGCCCTGGCCCTCCTGTTCGGCCTGTCGGCCGTCAGTACCCCCTGAGGGATATTCGGTGTTCTGCCGGCCCAAGAGGACACAGGATGGTGCGCATGACTCTGGCCACCCCCGTTCTGCACACGGCTCGCCTGCGACTGCGCCCCTTCACCGATGCCGACGCGGACTCCCTCTTCGCGCTGCACAGCAGCACCCGTGTGATGCGCTACTGGGACTCCCCGCCGTGGACCGAACAGGCCCGCGCCGAGCGCTTCATCGCGATGTGCCGGAAGATGGCGGACGAAGGCACCGGGGCCCGGGTGGCCATCAACCGTGCTTCCGACGGGGCCTTCGTCGGCTGGTGCGGTCTGACCGGATGGAATCCGGACTACCGCAGCGCGTCGTTGGGCTACTGCCTCGACGAAGCGATGTGGGGCCACGGCTTCGCGACGGAGACCGCAACCGCCGTGCTGCAGTGGGCATTCGACGCGCTGGACCTGAATCGGGTTCAGGCCGAGACCGATACACGCAACGTGGCATCTGCCCGGGTCCTGGAGAAGGTCGGATTCGTGCGTGAAGGGACGTTGCGAGAAGACTGCGTCGTGAACGGCGAGGTATCCGACTCGTGGGTGTTCGGGTTGATCAGGCGAGAGTGGCGGCCGTCGGCTGTGCCGATTCCAGTCTACGAAGTGCGGCGTTACTAGCGCTCGGCCGCGAACGATCGGACGCCGAGGCGGCGTTGAAGGACGGCCGGATGCGTCTGTGCGCACAGGTCGAGGAGGGCCGCACCTGCATCAGATGCGATTCCCCACGGTTCGTGCGAAGGCGAGCCCGAGTGATAGACGGGGCCCGTTGACTGGTCAGGTTGGCGCCGCGTACCGCGCGGTGCGGTGGGGTTGATGCGGAGAATGGCGTCGTATTTTGACCCGCCGAAGCAGATCGTGCCAGGCGGCCTCAATGTTGGCCGGAATCCTCTGTCGACAATCGTGATGTATGGGGCGTTACTGATTCTTTGGCTTCACATGAAGATGGCTTGACCTGCAAACTTTCAACTCTTCAAAGATTCTGCATGTGTGACTGAATATGAAGTGACCTGTCCATGCTGAGAGTTGTATGGTTCGCTGACCGGTCTATCCGGCAAGGATCAATCGAAATCATCGACTGACTTACTGACTTGAAGGGGGATGATGTGAAGCGCCTGGCTCTAAGGCTTTTCGCACTTCTCGTCACGGTCATGCTCGGCTTGACCGCAGCTGCCACGCCCTCCGTTGCGTCACCGGCTTCAGAGCGGTGCTCAGCGGAGGTCGACACCAGCTCGAACTATCAGTACCGATGCGAGTTCGGGATCTTCCCTCTGGCTGACACTCCCGCTGGCGGGGCCGTCAAGAACGGAGTCTTCCAGCTCGCCGTCACCCACTTCTCCGACTACTTCCCTTTCAGTGGGTGCGGAGACGTGCTGAAGGTGAACCAGACGTGCGCGCTCATGCCGGGGAATGCCCCGGTGCAGGTTACAGAAATCGGCTCGAACTACTACATTCTCAAGTCCCTGAAGGGTCATCCGGAAGGGGAGAACAGGTACATCAAGTTCGCGGTTTACATCATCGACAGCGAGCTGCGCCTCGGGATTCTCTCGTGGGGTGAGCCGAGCGTGGTCGCGAAGGCGACAGTGTCATTTGGTGGGGCAACTGCGCTGTGGGGCGGGTACGCTCGGAACCTCACGAAGACCGTCTACCCGTGATCAGTAGCTGACGTTCGGCGCCCGAGCGCCCCGGACCCGTTCGGTCTGGGGCGCTCTTTCCATGCCGCTCGCGGCACTGATCAACGAGCGCATGGCGGGCGATGGCCGGGGCATTCCGCGACGCATTCGACCAGGCCGCGTCCGCCGGGGACCGGGAGCCGGCGCCAGTTGCCGGCGCTCACGTCCCGCGGCGGTCAGCCCGCCCCATCCGCATATCTCACACACCAGGACCTACAACCACCGCTCCAGACCCATCAGGGACTTCGCGAAGGTTCACCCTGACGAGCCGAAGTCAGTAGTCCGTTTCCGGTGGCGGCCGCGCCCGGGTTGGTCGAGGAGTTGCTGACGAACGAGTCGTCCCAGGCGGGAGCGGTGATGTCGATGGAGGGCTCGTCGACGGGCAGGCCGAGTAGTTCGTGCAGGTCGCGAACCCGGAAGATCCGCCCGAGCCGCTCGTTGAAGGCGGTCACGATGCGCTGGCGGACGGTGGCGGGCTCTGCGGGGGCTTGTGTGGGTTCGGGCAGGGTGAGGCCGTCGATGACCTTGCTGGCGAGACGATGTGACCATCGCGATTTCAGGCACCGGCAGTGGCTATGGCGATCGGCGCCGGGAACAACACCGCGCCGACAGCCCGGTAGCGGTGCGACGTTCCCCGACCGTGTCGGGCCGGTGACACGCGGGGGCATTGCTGCCACCCTGGGCGTATGAGTACGGGCCAGGCCCAGCCGCTGTGCACGGACGTTGCTCCACGGCCCCGGGAGGGTGATGCCGCCTCTCTGGCCCAACCACCCATGCTCTGGTCCCACCGATCGTTGTTTCTCCGGGAGGTACGGTGACCGGCCGAGTCATCTACGCGTCGTTCGAGTTCCAGTTCCCGCTGGGCGGCATTCGGGTGCTGAACCAGCAGGTCGCGCTGCTGCGGGCCGTCGGCGTCGAGGCGTTCCGCTGGACGCCCACGCCGGGGTTCCGCTACACGTGGTTCGACGACGATGTGCCGACGCTGTCCGGCATGACCTTGGACCTCGGGCCCGAGGACGTGCTCGTGTTGCACGAGGTCAGCGTGGTCCCGGGGCACGACCCGGCGCCCGGCGGCCACAAGGTGATCTACTCGCAGGGGCACTACGTCAACTTCCTGACCTGCCCCGACCCCGGCCCGTATCCGGGCTGGTCGGACCGGCCGGCTCTGTGGACGATCTCGAAGGCGGGCGTCGACATGTTCCGCCGCGCCCTGCCCGAGTTCGAACCGCACCTGGTGCCGAACGTCATTGACACCGAGTTGTTCCGGCCGGCATCGACCGAGCGGGTTCGGCGCATCGCGTGGATGTCCCGCAAGCGCCCGATCGAGACCACGCTGCTCCGCCGTCTGCTGCACGCCGACCCGCGGTCCGAGGGTGTGGACCTGTACGACATCCACGCGGTCCCCCACGAGGAGGTCGCTCGCGTCCTGTCCGACACGTCGGTGTTCATCGCGTTGGGAGCACCCGAGGGCGAGGGCTTCGGATTGCCGCTGGCCGAGGCGATGGCCAGCGGCTGCCTGGTGACCGGTTACGCCGCCGGCGGCGGAGCGGAGCTGTTCGACTCGCCGTCCGCGTGGCGGATCCCGGAGCTCGAAACGGATCGGCTGGCGGACAAGGCCCTTGAGCTGCTCGACCTGCCCGGCCAGGACGAGGTGCGGCGGGCGGGCCGTCAGTGGGTCGCCGACCGGTACACCACCCGGGCCGCCGTCGAGGCGCTGACCGAGGGCATCCGCCAAGCGCGGGCCCTCCCCGGTGGCGCGGCGACGGCCACCCATCCGGCCGCCTGGATGGACGAGTTGTTGAGGCGCTTCCCGGTGCCGCCGGAGACACACGCCCGGGTGGAACCACCGGCCGCTTCGTAGTGCTCCAGCCGGACTGCTCCGTTCCCGCCGGCCACCGGACCGAAAGGCCCGAAAGCTCTGAAAGGCCCGAAGGCCCGAAGGCCCGAAAGGCCCGAAAGCGGGGAGCGACGGCCCGCACCAGCGTGGTGCAGGCCGTCGCCACCTCGCACAACCCCGTTCCCGGCGGGTGAAGCAGCAGGTCGGGCCGGACGTCGGCCTGCCCACCCACGGCCCTCTGCGACAGGCTTCAGCGGGAGGGTTGCGGCACGGGTGAGAGGTGTAGTTGCTGCGGGGCGGAGTGCAGGTGTGTCGAGAGGTCCGGCAGGGGGGCGGTGTCGCCGGTGGTGAACCACACCAGGACGTCCTCGCCGGCCCGTACGGGCAGGGCGGGGAAGTCGTTCTCCGCGTGTTCGGTGCGGTGAACCGCCAACGGCTGGTTCCGGGCGGCCAGTTCGGGGCGCAGGTGCCGCTCGAAGTGGTCGGCGAAGGCGGCGGGGTCCAGGGGGTGGCAGATGGTCGCGACGACCGGTCCGGCGTCGGCCGGGGCGGTGAAGCCCGGGCCGCGCAGCAGCAGGACGTCGTCCGAGTCCACCATCGTCGCGTTGGCGGCGTCCCGGTGCTCCTGCCAGACCGGCCCGTAGTAGAAGGCGTGCAGTGCCCGTGCCCGCGACGCCATGTCAGGGAAGCTGCGCAGCCAGACGAAGCGGTCCGGGTCGTCCAGGTCCCGGAACCGGCCGCCGACGGTGATGCCCACCGCCTGCTGTCCGGTCACGAACTCCCGCTCGAAGAGGGCGATCAGAGTGTCGCGGGCACCTGGGTGCAGGGTGTACTGGCGCAGTTCGACGATGCTCACGAGGCGTCCTGCAACTGGACACGGCTGAGCTCCGCGACCCGGTCGAGCTCCGTGACCCGGTCGAGCGCCCGGCTGTGTCCGCCGTTCACGGAGAACTCCTGCTCCCGGCCGTCACCGCCGGCCGGAACCCCGGTGAGTCTGCGGACGGGCATGCCCCGGGAACCGTGGAGGAAGTCGGAATCGATCATGGCCGCAGGCTAGAACCGGTCCACTGACACCTCCTGTCAGTGGATACTGACAGCCGTGCGCGCCAGCCGACTGATCTCACTGCTCCTGCTCCTCCAGAACCGGGGAAGGATGACGGCCCGGCAGCTCGCCGACGAACTGGAGGTGTCGGTCCGCACGGTCTACCGGGACCTCGAAGCGCTCGGCGCCGCCGGGATCCCGCTGTTCGGCGAGGCCGGTCACGGCGGCGGCTACCAGCTGCTCGACGGGTACCGCACCCGGCTGACGGGCCTGACCGCCGATGAGTCGCAGGCCCTGTTCCTGGCCGGGCTGCCCGGCCCGGCGGCCGAGTTGGGCCTGGGCGAGGTACTGGCGGCCGCCCAGCTCAAGCTGCGGGCCGCCCTGCCGGCGGAGCTCCGCGAGCGGGCCGGGCTGATCCAGGAGCGCTTCCACCTCGATGCGCCCGGCTGGTACGGGGACGTGGACGAGACGCCGCACCTGGCGGCCGTCGCGGCCGCGCTCTGGGACCGGCGCAGGGTGTGGGTCCGCTACCGGCGGTGGAAGGCGCCCACCGAGGTGGAACGGCGACTGGAGCCGTACGGACTGGTCCTCAAGGCCGGCCGCTGGTATCTGGTCGCCGCCGCGGACGGTGCCACCCCGCGTACCTACCGGGTCGACCAGATCCTCGAACTACGAGAGTTGGAAGAGGAGTTCGAGATACCCACGAGCTTCGACCTGGCTGCACACTGGCGGGACGGGCTCGCCGACTTCCATGCCCGACTGCACACCGCGGAGGCGACGGTGCGACTGTCGCCGAGCGGTGTCGCCCGGGGTCGCGAGCAGCTCGGCCGCGCGTTCGACCGGGCGGTCGCGGATTCGGGGGTGGCCGAGGCGGACGGCTGGACCAGGGCGTCCGTGCCCATCGAGTCCCTCGGCCACGCCCACGACGAGTTCCTGAGACTGGGCACCGACGTGGAGGTCCTCGAACCACCGGAGCTGCGTGCCCGGCTGGCCGCGACCGCCCGCGCACTCGCCGACCGGTACGGGGCCTGACGTGGGCGAATTCCCGTCCCTGCCCTCCGCCCCTGCCCTCCGACCCTGACGGGACGGGTGCCGGGTTGCCTGTCCGCCGGCCCGGGCCGGCCTGCTTGCCCGATCCGCTGAGCCGATTCGCTGGGGTCGATTCGCTGGGGTCGATCCGCTGGGTCGCGCGGTGCGATGTGGTGCATCGAGACGCTTGACCGTTCCGGCGGGGCTATTTGATAGTCGACGAACCCGCCGAACTCGCCCACTTCCATCCGCTGATCACCGTCGCGCCGGAGCGCCGACCGGGCCCGTGGCCGCGTCGCCTCACTCGGGTCCGGCCGTCGGTGGGTGCCGGTGGTGTGGCCGGGGCTACTTGCCGGCGGCTGCCATGGAGGTGACGGCGTCGGCGATGGTGGCGCGGTAGTTGCCCATGTGGGGGTTGAGGACGCGGGTGTCGGGGGTGAGCGGGAAGTTGTGGGTGGCGGCGAGGGGCATGTTGGTGTCGTCCTGGTCGGCGAGGACGTTGATTTCGTTGATGTCGGGGGTGGTGCCGGTGGTGGCGCCGCCGGGGTTGAGGTCGATGACGACGTAGGCGTTCTGGCCTGCGGGGACGGGGAAGCGCAGGGTGCCGCTGGCGAGTACGGGCCGGATGTTGTTGCTCTGGTCGCGGGCGGTGGAGTTGCCGAGGTTGACGCCGGGGGAGGAGCTGAGGCTGCAGGCGCTGGTGCCGGTGTTGTGGACTTCGATGACCCGCTGGCTGGGTGCTCCGGGGCGTGCGGTGACGTGGATGGAGAGGTTGCCGATGTCGCAGGGGGTGGCGTCGGTGGGGGCGGGGGCGTTGCCGCCGCCGGGTCGGGTGCTGGTGGAGGGGCTGGTGCCGGACGGGGTGTGCGGTGCGCCCGTGGGGGTGTGCGACGCCGCGCCCGTGGCCGGTGCGGTCGGTGACCCCGCTGCGGGAGCAGAGCCGGTGGGAGCCGCACCGGTGGGGGCGGGTGCGACGGCCGCGGTGGTGGGGGAGGCCTTCGGGCCGGCGGCCGGGTCGGCATTGTCGGGCCCGCAGGCGGTCAGGACGAGACCGGCCCCGACGGCGAGGACGGCGGTGACGAGCAGCGGGCGACGGCGGCGGACGGACATGGTGGCTCCCCGATGACAGTGCGTGCTGGCTTGCTGGACACCCACCATGACGGTCGGTCAGTGGCTTTCGGTGGCACGCGTGGCGTCACAATCGTCAGGACATCCCGAGGATCGGACTGTGACATTCGGTTGGGGAGCTGCGGGTTGACACGCCGTACTCCGGGCCGGTCAGAGCCAGCCGTTCTGGGCGGCCTTGATGCCGGCCTCGAAGCGGCTGCTGGCGTTGAGCCGCTCCATGATGGAGGCCATGTGGCGGCCGACGGTGCGGGAGGAGATGCCCAGGCGCTGGCCGGCGGTGTCGTCGGTGAGGCCGGTGCCGAGCAGGCGCAGCAGTTCGCGTTCGGTGGCGGTGAGTCCGGTGGTGGGGTCGCCGGGGGCGGTGGCGCCGAGCGGGACGGCGGTGTTCCAGGCCTGTTCGTAGAGGTCGAGCAGGGCGGTGAGGATGCCGGGTTCGGTGACGTGCAGTGCGCCCTTGCGGTGGTCCTCGGGGTCGATGGGGACGAGGGCCTCGCGGCGGTCGGCGATGACGATGCGCTGGGGGATGGTGGGGGCGGTGCGGACTTCTCCGCCCTGGCTGAGCAGCCAGTGGGCGTATCCGGTGACGTGCGGCTGGTGGCGGGTGGAGTCCTGGTAGAGGGTGCGGATGGTGATGCCGCGGGCGAGGGCGCCGGCGTCGCCGGGGCGGGAGGAGTCGAGGTCTTCGGGCCGCTGGTTTCCGGGCTGGCTGCTGAGGGCTTCCGTGGTGGTGGTGCGGCTCATCTGTTCCAGGCGGTGGTGGACGGCGTCCATGCCCAGCAGGCGTTCGCCGTGGGCGGCGTGGTGTTCGGCGCGTTCGGCGACCATGCGGGTGACGGCGGCGCGGGACGCGGCGAGGGCGGCCTGGCGGGCGGCGAGGTCGGCTTCCTGGCGGGCGAGCATCTCGGCGAGGCCGACGGCCGGGTCGACGGCCCGCATCCGGCCGGGGTGGTCGGCGGAGGCGCGTACGAGCATGAGGGCGCCGAGTTCGTCGAGGCAGTCGTGGACCTGGGTGGCGGTGGTCGCGCAGCGCCCGGCTATCGCTTCGACGTCGGCGGCGGGGTGGTCGAGCAGGGCTTGGTAGACCTGCTCGGCGCGGGCCGATAGTCCAAGCGCCTGCAACAGGGTGTCCCCCTTGTGTGATGATCCGTGAGCTCTCGTGGCTGTGACAGCACACGAAGCTTCATGATCCTTTCATGGGATGACACCGCCCTCAAGGTCGGATATCCGGCCTCGACGGCAGGCCGCGCCGTCCAGTTCTTGTCATGCCCGCGACAGCCTGTCCGGAGTCGGACAGGCCGATTGGCGACACCCGCAAGGCCTTCCGAGCCGCCCCCCGACCGGCAAAGCTAGTGATCGCCGCCAGGGAGTCAGCCAGGAAGTCAGCCCGGACGGCAGCCGGACGGCGCGTCGACCGCGGGACGCACCGATCGGAGAAATCCCTTCGTGTCAACAACAGTTGAGGACAACCGATCGTGATCCAGACCCGTATCGCCAAGGCCGCCGCGGCCATCGCCATCTCGCTGGGCGCGCTGCTCGCCGCCCCCGCCGTCCTGTCGGTGAGCGCCCAGGACACCGCCGTCAACGCCAGCTTCGGCTGGGGCGGCTGACCCGCGGATGGACGTCATCTACGCCGCCCTGCACCGCAGGCAGAGCGCCGGGCCGGTTCCAGCTGGCGAGGCGGCCGAGGTGACCGAGGTGGACAAGGCAGGTGAGGCGGCCGAGGTCCGCGCCGTCCTGTGGGCCCACGCCCGCCCCGACGACGGCCTCCAGCACATCACCGTCCGAAGCGAGGCCGACCGCGTCGACCTGCTCGTCTACCTCGCCAGCCGTGACCCCGCAGTCGCGGAGGACACCCTGAGCCGGGCCCACGTCCTGATCGCCCGAGGCCACCAGGCCTCACCCCTGATGCGCCGGCGCTACCAGCCACCGGCGCCCCCCGGCCGCTGAACCCACGCCGCCGCTGAACCCGCACCGCGGCCGCTGCGCCACCGCCGCACCCGCGCCCCCCGGCCGTTGAACCCGCACGACGCTGTCCGGCATCCGATGCCGTCTCGAACTCGCAACCCGCAACGCGCAACGCGCATGAGGAGCTCCGCCATGCCTTCGTCCACGCTGTCCAGGCTTGCCCACGTCGCCCTCGCGGCCTCCCTCGCCGCTTCCGGTGCGATAGTTGCGACCGCCGTCACCACCACGGCGGCCCACGCGGCGACCAGCGCCGTCACCGCCGCCTCGTCCTCGATCGACGGCAAGATCACCCGCAGTGAGGTCATCCAGCGGGCGCAGTACTGGCTGGGCAAGTCGATCCCCTACAACCAGGGCGGCTCGTACCCGGACTCCAGCGGCCGCAACTACCGTACGGACTGCTCGGGTTACGTCTCCATGGCCTGGCACCTGGGCGCCGGCACCGGCCCCGACACCCGGGCCATCGAGGACTCCTACACCTACGGGATCCAGCGCAGCGAGCTCAAGGCCGGCGACGTCCTCAACAGCTACTACAACCACGTCCTGCTCTTCGAGAAGTGGGACGACGCCGCCCACACGACCTTCTCGTACTACTCCTTCGGCTCCACCCCGGTGAAGCACGTCACCGGCGCCTCCATCAACGGCACCCTCGACTCGCACCCCAACAGCGAGTACAAGGCGCTGCGCTACAAGAACATCGTCGACGACGTCCAGACCCGAGCCACGAAGGCCGGCGTGTACCACCCGTCCACCCAGACCTTCTACGAAGGCGACAACACGGGTTCCACGCTGGGCTCGGCGAAGTTCGGCAACGCGGGCTGGACTCCGCTGGTCGGTGACTGGAACGGTGACGGCGTCGCCAGCGTCGGCGCGTACGACCCGGCCACCGCGACGTTCTACCTCAGCAACGACAACAGCACCGCCGCCGGGACCGCGAAGTTCGGCAACCCGGGTTGGATCCCGCTGGTCGGTGACTGGAACGGTGACGGTGTCACCAGCGTCGGCGCGTACGACCCCGCCACTGCCACGTTCTACCTCAGCAACGACAACAACACCGCCGCCGTGACCACGACGTTCGGCAACCCGGGTTGGATCCCGCTGGTCGGCGACTGGAACAAGGACGGCAAGGACAGCATCGGCGCGTACGACCCGACGACCCAGACCTTCTACGAGAGCAACGACAACAGCACGGTCGCGGGCTCGGTGAAGTTCGGTAACGCAGGCTGGACCCCGCTGGTCGGCGACTGGAACAACGACGGCGTCACCAGCATCGGCGCGTACGACCCGAGCACCCAGACCTTCTACCTCAGCAACGACAACAGCACCACCGCCGCCAGCTTCGTCTACGGCAGCCCCGGCGACGTCCCGATCGCCGGCCGCTGGTAGTCCGCCCCCCAACCGACACGAAAGGAAGTCAGCTGAGCATGCCCGAGAACAAGTCGACCACCCGTCACACCGGTCACACCCGTCGCACCCGCTCGCTCGCCGCTGTCGCCCTGGGGGCGGCCGTCCTGTCCGCCGCCTCCCAGGCACCGGCCCAAGCCGCCTCGGTGGGCACCTGGGACAGGGTCGCCCAGTGCGAGAGCACCGGAAACTGGAGCATCAACACCAACAACGGCAACTACGGCGGCCTGCAGATCACGCTGCCCACCTGGAAGGCCTACGGAGGCCTGGCCTACGCCTCCCGGCCCGATCTCGCCACCAAGAAGCAGCAGATCCTCGTAGGGGAGAAGATCCTCGCCGGCCAGGGCCCCGGCGCCTGGCCCAACTGCAACGCGGGCCTGAGCACCGACCACGCCAAGCCGTACTCGGACCGGATCGGCGCGTACGACCCGGCCACCGCCACCTTCTACGAGAGCAACGACAACAGCACCGTTGCGGGCTCGGCGAAGTTCGGCAATCCCGGTTGGACCCCGCTGGTCGGCGACTGGAACGGCGACGGTGTCAGCAGCGTCGGCGCGTACGACCCGGCCACCGCGACGTTCTACCTCAGCAACGACAACAGCACGGTCGCCGTGACCACGACGTTCGGCAACCCGGGTTGGATCCCGCTGGTCGGCGACTGGAACAAGGACGGCAAGGACAGCATCGGCGCGTACGACCCGGCCACCGCCACCTTCTACGAGAGCAACGACAACAGCACCGTTGCGGGCTCGGCGAAGTTCGGCAACCCCGGTTGGACCCCGCTGGTCGGCGACTGGAACGGCGACGGCGTCACCAGCATCGGCGCCTACGACCCGAACACCCAGACCTTCTACCTCAGCAACGACAACAGCACCACCGCCGTGACCGCGAAGTTCGGCAACCCCGGCTGGAAGCCCCTCGTCGGCGACTGGAACGGCTCCGGCAAGGACAGCGTCGGCGGCTACGACCCGGCCACCGCGACGTTCTACCTCAGCAACGACAACAGCACCGCTGCCGTGACGACGAAGTTCGGCAACCCCGGCTGGATCCCCCTCAAGGGAAGCTGGTAACCGCTCATCAAGGGAAGCTGGTAACCGCTCACCGACCAGCTCACCCGGACGCGAACCGGGGCCGGCGGCGGGCCTTGAGGACCGCGGCCGGACAACACCGCGCACACCGGGCGGCGGCCTGCACCATGAGGTGCAGGCC
>NZ_JBHXMU010000009.1:0-70623 GCF_042720685.1 Kitasatospora sp. NPDC058492
CTGATCCACCCCGAAGGGCTTCACCGTTCGACTTGCATGTGTTAAGCACGCCGCCAGCGTTCGTCCTGAGCCAGGATCAAACTCTCCGTGAATGTTTACTCGGCCCCACATTGAAGGAGGCCGGTCGACACCCGCGTTGAGCGGCACGGCAACCACCGGAATAGGGCGGTCCCGCGCACTGCGTCCTCGCTAGTGTTTTACTTCAAAAGGAATCTCCAACCCCAGAAGAATCTGAGGCCGGGGATGTCAACATATCTGGCGTTGACTTTTGGCACGCTGTTGAGTTCTCAAGGAACGGACACTTCCTTCGGACCGCCTTCCAGCGGGCCCTCCGGGCGCTTCGTTCTTTCGTGTTCCCAGCTTACCAGATGTTTTCCGCTCCGTTTCCGGCGCTTCGTTCATCCAACTCGCTGGTGTCTTCTGCGGCTTGACGCCCCGTCCGACGTTTCAAACTCTAGCCGATCCCTGCTCCGAAAAGCGAATCGGCCGCAATCCAATAAAACGAGCACGCCGAATAAGAACCAAGCCGCGACAAGACGCGACCCAGCCCGAACCGGGAAGTGGTGTTTCGAAAGGATTGGCTACCGCGGGACCGTCCGCGCAAAATGCGTGTCCGGTGCTCCCTGCCAGGCAGCTCGAAGAACACTAGACCTCGGGGAAGGCCGAGTCAAGCTCCGGTTCCGCCCCGGCGACGCTCTCTTCCTCCGCCTCCTCCGCCGGCAGGTGGAAGGCCAGGACGGCGACGTCGTCGTCGTGCTCGGAGGTCACGCCCATCGCCCGCAGGAGGCGGGCGCAGATCACCTCGGGGGCCCCGACCGCGCCGGTGAGGGTGCGGGCGAGGAGGTCGAGGCCCTGGTCGATGTCCTCGTCGCGGCGTTCGACCAGGCCGTCCGTATAGAGGACACCGGTGGTCCCGGGCAGCAGGCGCAGGGTGTGCGAGACGTGGAGGCCGTCGCCGGTGCCGAGCGGAGGGCCGTTCTGCTCCTCGCTGCGCAGGACCGTCCCGTCGGGGCAGCGCAGCAGCATGGGGAGGTGTCCGGCGGAGGCGTAGGAGAGGGTGCGGCGCTGCGGGTCCCAGACGGCGTACGTGCAGGTGGCGATCTGGTTGGCGTCGATCTCCATGGCGAGGCCGTCGAGCAGGCGCATCACCTCGTGCGGGGGCAGGTCGAGCCGGGCGTAGGCGCGGACGGCGGTGCGCAGCTGGCCCATGACGGCGGCGGCGCGCAGGCCGCGCCCCATCACGTCGCCGATGACCAGGGCGGTCCGGCCGCCGTCGATGGCGATGACGTCGTACCAGTCGCCGCCGACGGCGGCCTCGGCGCCGCCCGGCTGGTAGGTGGCGGCGACCCTCAGGTCGGCCGGCTGGTCGAGCTTCTGCGGGAGGAGGCTGCGCTGGAGGGTGACGGCGGCCTCGCGCTGGCGGCGTTCGGCTTCGCGGAGCCGGGCGGCGGCGAGGACCTGGTCGGTGACCTCGGCGGCGAAGATCAGGACGCCGGCGGGCGGTTCCTCGGCGGGGGTGTCCCCCGTGTCGCCGGGGCCGCCGGGGCCGCCGGGGCCGCCGGGGCCGCCGGGGCCGAGCGGGACGCAGGAGACGTTGTAGTAGCGGTTGCCGGTGAGGCCGAGGATGCAGCGGGCCTTGACGCTGCGCGGGCGGCCGCCGCGGATGACCTGGTCCATCAGGGCCAGGACGCCCATGGTGCCGAGTTCGGGGAGGGCTTCTCCGGCGGGCAGGCCGGTGGTGCGGTCGCCGAAGAGTTCGCGGTAGGCGCGGTTGGCGTAGCCGAGCTGGTGGAGCGGGCCGTAGGTGACGGCCACCGGGGCGGGGATCCGGTTGAGGACCTCGCGCAGGTTCTGGGGTTTGTGCAGGTCGAGGAGTTCGGCGGCGGTGGCCAGGTTGGTGGGGTCGCGGGGGCCGGGGACGACGACGCCGTCGGCGGAGGGCGCGCCCTCGTCGGTGCCGGCCCCGGTTGGCGGGGCGGCACGCCAAGGGACTCCGGTGAGCCGGGCGCTCCAGCGCATGAGGTTCAAACGACGGCCGCTTCCTCGATTTCCAGGCATATCATCACTTTTTGTGTGCACATCAGCACACGGGGTAATGACTAGGTTGGGCTGATCCTGTCAGGCAAGGGCCCGATTCCGGAAGTCGCCCGCCCGGCGTGGCCGCCCGTTCCGCCCCGGCACGGGGCGCCGGGGCGCTCACCGCGGGGCGTCCGGACCGCCGTCGGGCCGCGGCCCGGACCCGGCCTCGAACTCCGGACGCGGATGCTCCGCCGCCCCCAGCGAGACCACCTCGCGGGAGAACAGCCCGCCCAGCACCCAGTCCATCAGCACCCGCACCCGGCGCTCCGCGCTCGGCAGGCGCCGCAGGTGCCGGGCCCGGTGCAGCCACCAGGCCCGCCGCCCGGTGATCCGGCGGCCGCGCCGGGTGTGGGCGACGGCCCGGCGCAGGCCCAGCGAGGTCGAGCAGGCGGCGTGGCCCGGCCGGTACTCGGCGAGGCCGGGGGCGTGCGGTCCGGCGTCCAGGGCGACCGCGATGTTCCGGGCGAGCAGCTCGGCCTGGGCGAAGGCGTGCTGGGCGTTGGGCGCGCAGGGCGCCCCGTCCGCGTCGGGGTCCGGCACGGCGGCGCAGTCCCCGGCCGCCCAGACGCCGGGCAGCGCGCGCCCGTCCGGGCCGACGGCTTGCAGGGTGGCGAGGCAGCGGACCCGGCCGAGGGTGTCCAGCGGCAGGTCGGTGTCGCGCAGCAGCGGGGCCGGCCTCACCCCGGCCGTCCAGACCAGGGTGCGGGCACCGAAGCGGCTGCCGTCGGACAGGGCGACGACCCGGTCCGCGGCGGACGCCAGGGTGGTGCGCAACCGGATGTCGACGCCGCGTTCGCGGAGCTGGCCGAGAGTGTGCTCGGCCAGCTCCGGCGACTCCTCGGCGAGGATCCGGTCGGTGGCCTCGACCAGGACCCAGCGCAGGTCCTCGGGGCGGACGTTGTGGTAGCCGCGCACCGCGGTCCGGGCCATGTCCTCCAGTTCGGCGAGCGCGCCGACG
The DNA here is from genome assembly GCF_042720685.1 of Kitasatospora sp. NPDC058492. Taxonomy (NCBI): domain Bacteria; kingdom Bacillati; phylum Actinomycetota; class Actinomycetes; order Kitasatosporales; family Streptomycetaceae; genus Kitasatospora; species Kitasatospora sp. NPDC058492. The sequence continues at coordinate 3,038 of NZ_JBHXMU010000009.1, forward strand.
CCCGCGTACCCGGCGCCGACGAAGACGAAGGTGAGCGCGGCCTGGCGCAGGGCCGGGTCGCGGGTGGCGGAGGCGAGGTCGAGCTGTTCCAGGACGTGGTTGCGCAGACCCACGGCCTCGCCGACGGTGGAGAAGCCGCGGCCGTGTTCGGCCAGACCGGGCACCGGCGCCGTCCGGGAGACCGAGCCGGGCGCCACCACCAGGACGTCGTAGGGGAGTTCGATCGGTGCGGCGGCCTCTCCGGGGCCCGCGGCGTCGGCGAAGGCGCGGCGGGCGGCGTGTTCGATCCGGGTGATCCGGGCGGTCAGCACCCGGCAGTCCGGCAGGGCCCGGCGGAGCGGGACGACCACGTGCCGGGGGTCGATCGAGCCAGCCGCGACCTCGGCCAGCAGCGGGTGGTAGGTGAAGTAGGCCTGGGGCTCGACGACGGTGATCTCGACCTCGCCGCGTCGCAGGCGTTCCCGCAGGCCGCGCTGGAGGTGCAGCGCGGTGGCCATCCCGGCACAGCCTCCGCCGGCGATCAGGATTCTGATGGTGCACCTCCTGCCGATTGGCGCTTCCTCCCGGCCCCGCGGCCGGGGGTGTCCCCCCTCGCGCCCCCCTATGAAGGACCGGCAGGGGCGGTCTTGTCCACAGTCCGTACCGCGCCGGATGTGACGGGAGTCGACGGGTGGGGCCAGTTGTGCTGTCCGGGCGACTTTCTGACGGACTTTCGGCCGCGAACGGGCGTGAACTATGGTCGGATTGTGTGCCGGAGCGGTTACCGCCATGACAATCGGCGGCGACGCACCGTGGAGCGGCCACTACGGCCAGTTCCAGCGTTGGCTCGAGAACCCGACTGCGGGACAGTCATCCGGGGAAGGGTAGTTCCCGGACAAGGCCCCGGACGGTGCCGACGCGCCGAGCCGGACGCGAGCCGGCCCGGAGGCACGAACCGTGGTCACGAAACGGGACGGGCGGCAACGAGCGATGGGTCATCAGGTCATTTCTGACGGGCTGAGCTGCACCGGGGGGTGCAGGGGCGGGCGACGACAGGGTCCGGGTTCGGGCGCCTGCGGGGGAGAGTTGGGATGATGGAGCAGGAGCAGGTGTTGGGGCGAACGGGAGCACCGCACGCCGGCCAGGGCATGGTGCCGGAACAGCGCGGCCCGGTGGACCTGCCGCCGGAGGTCGGGGCCGCCTATCCGGGCGTCCCCTACCGGGTGGAGCCGCCACCGGTCGTCGTGCACGTCCCCGGGACCCGACTACGGGTGGACGCCCGGCGGAACCTGGAGAGCGTGCTGCGGGCCGCCCGCGAGGTGTTCGGCGAGTTCGGCTACGGCGCGCCGATGGAGGAGGTCGCGCGCCGGGCCGGGGTCGGCGTCGGGACGGTCTACCGGCGCTTCCCGAGCAAGGAGGTGCTGGTCCAGCGGATCGCCGCCGAGGAGGTGGCCTGGCTGACCGCGCAGGCACGGGAGTCGCTGTACGGCGGCGGCGGAGCCTGGGAGTCGCTGGCCGGCTACCTGGCGCGGGCGGTCGGCACCGGCGCCGGGCGGCTGCTGCCGCCGGAGGCGTTCCGGTACGCGGAGGAACTGGGCCGGGTGCCGGAGCAGCGGGTGCCCGAGCCGGCCGCCGTCCGGTTCGACCTGCGCGGCGAGGACGCGCAGAACGGTGCGGCCGTCGAGCCGTCGGCGGCCGACGCCGATCCCCGGCTGCTGCTGCAACTGCTGGCCGCCCTGGTCGCCAGGGCCGGCGCGGCCGGCGAACTGCGGCCGGGCGTCACGGTGTCGGACGTCGTGCTGGTGCTGACCGCCTCGGTGCCGGTGCACGCGGCCCGCACCGCGCCGACCACGGCGGGTTTCTCGGCCGGGGTCCAGCAGGCGGAGGGGCAGCCGACGGCCGGCCCCTCGGAGCGGCTGCTGGAGATCCTGCTGGACGGCCTGCGGGCACGCTGACGCGCCACCGCGGGCGCGGCCGCCGCAGCTGGCGGGGACGGGAGTTGGACAGGAGACCGGCGCGCGGACCAGTCACGCGCGCCGGGTGCGGGCGGTGCACAACCACCCGCCCTGTGCTGGCCGAACACATCCGCGACGGCTCCTCGGAAGAGTGGGTCCCGGCCGGTCCGGCTACCGCCCATCTCTGCGCTATGCCATCCTTTGCCCGTGGTTGGAGCCAATGTCCCGATGCGCGCCCTTCGCGCGCCCTCGGCGCCGTACAGCGCGGAACCGTGCGCCCACGCGCTCCCGCGCGCCCTGCCACACTGCGGGGGCTGTCGTGGAATCTGGGGTCCGTTGTGAGCGCCGAGGAACAGAACGACTACGGGTACGGCCTCGACTTCGGCCCGTCCGGAGGCTTGACCGGGGGACTGGCCGACGGCTCGTCCGGCAGTACGTCCAGTACGTCCGAAGGCCCCGCCACGGCCTCCGGCGGCCCGGCCCAAGTACCCGGCGCCGCACCGGGTTCGGCCACCGGCCCGACCGCCGGACACGTGCCCGACCAGGCGGGCATGCCCAGCCGCGAGTCCCTCTCCGCCTCCGCCGCCGCGCTGCCCCCCGGGCGGGTGCCCGGCCAGGCCCCGGCCGGCCGCGGCGGCGTCGCCCCCGAGGCGTTCGTCGGCGCCGGCCGCCCCGCCCGCCCCACCGTGCCCGCCCCCGCCGACCCGGTCGACGGCGAGCGCCCGGCCTCCGACGCCGAGTTGACCGCCCGGGTCCGGGCCGGCGACGACACCGCGTACGAGGAGATCTACCGCCGGCACGCCGACTCGGTGCGCCGCTACGCCCGCACCTGCTGCCGGGACAGCTTCACCGCCGAGGACCTCGCCGGCGAGGTCTTCGCCCGCACCCTGCAAGCCCTGAGGGCGGGCAAGGGCCCGGAGTTCGCCGTCCGCGCCTACCTGCTGACCGCCGTCCGCAACGTCGCCGCCGCCTGGACCCGCAGCGAGCGGCGCGAGCAACTCGTCGACGACTTCAGCGTGTTCGCCCAGACCTCGGCCGCCGTCGTCGACCTCGACCTGGCCGACCCCGGTGCCGATGCCTGGGCGATGGCCATGGCCGACCAGCGCATGGTCATGCAGGCCTACGCCGAACTGCCCGAGGACGACCGGATGGTGCTCTGGCACACCGAGGTCGAACGGGAGTCCCCGAAGACCGTCGCCGTGATGCTCGGCAAGACCGCCAACGCCACCGCCGTCCAGGCCCACCGGGCCCGCGACCGGCTCGCCGCCGCCTTCCTCCAGGCGCACGTCTCCGGCAGCCAGGACCGCACCTGCGAGGCGTACGCCAACCGGCTCGGCGCGTACGCGCGCGGATCGCTGCGCAAGCGCGCCTCGGCGGAGGTCGGACGGCACCTCCAGGAGTGCGACCGCTGCACGGCCGCCTGCCTCGAACTCACCGAGATCAACACCGGCCTGCGCGCGCTGCTGCCCGGCGGCGTGCTCGTCTGGATCGGGGTCGGCGGGTTCAGCGCCGCCGCGGCGGCCGTCGGCGGGGTCGCCGCGGTCGGCGGTGCGGCTGCGGGCACCGCGGCGGCCACCTCCGGAACCGCGGGTGCGGGTGCAGTTGGCGGAGCGGGTGCGGTCTCCGGCGGAAGCGGGGCCGGCGCCGGCGCCGCGGCCGGCGAGGGCCTGGGCACCGCCGCCAAGGCCGGGATCGCCGCCGCCGTCGCGGTGGCCGCGGCCGCCGTCGCCGCGTACGCGCTCACCGGCTCACCCGAGCCCAAGCCGCCCACGGCCGCGCCCCCCGCCGCCGGCGCCCCCGCCACCCCCCGGCCGCAGGCCCCCGCACCCGCGCCGCCCGCGCCCGCCGACCCGGCGCCCAGCAGCGCCGCGGCCGCCCCGGCACCGCCTGCGCCGAGCCCGAGCCCGAGCGCGACGCCGGTCACCCGGTCGACGCCTGCCCCGACAGCCGCCCCGACAGCCGCCCAGACCACGACGAAGGCCGCGTCGCCGGTCACGCCGAGCTCGACGACGCCCAAGCGGACCCCCACGCCGCCGGCCCCGGCCGTCCCCGTCGTGCCGACGCCCAGCGTGCCGCCGCTGCCCACGCCCGAGCCGCCGGTCGTCCCCGTCGTCCCCACGCCCACCGTGCCGCCGCTGCCCACCCCGACGGTCATCCCGCCCTCGCCGCCCGCGCCCGCCGACTTCTGGGCCGACTCACTGCCCGTGGTCAAGCCGGGCAACAACCGGGTGCCGCCGCCCGGCCCCAGCATCCGGCAGAAGGGCAGCGACTGGTTCTGGCAGCACGACAGCGCCTGGATCGGCGGCGAACGCCACGGGCACGCCATCACCGTGCGCGCCCCGGCGACCACCCTGATCGACCTCAACCGCAGCTGCACGTCCTTCGACGCGGTCGCCGGGGTCGACGACGCCACGCTCTCGCCGGGCGGCGTGGTCTTCTCCGTCCAGGGCGGCGACGGCAGCACCCTGTGGCGCTCCTCCCCGCTCGCCGCTGGGGACGACGCGGCACCGGTGCACGTGCCGCTGGCCGGGCAGAAGTCGATCCGGTTGGTGGTCACCCCGGTGCACGGCATCTGGTCGGCGCTCAACGTGGCGGACTGGGCCGAGGCCCGCTTCAGGTGTTCCTGAAACGGGCCTCGGCGGGGGCTGTGCGGGGTGGGGCCCACCCGGGGTAAAGCTGTGCGGGGTGGGGCTGTGCGGGGTCAGATCGCGCAGGAGCCGTCCGCGCAGGCCTCCCCCGCCGGGGCGACCTGCACCGGCGCCGGGCGGGTCTCGCCGATCTCGGCGGCGACCTGCTCCAGCACCTTGCGGAAGGTCTCTTCGTCCTGGCCGCCCTGCACCGCCCACTTGCCCTCGAACACGAAGGTCGGCACGGCGGTGATGCCCAGCTCCCGGGCCTCGGCCAGCTGCGCGCTCACCTCGGTGGCGCCCTCGTCGCCCGCCAGGTAGGCGGTGACCCGCGCCCGGTCCAGGCCGGCCGCCACCGCGACGTCGGTCAGCGCGGCGCGGTCGCCGACGTCGACGCCGTCGGTGAAGTGCGCCTTCAGCAGCTCCTCCTTCAGCCGCCCCTGGACGGCCGCGCCGTACTCGGTCTCGGCGAGGTGCAGGAGGCGGTGGCCCAGGAAGGTGTTGGCGTGCAGCGCGGCGTCGAAGTCGTACGTGATGCCCTCGGCGCGGCCCAGCTCGGCCACCCGCGCGTCCATCGCCACCGACTGCGGGCCGTAGCGCTCGGCCAGCCACGCGCGGTGCGGGCTCGCCGTCGCCGGCGCGTCCGGGACCAGCTGGTACGGCCGGTAGACCACCTCGACGCCTTCCTTGCCGGCGAAGCCCTCCAGGGCCTGCTCGAAGCGGCGCTTACCGATGTAGCACCACGGGCAGGCGATGTCGGACCAGATCTCGACCTTCATGAGGGGACTCCAGGGGTGGGGCGGGGACGGGTGTCGGGATAGGTGAACGATGAACCATCTCGGTACATTCCCGGCACCCCGGTCAGCCTCCCTGGTCAGCGCCCCGAGCCGGGCTGGTCAGCGCACCGGCCCCGCCCCGGGTCAACCCTCCGCAGGCGCCGGAACCACCAGCACCGGGCAGGCCGCGTGGTGCACCGCCGCCGAACTCACCGAACCCAGCAGCAGCCGCGCGAACCCCCCGTTCCCCCGCGTGCCGAGCACCAGCGTGTGCTGCCGGGTCGAGGCCTCCAGCAGCACCTCGATCACGTTGCCCAGCACCACGTGCAGCGACATCTCCCCCGCGTACGGCCGGGAACGCTGCCCCTGCACGGCCACCACCGCCCGGCGCAGCCCGTCCGCCATGCTCTCCACCAGCGTCTCGACGCTCTCCTGCACCAGCTCCGCCATCCCCGGCGGATAGCCGGCCGGCGCCGGGTTCACCACGGCCAGCACGTACAGCGGCAGCCCGAACAGCTCCGCCTCGGTCATCGCCCGGTCCAACGCCCACAGCGACCCGTCCGACCCGTCGCACGCCGCCAACACCCCCGGCGGGCGCCCCGTCGGCGGCCGCCCCAACACCGACAGCACGACGGGAACGGACTGCTCCGGGCTCACGCTGGCCACCACGGCTCTCCTCACCGACGGACTCGTTGCCCGCCATCATCACCTGCCCCGGCTCCCGGACCCCGCCGCCCGGCCGGGCGCGGCGCCCGGCGGGGTCAGGAGGGACGGACGGGGCTGAGGGCCGGGGGTTGGGCCAGGGGAAGGCCGGTCCAGCAGGCGCCGTGGCGGCGGGCGCGGATGCGGCGGAGCCAGAGTTCGGTGGAGACCAGGTCGGCGAGGCCCGCCAGGGCGGCTGCGGAGAGGGGGGTGGCGGGGTCGGCGAGGCCGGCGCGGACGGCGGGGAGGTCGATGAGGCCGGCTTCGGCGAGGAGGGGTGCGTCGAAGAGTTCGGCGAGGCCGTCGGCGGCGAGGCGCAGGCCGGCCCGGGCGGGGGCGGTGCGGTCGGGGCGGGGGCCGCGGCCCCAGTCGGGGGGCAGGTCGGTGCGGCCGGCGCCGGTGAGGACGGCGTGCAGGAGGGCGTGCCGGGCGCCGGGTTGGAGGCGGACGTCGTCGGGGAGCAGGCGGGCGGCGCGGACCACCTGGTTGTCGAGGAACGGCGCGTGCAGCCGCTGGCCGGGCTGTTCGGCGGCGTGGACGAGGGTGCGGTAGGAGCGCGCGTGCCGGTAGAGGGCGTGCCGGGCGCGGTGTGCGCCCGGGCGTTCGTCGGGCGCTGGTCTGCGCGCCGCCAGCCGCAGCCGGAGGGCGACGGAGGAGAGCGCCTCGTCGGAGAGCCAGCGGGCGGCCGGGCCGGGGACGCACCAGGCGAGGTCGCCGGCCGAACGGTCGCCCGCCGTGCGGCCGTTGACCGGGAGGTGGCGGGCCGTCAGCTTGGCGGCGGCGTCGTCCAGCGCCTCGGCGTACCGGACCCGGGAGAGCCGGTGGGCGGCCCGGACCACGGTGAGCGGGGTACGCAGCGCGCCGGCCAGGACGCCGACGACGGCCCGGTCGGCACCGGCCAGCGCGGCGACCGGGGGCAGCAGCTCGCGCGGGCGGCCGGCCCGGATGAGGTCGGCGAGCCGGGCCGGGTGGCCGTCGAGGACCTGGCGGGCGCCGTAGCCGGTGAGGTGGTCGGTGCCGCCGACGTCGAAGCGGGCCTCGGCGCGGGCGGCGGCGACGAGTTCGGGCCCGGGCTCGTCGGTGAGCCGGCCGGGCGGTGCGTCGGCGTGCAGTCCGGCGTACGGGAGGGTGTCGGGGCCGGGGTGGAGCACGGTGTGCCGCAGCCGGGGGGTGTCGGGGGCGAGCGCGAGGGTGGTCGGGGGTTCGGTCTCGCCGAGCGTGACGGCGGCCAACTGTTCCGGGGCGGAGGGCTCTTGGGCGGCGACGCGGGTCCAGGAGCCCTTGACCGCGCCGTTCCTGGCCCCGGCGCGGACGGCCGGCAGGCGCTCCGGGCCCGTGCTCGCGGGCACCGGCGGCAGCGGTACGGCGGCGGCGAGCAGGGCGACGGTGGCGGAGGCGGTGCCGTAGGAGAGGTCGACACCGAGCCGGGCGCGGCCGGCCGAACCCGGCACGGTGGCGGGCGCGGTGGTGCGGACCCGGGAGCGGACGGACTCCAGCAGCGCGCGGGTGAGTTCGCGGATGGCCGGCGCCTCGTCGCGCGGCTGCTCCCGGGCGGCGGGGTCGTCGTAGGCGGAGAGGTAGGGGTGGCCGCCGCGGATGGCGAGCACGTGGCCCGGCGGCACCCGCTGGACGCCCAGGTACGGGGTGCCGGTGCCGAGCGCCTCGGGCGATTCGGGGCAGGCGAGCCGGGCGGCGAGGTGGCCGGTGTCCAGCGGGGCGCCGACCAGGTCGGCGAGCGGGAGGGCGGCGGTGGCGTACGCGGTGCCGCCGGCCCAGGGGGTGTGGAAGACCGGCTGGGCGCCGGCCAGGTCGGTGAGCAGCAGGGTGGAGCGGGTGCCGGTGCGCAGGACGGCGGTGTAACTGCCGGGCCAGGCGGTGAGGTGGCGGACGGCGCCGCCGCGGGCGGCGGCGAGGCCGGCGGCGAGTTCCGCGTCGGTGGCGCCGCAGTGGCCGAGGACGGCGAGCCGCAGGGTGGCGGGGGTGTCCTCGACGGGGTCGGGGGCGGTGGGGCCGGTGGTGACCGTGGCGGGGGCGCCGGGGCGGAGGGTGGCGAGGCGGATCTCCTCGGGGCGCCAGTCCCCGACGACCCAGAGCGGGTTGGGTCCGGTCCACAGGGGGCGCGCGGCGATCGGTGCGACCGTACCGAGCGCCTCGTGCGCCGGTGCGCCCGCCCGGGGCGCGCCCGTGCTCCAGCCCGTCAGCCACCGCATCGCGCCTCCACCGGACGAGGACCTGCACCCGTACGGCGCGTCCGCCGCCGGGCGGCTCCTCGCCGGTCCGCGGTGTGCCGTGACGGCGGTCCCGGGTACCGGCGCGCCGTCAGGAGACATCGTGCCACCGGTTGGCGCTCCCGTGGCCCGTGTTGCCGGTTCCGGTTCCGCCGGTGGCCTCGGTGCGGGGTGGTTCCGGCCCCGGCGGCGATCCCGGTGCGGGCAGCGGGTGTTGACGTGTTCGCGTGGTCCGCAGGGCGGGCCGGGCCTTCCCCTCCCCGGCCCGGACCGCCCGCCGCGCCGCCTTTGACATGGGCATCGCGAGATGGCCGAAAGGCGTCGCCCGGCCCGGGAGGGCATCCGCATGCCCTCCCGGACTCAGCCACCACCCGCGGGGATTGAGGCGGCGGCGTCCCCCGGCCCGCCGGGTCCTCGACGGCGGGCCGACCCACGACCACCAGCGAATCGCCGACCAGCCGGTCGAGCCAGGGGGCACGGCCGGGCGCACGTGAACACAGGACCGGAGCACGACGCTCCGGCGCGCGGCACCCCCGGCCCGATCCGAGTGGTCCGGACCAACCCCGGCGAGGAGCCGGCGCCGCACCGCCGGGTGCACGATCCCGCCATCCGGAATGCGGCCTCTTAACCGTCGGAACGCGTCCGACTACTCTAGGTGCAGCAGCTACGGCCCGGTGCCGCCCGGGCCCCGCGCACAAGGCCGCAGGAGGTGCCGCCGCCACCATGACCGTCAGCCCACGAGGACCGAACGAACGGCTCGGCACGCTCCTGACCCTCGCCCAGATCAGCAACGCCGGACTGGCCCGCCGGGTCAACGACCTGGGCGCCCAGCGCGGGCTGACCCTGCGGTACGACAAGACCTCGGTGGCCCGCTGGGTCAGCAAGGGCATGGTCCCGCAGGGGCCCGTCCCGCACCTGATCGCCACCGCGATCGGCGGCAAGCTCGGCCGCCCGGTGCCGCTGGAGGAGATCGGCCTCGGCGACACCGACCCGGCCCCCGAACTCGGCCTGGCCTTCCCGCGCGACGTCGCCGAGGCGGTCCGCTCCGCCACCGACCTGTGGCGGGTCGACCTCGACCTGCGCCGCGGCCCCGGCGGCGGCCGCTGGAGCGACAGCCTGGCCGGCACCTTCTCGGTCGCCGCCTACGCGACGCCGGTGTCCCGCTGGCTGATCACCCCGGCGGACGGTTCGGTCGCCCGGGAGGCGCCGCGCGCGCCCAGCGAGGCGTCCTCCTACCGGGTCGGCCACTCGGACGCCGCCAAGCTCCGCGAGGCCGCCCAGGAGGCCCGCCGCTGGGACTCCAAGTACGGCGGCGGGGACTGGCGTTCGTCGATGGTGCCGGAGTGCCTGCGGGTGGAGGCGGCCCCGCTGCTGCTGGCCTCGTACAGCGACACCGTCGGCCGGGCGCTGTTCGGCGCGACCGCCGAACTGACCAGGCTGGCCGGGTGGATGGCCTTCGACACCGGGCAGCACGAGGCCGCCCAGCGCTACTACATCCAGGCCCTGCGGCTCGCCCGGGCCGCCGCCGACGTGCCGCTCGGCGGCTACGTGCTCGCCTCGATGAGCCTCCAGGCCGGCTACCGGGGCTTCGCCGAGGAGGCGGTGGACCTCGCCCAGGCCGCCCTGGAGCGCAACCGGGGCCTGGCCACCGCCCGGACGATGAGCTTCTTCCACCTGGTGGAGGCCCGGGCCCAGGCCAAGGCCCGCAACGCGGCGGCGTGCGCGACGGCACTCGGCGCGGCGGAGAGCGCACTCGAACGGGCCCGCGCCGGGGATCCCGATCCGGCGTGGATCGACTTCTACGCCTACGACCGGCTCGCCGCCGACGCCGCCGAGTGCTTCCGCGACCTCGGAGTGCCCTCCAAGGTCCGCCAGTTCACCCGCGAGGCACTGGCCAAGCCCACCGAGGGCTTCGTCCGCTCGCACGGCCTGCGCCTGGTGGTCTCGGCGATGGCCGAGGCCGAGGCCGGCAACCTGGACGCCGCGGTCGCCGCCGGCGAGCGCGCCGTCGAGGTGGCCGGCCGGATCTCCTCCCAGCGCAGCCGGGAGTACGTGGTGGAGATGCTGCGCCGCCTGGAGCCCTTCCAGGGCGAGCGCCGCGTCCGGGAGCTGACCGAACGGGCCCGCGCGGTCCTGGTCGCCCCGGCGTGACCGGGGGCGAGCCCGGCGGTCGTTGAGGTGCACCGGCGAGAGGGGCCCCGGGCACCCAGGCCCGACACCGCCGGCCGGCGCCGCCGCCCGCCCCTCGGCGCCCTCGACCGGCCCCGCCCGGCGTGGCAGCATCGGCGGCGGGGGGAGCCGGGCGGACTGCGAGGAGCTGGCGGTGGCGTACGACTTCGACGTGCTGGTGGTGGGCGGCGGGATCGTCGGCCTCGCCACCGCGTACGCGCTGACCCGGGCCCGGCCGGGGCTGCGGCTCGCGGTGCTGGAGAAGGAGCCCGGCTTCGCCGCCCACCAGACCGGCCGCAACAGCGGGGTGATCCACAGCGGCGTCTACTACCGGCCGGGCTCGTACAAGGCCCGGTACGCGGTGGCGGGCGCCGCCGAGCTGGTGGCGTTCTGCCGCGAGCAGGGTGTCCCGTACGAGGTCACCGGCAAGCTGATCGTGGCCACCGGCCCGGAGGAGCTGCCCCGGCTGGCGGCGCTGGCCGAGCGCGGGCGGGCGAACGGCATCCCCGTCACCGAGGTGGACCGGGCCGGGATCGCCCGGTACGAGCCGCAGGTCACCGGGGTGGCGGGGCTGCACGTCGGCACGACCGGCGTCTGCGACTTCCCGGCCGTCGCCACCGCCTACGCCCGGCTGGCCCGGGAGGCGGGTGCGGAGCTCCGGCTCGGCTGCGAGCTGCGGGCGGCGGCCCGGCGGGCGGACGGCGTGACGGTGCAGACCTCCACCGGGGAACTGCGCTGCCAGGTGCTGGTGAACTGCGCCGGGCTGCACAGCGACCGGATCGCCCGGCTGGCCGGGGACGAGCCCGGGGTGCGGATCGTGCCGTTCCGCGGCGAGTACTACGAACTGGCCGAAGGGCGACGGGACTTGGTGCGCGGCCTGGTCTACCCGGTGCCCGACCCGGCCTTCCCGTTCCTCGGCGTGCACCTCACCCGGGGCGTCCACGGGGACGTGCACGTCGGCCCGAACGCGGTGCCCGCGCTGGCCCGCGAGGGCTACGACTGGCGCACCGTGCGCCCGCGCGACCTGGCCGGGACGCTGGCCTTCCCCGGCACCTGGCGGATCGCCCGGCGGCACTGGCGGTACGAGGTGGGCGAGTTGCACCGCTCGCTGTCGAAGCGGGCGTTCACCGCCGCCGTGCGGCGGCTGCTGCCCGTGGTCGCCGCCGAGGACCTGGTGCCGGCCGGCGCCGGGGTCCGGGCCCAGGCCGTGGCCCGGGACGGCTCGCTGCTGGACGACTTCGCCTTCGCCGGTTTCGACCCGGCCGACCCGCGCTCCCCGCGCCGCGCGGTGCACGTGCTGAACGCCCCCTCCCCCGCCGCCACGGCCTCGCTGCCGATCGGCCGCGAGGTGGCCCGCCGGGCGCTGGCGGCGCTGGAGGCCGGCGGATGAGCCCGGTCACAGCACCTTCGGGAGGGGCCCGGGGGCCCCGTAGACTCGGGGAATTGTGACTGCCACCGCCCCCATCCCCCAGCCCTCGCCGTCCGCCCGGTTGTCCGCCGCACCGGCCGGCTACCCCGCGCCGATGTACCCGCACAAGGCCACCGACGCCCAGCACCGCGAGCGGCGCATCCGCAGCTTCCAGCCGCGCCGGGGCCGGATGACCAACGCCCAGGCGGGCGCCCTGGACCGGGGCTGGGAGGCCTACGGCATACCGATCGACGGCAGCCCGCTCGACCTGCGGGAGCTGTTCGGCGAGCTGCCGGTCACCCTGGAGATCGGCTTCGGCATGGGCGAGACCACGGCCACCATGGCCGCCGCCGACCCGGCCATGGGCATCCTCGCCGCCGACGTCCACACCCCCGGCCACGGCAACCTGCTCGGCCTGCTGGAGCGCGACGGCTCGCGGAACGTGCGGCCGGCCGCCGGCGACGCCGTGATCCTGCTGCGCGACATGCTGCCGGACGCCTCGCTGGCCGGCCTGCGGGTCTACTTCGCCGACCCGTGGCCCAAGCCCAAGCACCACAAGCGCCGGCTGGTCCAGCCGTCCTTCCTGGATCTCGTGCTGCCCCGGCTCGCCCCCGGCGCCCTGGTGCACTGCGCGACCGACTGGGAGCCGTACGCGGAGCAGATGCTGGCCGTGCTGTCCGCCTCGCCGGAGCTGGAGAACCTGCACCCCGAGGGTGACGGCAGCGGCTGGCTGGAGCCCGCGGACCACCCGGACGGCAGCATCCCCGGCTACGCGCCGCGGCCGGACTGGCGCCCGGTCACCAAGTTCGAACGGGCCGGACTGGCCAAGGGGCACGTCGTCCACGACCTGCTGTTCCGCCGCCGCTGAGCCGCCGTCGGCCGTTCGAACAGGCCACCGCGCGATGACCGGGGGGCCGTTGCCCGGACGGACGGTTCGTCCCGAGTCCTCCCGACGGGCGGGTGCGGTGGCCTACCCTGTGCCGCATGGGCAGCCCGGCCGGCGGCGGGTCCCGGGCCACCGTCCAGGCCGCCGCCGACGCACCGGAGACGGTCCCGCGCACCGGCGACACCCGGACCATCCCGGGGCCCCGGAGGCGCCGGGCCCACCGCCTCGCGCCCTGGGCCGGCGCCGCTTCACCGCCACCGCCACCGCCACCGGCCGGAGCCGCCGCACCACCCCGGCGCGGCCACTCGGTGGCGGTCTCCTCCGTCACCGCCACCGCCGTACTGACCCTGGCCGGCTGCGGGGTGCTGATCCTGCACCTGGTCCAGCGCCAGACCGGCACCGTCGGGCTGCTGGTCGGCGTCGGCCTGGCGATGGTGCCGCTGCCGTTCGTGCTCGGCGCCCTGGCCTGGCTCAACCTGACCGCCCGGGTGCCGCTGCGGCACACCGTGTTCTGCCTCGGCTGGGGCGCCTGCGCGGCCACCACCGTCGCCATCGTGGCCAACAACTGGACCGCCAGCTACCTGACCTCGCACCAGGGCCCGCTCGGCGAACTGCTGGGCGCCGGCATCGCCACCCCGCTGATCGAGGAGACCGCCAAGGCCACCGCCCTGCTGGTGCTGCTGCTGCCGCTCGGCCAGCGGCTGCGCTGCCACGGCCGCCGCACCGGCCGCCCCTGCGCTCCGCTGCTGCACCGGCTGCCGGCCCCCCGGCTCCCCCGGACGTACGCCCGCCGCCCGGCCGTTCCGCACGCCCGGGGCCGGCTGCGGCTGCGCCCGTACCTGCGCCCGCTGCCGTACCTGCGCCCGGCCCCGCCCTCCGGCGGCGGCCCGCACCGCCGCTCCCGGCCCCGCACCCTGGCGGCCGGGGTGGTGCTCGGCGGGATGACCGCCTGCGGCTTCGCCTTCACCGAGAACGCCCTCTACCTGGGCCGGGCGTTCACCACCGACCAGCGGCAGCGGCTGGACAGCATCGGCCTCGGCGATCCGCCCAGCCTGCGCGACTTCGACGGCACCGTGCAGACCTTCGTACTGCGCGCCCTGCTCTCCCCCTTCGCGCACCCGCTGTTCACCGCGCTCACCGGGATCGGCCTGGCCGTCGCCCTGACCACCGGGCGGCGCTGGCTGGCCCGGCTGGCCGCGCCGACCGGGCTGCTGCTGGCGATGGCGCTGCACGGCACCTGGAACGCCGCCGCCGACCTCGGCACGGACGGCTTCCTGGTGGTGTACGGGGCGCTGATGGTGCCCTGCTTCGCCGCGCTGGTCTGCTTCGCGGCCTGGGCCAGGTCCCGGGCGGCCCGGCACGCCGCCCGGCGCGACAGGCGCTCCGCCGGGGCGGTCTGAAGAACCGATTTCCCATCTCGGCGACTTCCCCGTATTGTTGTGTTCACCGACGCGGGGTGGAGCAGCTCGGTAGCTCGCTGGGCTCATAACCCAGAGGTCGCAGGTTCAAATCCTGTCCCCGCTACTCAGTAGCAACGAAAGGCCCGGAGGATTCGTCCTCCGGGCCTTTCGCGTTCCCCGGCACGGCGAAGGAACGTTCCGCCGCGAAGCCGCAACAGGACCTGGGCCCCCGTCAGCGGAGACCTCCCGAACGACGGCGGCCCGGCCGACGGCCGCCGGGCGGGCCACCGATAAATCCGTTGCCCTCCGGCCGGTGGGCTGCCTATCGTGGCGGCACACTGAAGGGAGGTGATCCTGAATTGAGTTCCATCAGGATGTGTGAGGTGGCTGCTCGCTAGAGCCGCCCCTGCCTGCGCGGGGTGAGGCCTGAGGCCTCCGGCAGGCGAAATCCATAGCAGTCACCCGGCCCGCAGGCCCACCGGAACATCCCCGGTGCCTCGGCGCCAGGCCAGTGCACGGGCCGGCGCGGAGGAGCAGCCTGCGGGCTGTCTGCGTTCTCCGCCGCCCTCCGGCGTCTTCCGCCGCTCTTGGTCCTCACCCGCGCCCGGTCCGGGGCGCCCCCGGGTCGTTCCCGCGGTGGGGCCGCGGCGCTAGAGTCGGCGCGGGTTCCGGAGCGGAGCGGCGCGGGCACAGGGGGTAGGCGATGGCGAAGGCGCGGCGGCGGAGCGGCACGACGGCCCTGCGGACGGCACGGTGGGCCGCGCCCGGGGCACTGGCCGGGACGGGCCTGCTCGGGCTGCTGCTCTTCTCGCTCGGCCGGGAGCAGGCCTGGCAGGCGTTCGGCGGCGGGCTGGTGGTGGCCGGAGCCTCGACGGTGCTCGGCGGCGCGCTGGGCTTCCTGTTCGGAGTGCCCCGGGTGCGCAGCGGCAGCGGCGAACCGCAGGGCTCGTACGCCCCGAACACCAACCTGGAGCAGGTGTCCGACTGGCTGACCAAGGTGCTGCTGGGCGTCGGGCTGACCCAGCTCGGCTCGCTCGGCGAGCGGCTGCACCAGCTCGGCACCGCACTGGCCCCCGCGCTGGGCGGGGAGGACGCCGCGGTGCCGTTCGCGGCGGCACTGGTGCTGTACTTCGTGGTCTTCGGCTTCCTGGCCGGCTGGCTCGTGACCAGGCTCGCGCTGCCGCAGGTACTGACCGACGCCGACCAGGCCCTGGACCTCTTCCTCGCCGGGCAGGACCGCGACCGGCGAGGCGACAAGGTGGGCGCCGACGACCTGCGGGTCCGGGCGATGCAGCAGCTCGGGCTGCTGGGGGGCAGCGCGGAGCAGTCGGCCGCGCTGGCCGCGCAGTTGCCGCCCGCCTCCTCGCCCTCGTCCGGGCCGGAGGGCGTGGTGGCCGAGGTCCGCTCTACCGCGCGCCGCTCGGCGCTGACCGCCGACCAGGTGCGGGCGCTGTACGCGGACGGCTCCGAGGGCCGCCGGATCCAGGCACTCGCGCTGATGCAGGGCGACCCGTCGCTGGCCGACCTGCCGAGCCTGCTGGACGCGATCGAGCGCCCGCGCTCCGGCTTCGAGCAGTACCACGCGCTGCTGGCCGCCCGGGGGCTGCTCTCCCGGCTGCCCGGCGCCGAGGCGCAGCGGCTGCGGGACGCGGTGGCCGGGCAGTTGGTGCTGCCGGAGGGGATCCCGTACGGGTCGGACCGCAGCTGGCTGGCGGAGAAGATCCTGTCCCGGCTGGAGGCGACGGCCTTCGTCCCGACGCAGCCGGCCCCGCCCGCTCAGCCTGCTGAGCCCGCTCAGCCCGTCCAGCCCGTCCAGTCGGCTCCGTCGGCGGGCGACCACAGCTAGCTGCTGAACTCCTTGACGGTGAAGCGCAGTTCGGGCTGCTCCCAGGGCGTCTTGACCTGCGGCGGACGGGTGCCCGTGCGCTCGGCGCCCATCTGGAGGTAGAAGCCCTCGGCGGGCGGGTGGGACACCACCTTGACCGAGGCGATCCCGGCCGCCCGGGCGCGCTCCAGCATGTCCGCGATCAGCTTCCGCCCGATGCCGAGCCCCTGGGCCTCGTCGGCGACGAACATGAGGTCCAGTTCGGCCGGTTCACGGATCAGGCCGTAGAAGCCGAGCAGTCGGTCGGTGGTCGGGTCCGAGGCCAGGAACACCTCGTGCCGGGCGACGTACTCGGGGGTGACCCGGTAGCCGTCGATCATCGCCGCGTAGTCGCCGCGGTAGGCGGTGGAGGCCTGGATCAGCTCGGTGAGCCGGTCGGCGTCGGCCGCCCCGGCGCGCCTGATGGTCGTCTCGCTCATGCGGGCGAGTATAGGGGTGCTGACCAGGAGAGACCATTACTTTTCGGCGGCGGACCGGCGGCGGTGGTCGGCGGACCGCAGGACCAGGACGCGGCGGGTGCGGCCGTCCGCGGCGCGGGGGAAGCGGCGGATCTCGCTGGCGACGCGGCGCTCGCCGAGCGCGTACCGCAGCGGGTCGAGGTGGGCGCAGCGGAGGCCGTGGCCGTCGTGCAGCGGCTGGACGCGGACCTCGCCGTCCGGGGAGGTCACCCGGACGAGTTCCACCAGGGCGGCCAACTGCCGCTCGGGGTCGAACAGTTCGGGGTAGGCGAAGAGCAGATAGCCGCTCAGGGTGAGCGCGAAGGCGCCGTCCGCGAACGGCAGTCGGGGCAGCGCGGCGGCCACGTACTGCTGCGGGTGCGCGGCCGAGTCGGCGGCGAACAGGCGGCGGGCGCGGTCCCAACTGCGCAGGTAGCGGTCCGGCCGGCAGGAGCGCGGCGACGGGTACAGGTGCGGGCGGGCGGCCATCGCGGTGGCCATCGACGCCCGGGCCGCCAGCGCGTGGGCCGCGACCTCGGGTACGGGGAGCGCGTACGCCGGGTCGGCGGCGATCACCCGGCAGCCGAGCCGACGCGCCTCGGCGGCCAGGCCGGCCGCGCCGCCCGGGCAGTCCAGCACCGGGCCCGGCAGCGCGGCGAGTTGGGCCCGGGTGAGGTCGAACAGGTCGCAGTACTCGTCCAGCGGGCGGGAGGTGACCAGGATGTCCCGACCCAGGGCGCCCGGGTCGGCGGGAGTGCGTGCGGCGGCCACCCGGCCATCCGAACACGGGCCGGCCCCGCCCGCATCCGGAGCACGTCCGGGGCGCGGGCGGGGCCGGTGAGGCGGGCGGGGCCGGGGAAGCGGGCGGGGCCGGGAAGGCGGGCGGGGCCGGGGAAGCGGGCGGGACCGGGGAAGCGGGCGGGGCCGGGAAGGCGGGCGGGACCGGGGAAGCGGGCGGGGCCGGGAAGGCGGGCGGGACCGGGGAAGCGGGCGGGGTTCAGCGGCCGAGCAGGCCCTGGGCGGCGGCCCGGTTCACGTTGGTCAGGCCGCGGACCAGCTGCGCGGTGAGGATGATGAGCAGCACCCCGGCCAGCGAGAAGCCCGCGATCTGCCAGGCCCCCTCGACGTAGTAGACGTGCTGGACGTTGCCGCTGTCGTAGAAGTCGAAGACCCGGTACCCGCGCCAGGAGGTGAAGGCCGGGAAGACCCACTGGTAGAGCGGGTACAGCGCCATCGCCCAGCCGAGCAGCAGGAACACCAGCGACAGGGCGAAGCTGAGGACCGCCCACGGGAACATCACCACCTGGTAGAACGCGGCCTTCCACCCGGCCGGGTCCGCCAGCCGCGCGGTGATCGCCCCCCAGGTGCCCGGGCGGGTCTGGCGCACCGGCGCCGGGGCGGGCACGTCCAGGGCCAGCATGCCGCGCACCCGGGCCCGCTCCATCCGGCCCATGCCGCGGGCGACGGTGGTCAGGAGGGCGAGCACGGGCAGGCCGAGGACGGTGACGAAGGTGCCGACCCCCATGCAGAACAGGATGATCGAGACGGAGAAGCCGATGACCGACAGCGGCAGGCCGGTGAGCGTGTAGCCGATCTCGCGGTAGTAGTGCTTGGAGAACGGCGCCCGCCAGACGGCCGGCGGCTCCTCGGTCCGGTGGGCCCGAGCGGGACGCGGGTCGTCGCCGTAACCACCGAGGACGTCCCACTCGCGGTCCTGCGTGCTTCGGCTGATGCTCATGTCCCGGCCCCGGTCCCTCGTTCTCGGCTGCTGATGGCATCAGTCTGGTCGAACGGCGGGCCGGGGAGGATCCGGAGGCCTGGCGGATCGGGGGTGGGGTTAACCCCCCGGGCCTGACCTGACAGGCCTGCCCCGGGTCCGCGCCAGATGTCCGCGCCAGATGTCCGCGCCGGACGTCCGCGCCGAAAGGTCAGCCGGTCGCGCCGGTCCACTCGTCGGCGAGCAGCGAGTACAGGTACGAGTCGGACCAGGCGCCGCCCTTGTACAGGTCGTGCCGGACCCGCCCCTCCAGCTGGAACCCGAGCCGGAGGAGCACCTTGGCGGAGGCGGCGTTGTCCACGTCGACCCGGGCCGCCAGCCGGTGCACGCCGAGGGCCTCGAAGGAGAGCTCGCAGAGCAGGCCGGCGATCTCGCCCGCGTAGCCGCGGCCCCAGACGTCGCGGCCCAGCACGTAGCCGAGGTGGGCGGAGCGGTGCTTGCCGAGGGTGAGGGAGGCGTGGGCGATCGGCGTGGCGTCCACCGGGTCCTCGGCGTCGTCGCGCCGGGTGACGGCCAGCCGGTAGGTGTCCCGCTCCGGCGCCATCGCCTCCTCCAGGTAGAGCTCGATCTGGTCGGCGCAGGTTTCGCGGTCGCGCGGCTCGAAGGGGAGGTAGCGGGTGACCTCCGGGTCGCCGAACAGCCCGTGCAGCGCGTCCACGTCGCCGGGGGTGTGGTGATACTCGCGGATGGCCAGCCGGGGGCCGGTGAGTCGTACGGGGACCATGGCAGCCGACCCTACTCCCGGCCAGCGGTTACCGTTCGAGCTATGAACGACGAAGACCTGCGGCTCGCCCCGCGCACCAGGGCCGCCGACCTGCTCGCCTGGGCGGCGGAAGAGGACCGCACCCCGGTGGCCGAAGCGCCGCTGCGCGCGGTGCTGGCCCTGCTGGAGCTGGGCGAGGGCAGGATGCACGACGGCTGGCCCGAACTGACCTCGAACGCGGTGGAGCACCTGCTGTACGAGCGGCTCCACCTGTACGTCCAACCCGAACCGGAGGCGGACCCGTTCGCGTACGGCGCCGCCGTCCGGCTGCTGACCGACCACCAGCGGGCCGCCAAGCGGCTCAACGCCAAGCGCCAGGAGCGGCTGCACGCCGAGGCCGAGTGGCAGGGCGAGGTCGCGGCCGGGCTGCTGCGCCGCGCCGACCTGGTGACCTGGCCCCGGCTGTACGCGCTGCTGCTGCACGCGTACGGGGCGGACGTCACGGATCCGGAGGCGGTGCGGGAGTGGCTGACCGGCTTCCGGGAGCTGGCGCAGGAGGAGCGGCTGGCCAGGTTCGCCGCACTGGCGCAGACCGGCTGGCTGGACGAGGTGGACGAGCAGGGCTGGAGCCCGACCCGGGTGATCTCGGTCGGCATGGCCACCGACGGCGCGCGCCGGCTGCTGGAGCAGGGCCTGATGCGGCGCAGCTACCGCAACCTGACCGAGCTGACCGCGCTGGGGCGGCCGATGCCGGACGAACTGGCCGGGGACTTCGGGGCGTTCGAGGAGGCGGCGGTGGAGGCCGCGCTCGACCTGTACGGGGAGTGGACGGTGCCCGGGCTGCCGCGACTGCTGGTGGAGGAGTTCCCGGACCTCGCGCCGGAGCCGGGGCAGGAGGAGATCGACGCGTACCTGGCGGGGCCGGCGCAGGAGGAGTTCGACGCCCGCCTGGAGGAGCTGGCGGGATCGGCAGTCCCGGCGGACCAGGCAGACCCGACGGACCCGACGGACCAGGCTCGGGAGTGACGCGGCGAAGCCCCGGCCGCCGGTGCCTTTCGGTTCCGGCGGCCGGGGCTTCGCGGGTGCGTCAGGGGTTGAGGCCGCGCTGCTGGAACCAGGTCTCCGGGTCGACGGGGGCGCCGCCACCGGGGCGGACCTCCACGTGCAGGTGCGCGCCGGTGACGTTGCCGGTGGCGCCGACCTTGCCGATCTGCTGGCCGGAGCCGACCTTGCCGGAGCCCTTGATGATCGAGGAGAGGTGGCAGTACCAG
Source organism: Kitasatospora sp. NPDC058492 (assembly GCF_042720685.1). NCBI lineage: Bacteria > Bacillati > Actinomycetota > Actinomycetes > Kitasatosporales > Streptomycetaceae > Kitasatospora > Kitasatospora sp. NPDC058492. The sequence goes on from NZ_JBHXMU010000009.1 coordinate 23,241, forward strand.
ATCTCGGTGCCGTCGGGCAGGGTCTCGACGATCCGGTAGCCGTACGAGCCGGACCAGCCGGCCGAGGTGATGGTGCCCTGGCCGACCGCGTAGACGGGGGTGCCGGTGTCGGCGGCGAAGTCCAGGCCGGTGTGCAGGTGGGCCCAGTAGCGGGCGCTCTGGCCGTAGTGGGCGGTGAGGTGGTAGTCGCGCACCGGCAGGGTGAGGGCGGCGGCCTTGGCCCGCTCGGCCTCCTCGGCGGCCCGCTTGGCCTCGGCCTCCTTGGCGGCGGCCTTGGCCTCCGCCTCCTTCGCGGCCTGGACGCGGGCGTCCTCCTCGGCGGCGGTGCGCTGGCTGTCGGCCTGCAGCTGGATGCGGGCGGCGAGCGCGAGGCCGGGGTCGGCGGAGAGGGCGACCGGGGTCTCGTCCGGGGTCTCGATGGCGGGGGCGGCGGCCGGGGTGGCGGAGGCGAAGCCGGTGGCGCCCAGGGTGGCGGCGACGGCGGTGACGCCGAGCAGCGGGGAGGTCCCACGGACCTGACGCGGCATCCGGTGCCGGTTGGTCTCGGCGTCCGGGCCCGCGTACTCGGGGCCGTCCGGGCCGGGGTGGTCGAGGAGCCGGGTACCTGCTGCGAGGCCGGCCGGGTGTGCCGGGGTGTGCGTCGACGCCACGGAGGCGCGCTCCTTTCCTTCCTTCGCGCCTACCGGGTTAGCTGACGGGTTCGGAGCAGGAAGGTCTCCTACGGCTGGGCCGGAGCCCCGCCGATTCACCCCAAGGAACGTGGTTCCCCGGCTCCCTGACCTGCCCGGAGGCCGGTCGGCGGGATTAGGCGACGGCGCACGGTGCCGTCTGGGTACGGCGTTGAGGACCGCGCTGCGTTATCAAACGTTAATCCTAGGAGGCCCTGATTCCAAGCCGTTCGCCCGGGACGACCGGAGACGGACGGGGCACTCTGGGACGCGAAGGGCGTTTTGTCCCCCTTGAGCCCCTTGGGCACGCTTGAACACCATTGACGCCACCTCACGTGATCGGACGTCAACGGACGGCCCTTCATTCAGGCACTCACCACCGACCTCCCCCGCCCCACAGGGTGCGAAGGCTTGACGGCTAAGGCTATTAGCCTTAGCTTTATGGCTATCGGCAGCACGCCGAAGCCCGCACCGGCAGCCCCCGGAGGCCCACCATGAACGCCACCAGCGCCCCCACCACCCAGTACCTCGACGTCACCGGCGGCCGCCTCGCCTACGACGACACCCGGCAGGGCGACGGCGCCCCCGTCGTGCTGCTCCCCGGAATGCTCGACACCCGCGCCGCCTACCGGCACCTCCACCCGCTGCTGGCCGCCGCCGGCCGCCGGGTCATCACCATGGACCTGCGCGGCTTCGGCGAATCCTCGATCGTCTGGGACGACTACTCCCCCGCCGCCATCGCCACCGACGTCCTCGCCCTGCTCGACCACCTCGGCATCGGCCGCGCCGTCCTGGTCGGCAACTCCTACACCGGCGCGACGGTCGTCAAGGCCGCCGGCGACGCCCCCGAGCGGGTCGCCGGCATCGCCCTGATCGACGCCTTCGTCGAGAACCCCCCGCCCGGCGCCCTCATGCGCGGCGCCCTCCGCGTCATGGGCACCCTGACCGTCCACTCGCCCGCCTTCTGGGGCCTCTACCACCGCAAGCTGGCCTACCCGGGCGCCAAGCCCGCCGACTTCGACACGTACGTGGCCGGACTCGTCGCCGCCATGCGCACCCCCGGCCGCAAGACCGCCACCCGCGGACACGTCAGCGGGGACTCCGCGCCCGTCGGCTGGACCGCGGCCGTCCGCTGCCCCTCGCTCGTCATCATGGGCAGCAAGGACCCCGACTTCCCCAAGCCGGAAGCCGTCGCCGACCGGCAGGCCGCCGCGCTCGACGCGCGGAAGGTCATGATCGACGGATCCGGGCACTACCCGATGGCCGACAACCCGCAGGCCACCGCCGGCGCCCTGCTGCCCTTCCTCGCCGAACTCGCCTGAGCCCGCCCACCCCGTCCGCCCACGTCAGCCCCGCCCCCACGCGCCGCCCCGCCCCGCCCCGCCACGTACGCCTTCCACCGACGGAGAGCCCACACCATGCCCCGAGTAGGACTCACCCCCGAGCAGGTCGTCGACCACGCCCTCGCCCTCATCGACGAGCAGGGCGCCGACGCCCTCACCCTGGCCGCCGTCGCCGCCCGGGCCGGGGTCGCCACCCCGTCGCTGTACAAGCACGTCAGCGGCGGCCTCACCGAACTGCGGCGGCTCATCGCCGTCCGGGTCACCGAGGAACTCGCCGACCGGCTCGCCGAGGCCGCCGTCGGCCGCAGCGGGGACGACGCCGTCGCCACCGTGCTGCGTGCCTACCACGCGTACGCCACCGAGCACCCGCACCGCTACAACGCCCTCCCCCAGGCCCCGCAGCCGGACGACGACCTCACCCGCGCGGCCGGTCGGCTCGTCGGGGTGATCATCGCCGTCCTGCGGGAGTACGGCCTCGACGGCGCGGAGGCGATCCACGCCGCCCGCACCGTCCGCTCCGTCGCCCACGGCTTCGCCTCCCTCTCCATCGGCGGCGGCTTCCAGCTCGCCGAGGACCTGGCCACCACCCAGAGCCGCCTCATCACCCTCCTCACCACCGGCCTCCGCACCTGGCCCACCCCCTGAGACGCCGGCCACCGCACCGACCGCGGCACGACCCGCCCGGCCTCCCGCGACGGCGGAACGGCCAGCGCCCCGGGTGACACATGCGCGAGAAGTCGGCCCCGCCGACTTCCCGTGCGGCGGGCAGGCAGCGGCCTGGGGGTGGTGGGGGTGGACGGGTTAGTGTGGCCGGGCTGACTGGTGGTCATGACAGGGGACCGCCGACCCCTTGGCGGAGGTCCACGTGCCCGCACCGATAGCGAGGGCACGGCGGTGGTATCTGCGGCTGCTGGACGGGAACGCCCGGGCGGCGCGGTACGCGCTGGGGGTGCTGCTCGGAGTGACGGCGGTGCTGAGCGTCCTGCCGATCGTGCTGCCGTACAGCTGGCCGCCGTCGGCGCTGGTGCTGCCGCTGGTGGTCGGCGGGCTGCTGTTGCGGCGCGGGCAGCTGCTGGTGCTGGTGTGCGCGGCGCTGGCCGGCGGGGTGCTGGGGGCGGTGGTGCGGGATCCGCTCGGGGTGCGGATCGGGGTGACGCTGGTACTGGCCGCGACCGCGGTGACGGTGCTGGCCGCGAACCGGTTCCGGCACCGGCTGGGTCTGCGCGGGACGCAGGGCGATTCGATGCTGCTGGAGCTGGCCGAGCACACCCGGGCACTGGCCCGGCTTCCGGAGCGGCTGCTCGACTGGCACTTCGACAGTGCGCTGGCGCCGGCCGGCGACACCTCGTTCTCGGGTGACTTCCTGCTGTGCGCGCACCGCCCCGAGGAGGATCTGCTGGAACTGCTGCTGGTGGACGTGTCGGGCAAGGGCAGCCGGGCGGCGGCCCGCTCGACGCACCTGTCGGGCGCGTTCGCGATGCTGCTGGGGCGGGTGCCGCCGGAGGCGTTCCTGCCGGCGGCCAACGACCATCTGGTGCGGATGGGCTGGGAGGACGACTTCGCGACGGCGGTGCACCTCGCGCTGCGCCCGGCGACGGGCGACTACCTGCTGTTCAACGCCGGCCATCCGGCGCCCGCGCAGTTCCGCCGGGCGGACGGCGGCGGCTGGGCGCGGTCGGGGCACGGCGGTCCGGCGCTGGGGCTGGTGTCGGGCGCGCTGTACCCGGCGGTGTCGGGGCGGCTGCGGCGGGGCGATTCGCTGCTGCTGTTCAGTGACGGCCTGGTGGAGGTGCCGGGTCGGGACCTGGACGAGGGGGTGGGCCGGCTGCTGGCGGCGGCCGAGCCGGTGGTGCGGCCGTGGCGGACGCAGCAGCAGCTCACCCGGGGTGCGGCGGAGCGGCTGGTCCGGACGGTGGCGCGGGACGCGGCGGACGACCGGACGCTGGTGCTGGTGCGCCGTCTGGGTCACCATTCACCCGCTTCAGCACCCACTTGAGAAATAAGGTATGAAGAATTAAGTGCCCGTTCGGGCACCCAGAGGGCACCCACCCCCCGAGAGCGGAAAGGCCGGGTATCCGATGGACCTGACCTCGCCGTGGGTTCCCCCCTCCGAGGACGAGAGCCGGACGCCGCGCAGCAGTCCCACCGCCCGCAGCCCCATGCGCTGCGTGCGCTTACTTCTCGGCTGCACCAGCGCCGCCGAACTGCTCGGCACCGTCCTCGCCGAGGGGCCGGGCTGGATCACCGGCGAGGGTTCCGCGCTCTACCTACTGGATTCCGCCGGAATGCTCCGGCTGACCGCCTCGCACGGGCTGCCGGACTGGGCCCACGAGCGCTACAGCATCGTCGATCCGGCCGGTGACCTCCCCGCCGCGATGGCCCTGCGGTTACGCCGCCCCTACCTGCTCAGTCCCGAGCACACCAGCGTCGACTACCCGAACAAGAACGCCGGCATGGGCACCGGCATGGTCGCCGTGATCGCCCTGCCGATGGTCGTCGACGAGCGGCCGGTCGGCGTCCTCGCCCTCGCGCTGGCCCACCGGGGCACCGTCCCCCGCCGCGACCTGGACGTCCTGGAGACCATCGGCGAGGCCTGCGCCCACCGGCTGTCCCACCTGCTCGACCACGCGGACGCCCGGATACCCCAGGACCCGGCCGGGGCGCCGCCGGACGGGGCCGGCAGCCTCCCCGCCGGGCTGGCCCACCCGATGCTGTCGCTCGCCGTCCGGGCGGCCGGGCACGGCGCCTTCGAACGCGATCTGGTCACCGGCGAGAGCTACTGGGACGCCGCGGCGTTCCGGGTCACCGGCCAGCCCGCCACCGCCGACGGCTCCGCCCCGGAGCTGGACCGGATCGTCCACCCGGAGGACCTGCCGGACGTGCAGGCGGCGCTCGCCGAATCGCTCACCACCGGCGGGTGGTACCGGATCGGGTACCGGGTACTGCGCGGGGGCGGCAGGGTGGCGCGGATCGAGGAGACCGGCGAGGTGATGCTGGACGTCCACGGCCGGCCGGTCCGGGTCGCCGGGCTGCTCTCCGACCGGGGCCAGGGCCGCGGCCGGGACCAGGGCCGGGAACACCCCGGGCAGCAGCCCGAGGAGCAGTCCACCCCGGCCGGGGCCCGGACGGCGCTGCTGCTCGCGCTCACCCGGTCGCTGTCGCGGGCGGTGACCGTCCGGGACGTCACCACCGCCGTCACGGACGTCGCCCGCCCGGCGTTCGGCGCCGCCAGCATCGTCCTGGACCTGGTGGACGAGGGCCGGCTGCTGCCCGTCTCGCACACCGTGTACGGCGGGCCCAGGCGCACCGAGCTGACCCGGCTGGCGGACCTCTCCGAGAACGTGATGCAGCACGCGCTGACCCGCTCGGCCCCGCTGTTCAGCGAGCCCGGCCCGGAACGGGGCCGGCACGGCCCGCTCACCCCGGCCTCCTGGGCGGTGCTGCCGCTGGTCGCCTCCGGGCGGCAGGTGGGCTCCTGCCTGATCACCTTCTCCGCCGAGCGGGCGTTCGGCCGGGAGGACCGCACCCTGTACTCGGCGTTCGCCGGGATCCTGGCGCAGTCCCTGGAGCGGGCCCGGCTGTACGACACCCACCACCACCGCGCCACCGAGCTGCAGCGCGCGATGCTGCCGCGCACCCTGCCCCGGCTGCCCGGGATCGCCAGTGCCGCCCGCTACCTGCCGAGCACCGAGGGCATGCAGATCGGCGGCGACTGGTACGACCTGCTGAGGCTGCCGGACGGCCGGATCGGGCTGGTGATCGGCGACGTCCAGGGCCACAACGCGGAGGCGACGGCGGTGATGGGCCAGCTGCGCAGCGGCCTGCGGGCGTACGCGACGGACGGGCACGATCCGGCCGCCACGCTGGCCCGGACCAGCCGGCTGCTGACCGAGCTGGACACCGACCTGTTCGCGACCTGCCTCTTCCTGGCCCTGGACCCGGCCGACGGCGCGCTGACCGCGGCCCGGGCCGGGCATCCCGCGCCGGTGCGGATCGCGGACGGCAGGGCCGTCGAGCTCGATCTGCCGGGCGGGCCGCCGCTGGGCGTGGACCCGGGGCAGCCGTACCCGCTGACGGTCGGCCGGCTGGCGGTCGGCGAGACGCTGCTGGTGTACACCGACGGGCTGGTCGAGGACCGCGAGGAGGACTACGACGAGTCGGTGCAGCGGATGCTCGGCGGGCTGGAGCTGTGGGCCCGGCAGACCGGCCCGACCCGGGTCGGCGCGGCGCCCGCGCTGGAGCGGCTGGCCGACCTGCTCACGCTGAACGTGACCGAGCGGCGGTCCCGGCCGGACGACGTGGCGCTGTTGCTCCTGCACCGGACGTCGCCCCTTCCGTAACACCGTGCACACGTTCCCCACACATCCCAGGACGTGACTCGGCCATCTCCCGCCCGGCCCGGCCGACGCGCCGCAGGCGCCCCACCGGGGACGAACGTCCTCGGGCCGCCCGGATCGCGGTCGAACGGCGCCGGTTTGACGCCGTATTGACTGGATATTGACGAGATCCGGTCACTTGGCGAGATCCGTTCACACCTTCGTAGGATCATCACCCTAGAATTCGCGGCGTGACGATGACTCAGTGGTGCACAACGGCAACCGGCGTACTCGCCGCCCTCGCCCTCGTGGCCACCGCCCGGTACCGCGCCGTGTCCGTCACCCAGCGCCGCCGCGCCGACCGGCTGCGACGCGACCTCGCCCGGCTCCAGGAGCAGCTGGGCGCCGAACTCTCCCGCCGCGGCGCCGACCTGGCCGCCGTCCAGCAGGAGCAGGAACTCACCGCCTCCACCCAGCGGGCCTTCCTCAGCGTCGCCCGCCGCATCCTCGTCATGGCCCACGACCAGCAGGCCCTGCTCGACGAGATGGAACGCACCCACGACGACCCGGCGCTGCTGGAGGGCCTGCTCAAGGCCGACCACGCCGCCGCCCAACAGGCCCGGCTGGCCCAGACCCTGGCCGTGCTGTGCGGCGCGCGGGCCGGCCGGCACTGGCCCGAGCCGGTCTCGCTGGAGGACGTCGTGCGCGGCGCCCAGTCCCGCATCCTGCCGTTCCAGCGGGTGGTGGTCCGCAGCCGGATCGAGACCGCCGTGGTCGGCGCCGCCGCCGAGGCGCTGATCCACGCCGTCGCCGAGCTGCTGGACAACGCCACCCGCTACTCCCCGCCCAGCACCCAGGTGTTCGTCACCCTGATGCCGGTGCACAACGGAGCCGTCATCGAGATCGACGACGGTGGCGTCGGCATGCCGGAACAGGCCGTCGCCAAGGCCGCCGCCGCCCTCGCCGGCGGCACCAGCCTGGAGGTCTCCCGGCTCGGCGAGGTGCCGCAGCTGGGCCTCGCCGCGGTCGGCCGACTGGCCGAGCAGTACGGCTTCCGGGTCACCCTCAGCTCGGCGCCCTCGCCGTACGGCGGCGTCCGCGTCGTCGTGATGCTGCCGAACGCCCTGCTCACCGAACCGCTGCCGCCCACCGTCCCCGGCCTCGGACCGGACGACCGGGCGTTCAGCACCGATTTCCGGCCGACCGGACACCCCGCCGGACACCCCCTGGTGGAGACCCCGCCGGCCGGCCGACCCCCCGCGGCCGCCGACACCCCGCCGCCGCTGCCCCGCCGGAGCCACCGACGCGACCGCGCCGCCCGCCCCGCCCAGCACGCCTCTCCCGCGCCGCCGCCCGCCCCGCCGTACCGCTCGGCCCGGGACGCGCAGGCGTTCATGGCGATGTTCCAGGCCGGCACCGCCAGCGGCCGATCGGCCGCCCGGGTCCAGGCCCAGCACGACCCTTCCCTGCCCGCTTCCCCCCGACTTCCCCAGCGCTCCGGAGAGTTCCATGACCACCACCCCTGATCTCGGCTGGATGCTCGCCGACATCGTCAACGTCCCGCAGGTCCAGCACGCCGTCGTCGTCTCCAACGACGGCCTGGAGATCGGCCGCAGCGCGAACATCGCGCGCGAGGACGCCGAACGGCTCGCCGCCGCCTGCTCCGGACTCCAGTCGCTGGCCCGCGGCGTCGCGACCGGGTTCGGCGGACCGGGCAGCGCCACCCGCCAGATCATCATCGAGTACGGCGGCGGCTACCTGTTCATCGTCGCCGCCGGGGCCGGCGCGCACCTGGCCGTGGTGACCAGCGACGCCGTGGACGCCGGCCTGGTCGCCTACCAGATGCAGGTCCTGGTCGAACGGATCGGCAGCCACCTCACCAGCCCGCCGCGGGTCGACCACGCGGCGGGGGGGCACCGGTGAGCGGGCCGGTCCGGCCCTACGTCATCACCGGTGGCCGCAGCCGGTCCACCCGGGCCGAGCTGGCCATCGAGAGCCTGGTCAGCGCGTTACCCGAGCCGCCGGAGCTCCCCGACCACGCCCTGCTCAACCGCGAGCACCGGCGCATCCTCGCGCTCTGCCACAGCCTGCTGTCGATCGCCGAGGTGGCGGCCCACCTGGGGCTGCCGCTCGGCGTCGTCAAGGTGCTGGTCGGCGACCTCTGGGACCTCGGCGCCGTCCAGGTCCTCCCGCCCGTCCCGCAGGCCGAACGCCTGCCCGCAACCCTTCTGGAAGAGGTGCTCGTTGGCCTCCGCCAACTCCGCTGAAGCCCCCGGGGCCACCGCCGACCTGCCCGCCGAGCCGCGGTACCTGCCGTCCTCGGTCCAGGGCGCGGTGAAGATCCTGGTCACCGGCCCGTTCGGGGTCGGCAAGACCACGCTGGTCGGCTCGCTCAGCGAGATCACTCCGCTGCGCACCGAGGAGACGATGACCGCCGCCAGCAGCGGCATCGACGACCTCACCGGGCGCGCCGGCAAGACCACCACCACGGTCGCGCTCGACTTCGGCCGGATCACGCTCAACCCGCGGCTCGCGCTGTACCTGTTCGGCACGCCCGGCCAGCGGCGGTTCTGGCCGCTCTGGGACGACCTGTCGCGCGGCGCGCTCGGCGCCATCGCCATGGTCGACCTGCGCCGCCCGGACGAGAGCTTCGACGTGCTCGGCCGCCTGGAGGAGCAGCGCATCCCGTTCGCCGTGGCGGTCAACACCTTCTCGGACACGCCGAGTTACCCCGAGGAGGAGCTGCGCTCCGCCCTCGACCTGCTGCCGGAGGTACCGATCCTGCACTGCGACGCCCGCGACCGGCGGCAGTCCTACGACCTGCTGATCGACTTCGTCGACCACCTGCACCGCAGTTCGATCCTGGAGCTCCAGGGATGACCGCGCCCGAACCCGGCACCGCCTCCCCCGGCTGCCCGTTCCCGCACGGCGGCAGCCTGCCCGCCGGCCTCCCGCTGACCCCGCTGTACGGCCCCGCCGTCGCCGAGGACCCGCACGGCCTGTACGCCCGGCTGCGCCAGCGCTACGGCCCGGTCGCGCCGATCGAGCTGGAGCCCGGGGTCGAGGCCTGGCTCGTCCTCGGCTACGCCGAACTGCTCGAACTCACCCGCAACGAGGCGCTGTTCTCCAAGGACTCGCGCCGCTGGCGGGTGCCCGCCGAGGGCCGGCTGGCCCCCGACTCCCGGCTGCTGCCGATGACCTCCTGGCGGCCCACCCTGCTCAACCTGGACGGCGCCGAGCACCAGCGGCTGCGCTCCGCCGTCTCGGACACCCTCGCCCAGATCGACCACCGCCAGCTGCGCGAGACCACCGAGGCCTGCGCCAACGACCTCATCGACAGCTGGGGCCCGGACGGCACCGCCGACCTGATCGCCCAGTACGCCCGCCCGCTGCCGCTGCTGGTCTTCACCCAGCTGGTCGGCCTGCCCCGCGAAGCCGGGCCCCACCTGGTCGAGCTGATCAGCCACTTCGTGGACAGCGGCCCCAAGTCGGTGCGCGCCAACGCCGAGTTCCAGGCGATCCTGGTCGACCTGGTCCGGCGCCGCCGGACCGCCCCCAGCGCCGACCTCACCTCCTGGCTGCTCGCCCACCCGGCCGGGCTCACCGACGAGGAGGCCGTGCACCACCTGGTGGTGATGCTGGTCGCGGGCAACGAGACCAGCATCAACTGGACCGGCAACACGCTGCGGCTGCTGCTCACCGACCGCCGGTTCCGGGCCACCCTCACCGGCGGGCGGCTCACCGTCTCCGACGCGCTGGAGGAGGTGCTCTGGCGCGACCCGCCGACGCAGAACTTCCCCGGCCGCTGGGCCACCGGCGACACCGTCCTCGGCGGCCAGTACATCAGCGCCGGCGACATGCTCGTCCTCGGCCTGGCCGCGGCCAACGCCGACCCGGCCGCCCAGGGCCTCGCCTCCGCCGCCCAGGGCTCGCTCGGCGGCAACCGGGCCCACCTCGCCTGGGGCGCCGGACGGCACGTCTGCCCGGCCCAGCACCCGGCCCGGATCATCGTCGAGACCGCCGTCGAGACCCTGCTGCACCGCCTGCCCGATCTCCAACTCGCCGTCCCCGCCGGCGACCTGGGATGGCGCCCGTCCCCGTGGTCACGGGCTCTGCTCGGCCTGCCGGTGCTGTACAGCGCCTTCACCCCGCCCCGCCCGCCAGCCCCCGAAAGGCCCGCATGGACACCGCCGTCGACCCCCGACCCGAGCCCGTCAGACTCGACCCCTTCGGACGCGACCAGCACCAGGAGAACGCCCGCCTCCGGGCGGCCGGCCCCGCGGTCCTGGTGGAGCTCCCTGGCGGGGTGGTGGTCTGGGCGATAACCCACCACGACACCCTCCAGGCGCTGCTCGCCGACCACCGGGTGGGCAAGAACGCCCAGCTGTGGACGACCTTCCGGGAGGGCCGGCTGCCCCAGGGCTGGCCGCTGCTCAACTTCGTCACCGTGCCCGGCATGGTCACCGCCGACGGCGACGACCACCGGCGGCTGCGCGGCCTGGTCAGCCAGGCCTTCACCCCGCGCCGAATAGCCGACCTGGCGCCCGCGATCGAGGCCCGCACCGTCTCGCTGCTCGACCGGGTCGCCGAGCTGGACGGCGCGTTCGACCTGCGCGAGCACTTCGCCTACCCGCTGCCGATGCAGGTGATCGGCGAACTGCTCGGCCTGGCGCTGGACGAGCAGGACAGGCTGCACGAGCTCTCCGACACCCTGGTCTCCAGCTCGGCCACCCCCGCGGCGGCCGCCGCCGCGCAGCAGGCCCTGTACGCGCTGCTGGGCTCCGTGGTGGCGGCCAAGCGGGCCGCGCCCGCCGACGACCTCACCACCGACCTGATCGCCGCCCGCGAGGCCGGGGACCGGCTCAGCGAGGCCGAACTGGTCGGCACCCTGCTGCTGATGCTGGTCGCCGGGCACGAGACCACGCTCAACCTGATCACCAACGCCGTCCGGGCCCTGCTCGCCCACCCCGACCAGCTGCGGCTGGTGCTCTCCGGCGAGCAGCCGTGGTCGGCGGTCATCGAGGAGACGCTGCGCTACGACTCGCCGGTCGGCCAGTTCCCACTGCGCTACGCGACCGAGGACATCGAGGTCGGTGACGTGGTGATCCGACGCGGCGAGGCGCTGCTCGCCTCCTACGCGGCGGCCGGCCGCGACTCCGGGCACCACCCGGACGCCGACCGCTTCGACGTCACCCGGCGGCCCAACCGGCACCTGTCGCTCGGCCACGGCCCGCACTTCTGCCTCGGCTCCGGGCTGGCCCGGCTGGAGGCCGAGACCGCGCTGCGGCACCTGTTCGGGCGGTTCCCCGGGCTGGCCCTCGCCGAGGGCGACGCGCCGGAGCCGATCGGCTCCTTCATCAGCAACAGCGTGCGAACCCTGCGGGTGACGGTCTGAGCCGCCCGGTTACCTGAAGGCGGCCCGGGTCGTTCGGCAGTGCATGAAGAAACTCGCCACCCTGGCCGCCCTCACCATGGCGGGCCTCGCGCTCGCCGCCCCGGCGGCGTCCGCCACCACCCAGACCGCGAGCTCCCCGGACGCCACCGGGGGCCTCACCGACGGTCTCAACCTCTCCCCGGCCGACCTCGCCATCCACGCCGCCGGCAAGTTGCCGGTGGTCGGCCACACCGCCCAGGAGGTGGAGGCCGTCGGCACCAACCAGATGACCCACCCGGGGCTCAGCGGTCAGATCGGCTGACCCGGATCGACTGACCCGGATCGGCTGACCACGCCCACCGGGCACCGCCCCGGTTGCCGCCACCCCCGTCGGCGGCAACCGGGGCTTCGCCGTTCCCGGGCCCGCCCGGCCCGCGCCGCAGGCCTGCCCGGACCACCCGGCGCCGCCGGACCGCCCTGCCCAGCGCCGCCGGGCCCGCTCAGCGCTGGACGGACCGGGCCGAAGCCCGCTCAGAAGAGGCCGTTCAGCTCCTGGTAGGTCAGCCCGCCCTCCAAGGCGGTGTAGGTGCCGCTCGCGTACACCTCCGCCGCGGCCCGGCGCACCGCCGCGTACGCCACCTCGGCCAGCCCGGGGCCGAGGCTCACCCGGGCCACGCCCAGCTTCGCCAGCTCCGGGACGGACGGCGCGCCCGGCCCCGCCAGCACGTTCAGCGGCACCGGGACGGCCGCGGCCAGCGCGGCGATCGTCTCCCGGTCCGCGACACCGGGCACGAACACGCCGTCCGCACCCGCCTCGACGTAGGCCCGCAGCCGGCGCACCGCGTCGTCCAGCCGGCCCTCCGGCGCGCCGATCCCGTGCAGGAACACGTCGGTGCGCGCGTTGACGTAGGCGGGCACGCCCGCCGCGTCCGCCGCCGCCCGGGCCGCCGCGATCCGCTCGGCGGCCTCGGCCACCGGCCGGCCCTCGTCCTCCAGGTTGACGCCGACCGCGCCGGTGGCCAGTAGCGCGGCGACGGACTCGCCGACGCCGGCGGCGGTCCGCGCGAAGCCGCTCTCCAGGTCGGCGGTGACCGGCAGGTCCACCGCGCGGACCACCTGCGCCGTCCGTACGAGGACCTGTTCGAGGTCGGCGCCGCCGCCGTCCCGGCTGCCGAGCGACCAGGAGACGCTCGCACTGGCCGTCGCCACCGCCCGCGCTCCGGCGGCGGCGACCAGGCGGGCGCTCGCCGCGTCCCACACGTTGGCGAGCACCAGCGGCTCGCCCGGCCGGTGCAGTTCCCGGAGCAGCCGGGCCTTCTCCTGCTGGACGACCGCCATGTCCGCCATGTTCGCCATGTTCGTCATGTCCCCGGGCCTCACTTGGCGGCCGGGCTGAGCCGGGAGGCCACCCCGATCCGGTTCCAGGCGTTGATGGTGACGATCAGCGCGATCAGCTGGGCCAGCTCGGTCTCGTCGAACTGGGCGGCGGCCTCGGCGTAGACCGCGTCCGGGACGTGGCCCTGGGTCAGCAGGGTGACCGACTCGGTGAGGGCCAGCGCGGCCCGCTCCCGGGCGGTGAACCAGGGGGTCTCGCGCCAGGCCGGGAGGGAGAGCAGCCGGTGGTCCTGCTCGCCGCCCTTCAGGGCGTCGGTGCTGTGCATGTCGATGCAGAAGGCGCAGCCGTTGATCATCGAGGCGTGCACCTTGACCAGCTCGGCGAGCGTGTGGTCGATGCCCTTCCGGGCGGCGCGGTCCACCGCGATCATGGCCTGGTAGAAGTCGGGGGCCAGGCTGTGCAGCGCGAGGCGCTGGGCGGGGGCCGGGACCGGGGCCTCGGTCGGCTGGTGCTCGTTCGTCGTCATGGCCACCAGCCTAGGGACCTGGTGGACCTGTTCCCTGGTGCATTTGAACCGCGAAATCCTGGGCCACTTCGGCCTGCGCCCGGCCGTGGGGCGAGTGTGCCACGGCGGCGGCCGAAAAGGGAGGGCCCTGGGGCGCCTCCGGGCGCGGACGCGCACTCCCGGCGCGCGAACGGGAGTGCGAGGATCGACCGCGGGGGCGCCACCACGCGTGCCCCCGCCGGGCGAGGTCAGGGGGCCGCGATCGTGTGTACGGCGTTCGTCAGCATCGAACCGGGAGCGGCCGTGCCGGTGCTGCTCCTCTCCGTCCGGGACGAGTACCTCGGGCGCGGCTGGCTGCCGCCGGACCACCACTGGCCGGACCGGCCGGCCCTGGTCGGCGGACTCGACCTCGCCGCCGGCGGCACCTGGCTGGCCGTCGACCCCGGGCGGCGGACCGCCGCCTGCCTGCTGAACGGCTTCGGGCCGCTCGCCCCCGCCGACACCCGGCTCTCCCGTGGCGAACTGCCGCTCACCGCCGTCCGGGACGGCGGGATCGGCCACCTCGACCTCACCCCGTACGACCCGTTCCACCTCGTCCTGGTCCGGCCCGACGGCGCCCGGGTCGCCAGCTGGGGCGGCGGCCGGCTGGAGGAGCGCGAACTGCCGGTCGGCCTCAGCGTGGTGCTCAACGACGGGCTGGAGGGCACGGCCGCCAACCGGACCGCCTCCGAGCGGATCCGCGCGCTGATGGCCGCCCGCGCCGACCGCTTCCGGGCCCGCCTCGCCGCCGCGCCCCGGCCGGAGCCGACCGGCGACGGGCCCGCCGAACGGGCCTGGGGCGACTGGCTGCCGATCGTCGCGGGCGACGGCCTGCCGCTGGACGACGACGCGGCGCTGATCCAGCGGCGGGACTTCGGCGACGGGCGGATCTGGGGGTCCTCCTCGATCTCGCTGCTCGCGCTCGGGCCGGACGGGCCGCGCTACGACTTCGCCCCCGCTCCGGTGCCCGCCGACGGCGGGGCGTGGCGGCGGGTGCCGCTCGGCGGAGGCGGGTCGGCGGCGCGGTCCGGCGGCTGACGACGGCTGACCGGCAGCGGTGGCGGTGGCGCCCAGACGTCCGCTCGATGAACTTCTGGCGGCGGGGCTGCCGGGCGTCTACATGCCCGTAGTAGCTTCGCGGGGCTCCCCCGGATCCAGACCCCCGAGCGAAGGTGCGCGATGTCCACCCTGACCTACCCGGAAGCGATAGGCGTCGGCCTGCTGCAGGGTGTGACGGAACTCTTCCCGGTCTCCAGCCTGGGCCACAGCATCCTGCTCCCCGCCCTGATCGGCGGGAAGATCCAGCGGGACCTCGACATGACCGCCGAGGGCTCCTCCTACCTCGCCGTCCTGGTCGGCCTGCACCTGGCCACCGCGTTCGCGCTGGTGGTGTTCTTCCGCAAGGACTGGGTCCGGGTGATCGGCGGCTTCTTCAGCTCGATCCGCCGCCGCCGGGTCGAGAGCCGGGACGAGAAGCTCGCCTGGCTGCTGATCATCTCCACCATCCCGGTCGGGGTGGCGGGCCTCGCCCTGGAGAAGGCGCTGCGCAACGCGCTCGGCAAGCCCGTCCCGGCCGCCGTCTTCCTCGCCCTCAACGGGCTGGTGCTGCTCGGTGCCGAACGGCTCAAGCGCGGCGGCACCGGCCGTCGGCGGGCCGGGCACGCCGCCCCGCCGACCGAGGAACCGGGCCTCGACCCGGCGATCGCCTCCGACCACCGCCTCGCCCGGCTCAGCTTCGTCCAGGGCGCCTGGATCGGCGCCGCCCAGATCCTCGCGCTCTTCCCCGGCATCAGCCGCTCCGGTGTCACCATGAGCGCCGGCATCCTGCGCGGCCTGCACCACGAGGACGCCGCCCGCTTCTCCTTCCTGCTCGCGACCCCGGTCATCCTGGCCGCCTCCGTGCTGAAGGTGCCGGAGCTGTTCAAGCCGGAGAACTCCGCCGTCCTCGGCCCGGTCGTCGCCGGCAGCATCGCCGCCTTCGTCGCCGGCTACGTCTCGGTGCGCTTCCTCACCAAGTACTTCGAGACCCGCAGCCTGACGCCGTTCGCGCTCTACTGCTTCCTCGCCGGCGTCGGCAGCGCGGTCTACCTGTCGGTCTGATCCGCCCCCACCCCGGGGTCGAGGATGCCGGGCCGCGCGATAATCGGGCCCGTGAGCAGCTCCTGGACTTCCTTCGGCGGCGACTTGCACCTGGACCTCACCGAGCGGCGCGCCGCCGGGGCCGGGCTGCGGGCCGCCCTGGAGGACGCGCTGCGCGAGGCCGTCCAGGACGGGCGGCTCGTGCCCGGCACCCGGCTGCCGTCCTCGCGGGCCCTCGGCGAGGACCTCGGGATCGCCCGGAACACCGTGGTCGAGGCGTACGGGCAGCTCACCGCGGAGGGCTGGCTCACCTCCCGGCAGGGCTCCGGCACCACCGTCGCCCGGCGGGCCGCGCCCGGCCGGAGCCGGCGGGCCGCCCGGCCCGCAGCGGGGCGGCGGACCGTCCGGCACGACCTGATGGCCGGGCGGCCCGACCTCTCGCTCTTCCCCCGTACCGCCTGGCTCGCCGCCGCCCGCCGGGCCCTCGCCACCGCGCCGCACGAGGCCTTCGGCTACGGCAGCCCGTTCGGCCGGATCGAGCTGCGGCGGGCGCTCACCGACTACCTGGCGCGGGTCCGCGGCGTCCGCACCGACCCCGACCACCTGCTGATCTGCACCGGTGTCTCCCAGGGCCTGGGCCTGCTCTGCGCCGCCCTGCGGGAGCGCGGGGACCGCGCCCTCGCGGTCGAGGAGTACGGGCTGCCGCCGCAGCACGCCGTCGCCCGGGCGGCGGGGCTGGCCACCGTTCCGGTGCCGCTGGACGAGGCGGGCGCCCGGGTCGAGCGGCTCGACGGCCGGTGCGGGGCCGTCCTGCTCACCCCCGCGCACCAGTTCCCCACCGGTGCGCCGCTGGCCGCCGACCGGCGGGCCGCCGCCGTGCGCTGGGCGCGCGAGCGGGACGGGTACGTCGTCGAGGACGACTACGACGGCGAGTTCCGCTACGACCGGCAGCCGGTCGGCGCGATGCAGGCGCTCGACCCGGAGCGGGTGGTGTACGCCGGGACGGCCGCCAAGAGCCTCGCGCCGGGCCTGCGGCTGGCCTGGCTGGCCCTGCCGGACGCGCTGGTCGAGCCGGTGGCCCGGTTGAAGAGACTGGCCGACACGATGTCCCCGGTGCTCGACCAGCTGACCCTCGCCGAGCTGATCACCTCCGGGACGTACGACCGGCACGTCCGCCGCTGCCGGCTGCACTACCGGCGCCGACGGGACCAGTTGGTCGCCGCGCTCGCCGAGCACGCCCCGCGCGTGCGGGTCACCGGGATCGCCGCCGGGCTGCACGCCGTTCTCCAACTGCCGCCCGGTTCCGCGTCCGAGGCTGAGCTGCTGGCCCGGGCCGAGGCCGCCGGCCTGGCCCTCGAAGGGCTGTCCTGGCACCTCGCCGACCGGTCGGCCGCCGACCCGGACGCCGCCCCCGCTCTGGTGATCGGCTACGCGTCCCCGCCCGAGCACGCCTTCCCGGCGGCGCTGGACGCCCTCTGCGAGCTGCTGCGCGAGCGGTGAGGGCCGCGACCGCCCCGGTGGACTACTTGTTGCGGTTGCCCAGTTCGAACAGCAGCATGATGAAGCCGGCGACGGCGTGGATGCCGGCGGTGTAGATCACCAGGCGGACCCCGACCCGGCGGTTGGCCGAGATGCCGGCGTCGACGGTCAGCGGGGCGGGGGTCGGAGCGGCCGGGGCGGTGGCCGCGGCGGCCTGGTCGGGGCTGGTGGGATCGGCCATGAGGGATCTCCTCCAAGGGTTCTGACGTCGGGTCAGTGGGTTGCTGCGGGGCCGCCGAGGCAGAGTTCGCCGCCGGGGCTCTGCAGCAGGGTGTGGACGAAGAGCAGTTCGACGCCGTCCGGCGCGTCGGCGGCGATGCAGTGCGGGGTGAGCGAGTCGAAGTGGGCGGAGTCGCCGACGTCGAGGCGGTGGACGCGGTCGCCGAGGGTCAGCTTGAGCCGGCCCTGCAGGACGTACAGCCACTCCTCGCCGGGGTGGACCCGGACCACCGTGTCCTGCACGCCCGGGGGCACGTGGACGCGCAGCGCCTGCATGGCCCGGCCGGGGGCGCCGGCCCGGCGGTAGCCCCAGCCGCCGGCGCGGCCGGGTTCGATGGCGCCGCCGCGCACGACCGGGTCGGGTTCGGCCATGGTCTCGCCGAGCAGGCCGGAGACGGAGGTGCCGTAGGCGCGGGCGAGGCCGAGCAGGACGGGGAGGGAGGGCTGGCGGCGGCCGGTCTCCAGCCGGGACAGATAGGCTGGGGAGAGCCCGACCCTGGCGGAGGCCACTTCGAGGGTCAGGCGGCTGCTGAGCCGGTGTTCCCGGAGGCGGGCGGCGAGGCCGACCACTTCCTGGTCGTCGAGCCGGTCTTCCGGGGCGGCGTCCCCGGTCGGGCTGGTGGTCATGTGACCAGTGGACACCCGCCGTGCCGCTCGGGCAAGATTTTTGCCTCAGAGGCAAGAGGGCCCGGAGTCCCCCTCTCTCGGACAGGGCCTACGGCCGCGGGATGTTGCGCAGGTTGCTGCGGGCCAGGTCGATCATGCGCCCGACCCCGCCGGAGAGCACCGTCCGCCCGGCCGCCAGCGCGAAGCCCTTCAGCTGGGCCGCCGTGATGTACGGCGGGATGGACAGCGCGTTGGGGTCGGTGACCACGTCCACCAGGGCGGGGCCGGGCCGCTCCAGCGCCTCCGCCAGCACCTCCCGGACCCTCCCCGGCTCGGTGACCCGCTTGGCCGGGATGCCCATCGCCCGCGCGATCCCCGCGTAGTCGACGTCCCCGTTGTCGATCTCGTACTCCGGGTAGCCCGAGACCAGCATCTCCAGCTTGATCATGCCGAGCACCCCGTTGTTGAAGACGACGGTCTTCACCGGCAGCCGGTGCTTGGCCACCGTCAGCAGTTCGCCGAGCAGCATGCCGATCCCGCCGTCGCCGGCCATCGCGATCACCTGCCGCCCGGGGCAGGCCAGTTGGGCGCCGATGGCGTGCGGCAGGGCGTTGGCCATCGAGCCGTGCAGGAAGGAGCCGATCACCCGGCGGCGGCCGTTCGGCTGGAGGTAGCGGGCGGCCCAGACGTTGTTCATGCCGGTGTCCACGGCGAACACCGCGTCGTCGGCGGCCACCTCGTCGAGCACCGAGGCGACGTACTCGGGGTGGATCGGCAGGTGCTTCTCGATGTCCCGGGTGTAGGCGCCGACCACGTCCTCCAGCGAGCGGCAGTGCTTGCGCAGCATCCCGTCGAGGAAGGCGCGGTCGCGCTTGGCGTCCAGCAGCGGCAGGACGGCCCGCAGGGTGGCGGCGACATCGCCGTGGACGGCCAGTTCGAGCGCGGTGCGGCGGCCCAGCCGGGTGGCGTCGTGGTCGACCTGGACGGTGTGCGCCTGCGGCAGGAAGGAGTCGTACGGGAAGTCGGTGCCGAGCAGCAGCACCAGGTCGGCGGAGTGCAGCGCCTCGTGGCAGGCGCCGTAGCCGAGCAGGCCGCTCATGCCGACGTCGTACGGGTTGTCGTACTGGATCCACTCCTTGCCGCGCAGGGAGTGCCCGACCGGCGCGTTCAGGGCCCGGGCCGCCTCCATCACCTCGCCGTGCGCCCCGCGCACCCCCGCGCCGCAGAACAGGGCGACCTTGCGGGCCGCGTTGAGCAGCCGGGCCAGCTCCTGCACCTGGGACCACGGCGGCGCGGCGACGGCCTGCTCGGTGAGGAAGTGGCTGGTCCCGGTGGGCCCGGCGGCGGGGAGCGCGGCGACGTCCCCGGGGAAGGCCAGCACCGAGACGCCGTGCGAGCCGAGCGCGTGCTGGATGGCGATCCGCATCAACCGGGGCAGCTGGGCGGGGGTGGAGAGCATCTCGCACCAGGAGCTGCAGTCGGTGAACACCCGCTCGGGGTGGGTCTCCTGGAAGAAGCCGGTGCCGATCTGCCCGGACGGGATGTGCGAGGCGAGCGCCAGCACCGGCAGGCCGCTGCGCTGGGCGTCGTACAGGCCCTGGACGAGGTGGGTGTTGCCGGGGCCGCAGGAGCCGGCGCAGACGGCGAGCCGGCCGCTGAGTTCGGCCTCGGCGGCCGCCGCGAAGGCGCCCGCCTCCTCGTTGCGCACGTGCACCCAGCTGATGCAGTCGGTCCGCCGGATCGCGTCCACGACCGGGTTGAGGCTGTCTCCGACCACGCCGTAGACCCGCTCGACCCCGGCCTGCCGGAGCACCTCCACCATCTGTTCGGCCACGCTCGCCACGGGTGCTCTCCAATCACCGGCCGCCCGCTGCCGCAGGACACCTGCACCCTCCGACGGCCGGGCCCGCCCCGCACCCGGAGCGGGCCCGAACAGGTGAACGACAGGCCGGCGCGGCTACTCCGCCGCCAGGTGGTCCTGCTGCCCGAGCTTGCCGCTGACCAGGCCCGCCTGCGCCTGCCGCCGGGCGGGCTCGCGGCCGGGCGGCTGGCCGCACCGCTCCTGGGCCGGCGGCGCGGTGGTCGGCAGGGTGACCGGCTGCCCGGCCTTCACCTGCACCGGCTCGCCGTCGTGCCACAGGTGCAGCACCTCGCCGCGGCGCAGCGCGTACGTCGTCCCCTCGTGGGTGATCTGGACGCCCAGCAACTGCCCGCGGACCATCAGCGAGAACCCGAGCCTCATCAGCCCGCCCGGCAGCCGGGGCCGGAAGGACAGCGAGTCGCTGTGGTCGCGCAGCCCCCCGAAGCCCGCCACCAGGGCGATGCAGGCGCCCGCGAGCGAGGCCATGTGCAGGCCGTCGCGGGTGTTGCCGCCGAGGTCGTGCAGGTCCATCAGCGCCGCCTCGGCCGTGTAGTCGTACGCGAGGTCGAGCTGGCCGACCTCGGCGGCGATCACCGCCTGGGTGCACGCGGAGAGCGAGGAGTCGCGGACGGTGAGCCGCTCGTAGTAGGCGAAGTTGCGGGCCTTCTGCTCGTCGGTGAACGCGTCGCCGCGGACCTGCATGGCGAGCACCAGGTCGGCCTGCTTGACCACCTGCTTGCGGTACAGGTCGAAGTACGGGTAGTGCAGCAGCAGCGGGTACTTCTCGGGCGGGGTGTGCTCGAAGTCCCAGACCTGGTGGTGGGTGAAGCCGTCGGCCTGCGGGTGCACGCCGAGGTCCTCGTCGTACGGGATGTACATCGCGGCCGCGGCGTCCCGCCAGGCGGCGGTCTCCTCGGTGTCGACGCCGAGTTCGGCGGCCTCGTGCGAGTGGCGGGCGGCGGCCTCGGCGGCGGCGCGCAGGTTCGTCTGCGCCATCAGGTTGGTGAACACGTTGTTGTCGGCGACGGCGCTGTACTCGTCCGGGCCGGTGACGCCCTCGATGCGGAACTTCCCCGAGACGTCGTGGTGGCCGAGCGAGCGCCACATCCGGGCGGTCTCCACGAGCAGTTCGAGCCCGTACGCGCGCTCGAACTCGGCGTCCCCGGTGGCCCGGACGTAGCGGGCGACGGCGGCGGCGATGTCGGCGCCGATGTGGAAGGCTGCGGTACCGGCCGGCCAGTACCCGGAGCACTCCTCGCCGCGGATGGTCCGCCAGGGGAACACCGCTCCGGCCAGGCCGAGTTGGGCGGCCCGCTCGCGGGCCAGCGGCAGCGTGGTGTGCCGCCAGCGCAGCGCCTGGTTGACGGCCCCGGGCAGGCAGTAGGTGAGCACCGGCAGGACGAAGGTCTCGGTGTCCCAGAAGCTGTGGCCGTCGTAGCCGGGGCCGGTCAACCCCTTGGCGGGGATGGCCCGTTCCTCGCTGCGGGCGCCGGCCTGGAGGACGTGGAAGACGGCGAACCGGACGGCCTGCTGGAGTTCGACGTCGCCTTCGATCTCGACGTCGCTGGTCTCCCAGAACTCCTTGAGGTAGTCGGCCTGTTCGGCGGCCAGACCGTCCCAGCCGGTGTACCTGGCGGCGGTCAGCGCGGCCTCCACCTGGTCCCGGACGGCGGGCAACGAGCGCGTCCCCGACCAGCCGTAGGCCATGAACTTGACCAGCCGCAGCCGCTGTCCGGGCCGGAGCACGGTGGTGACGCTGATCCGGCAGTGGTCGGCCTCGGCCTCGGCGACGGTTTCGAGCTCCTCCGGGCCCTCGATCACGTGGTCCATCCCGGCGGCGACCCGGATCGCGCTGTAGCGGGTGCGGTGCACCAGGACGGCCTTGGTGCCGCTCGCGTGGTGCACCTCGGGCTGCAACGGCGCCTCCAGCACGGCGGAGGCCCGCGGATCGCCCTCGGGGCCGCCGGGCAGCTGCTCGTTGGCGACCAGCTCGGACTGGAGCACGATCCGCACCGGCCCGTCCACCGCCTCGACGCTGTACTCGACCGCGGCGACCGCGCGCTGGGTGAGCGAGACCAGCCGGGAGGAGCGCACCCGGATGGTCCGGCCGGCCGGGGAGGTCCACTCGGCCTCGCGGTGCAGCATCCCCTCCCGGAAGTCCAACCAGCGCTTGTGGCGGATGAGTTCGCCGTAGCGCAGGTCGAAGGGCTCGTCGTCGACCAACAGCCGGATGATCTTGCCGTTGGTCACGTTGATGACGCTCTGGCTGGACTCCGGGTAGCCGTAGCCGCCCTCGCCGTACGGCAGCGGGCGGAGCTCGAAGACACCGTTCAGGTAGGTGCCGGGGAGGCCGTGCGGCTCGCCCTCGTCCAGGTTGGCGCGCAGGCCGATGTGGCCGTTGGAGAGCGCGAACAGCGACTCGGCGCGGGCCATCGCGGTCAGGTCCAGACCCTGCTCGGCGATCAGCCAGGGGTCGACGGAGAAGTTGTCCAAGCCACTCATGCGCCCACCTCGCTCCGCTCGGCAGCCGATGACCGGCACGCGCGCCTCTCGATGATGAGCTCACTCCGCTCACTCATGCGACTACCCCGCTCCACTCACTCATGCCTGCTCCTCCAGCAGTTCGGCGAGGTCGTCGACGACCACGGTCGCGCCGTCCCGGCGCAGTTCGGCGGTCTGCCCGGTGCGGTTGACCCCGACCACGGCCCCGAAGCCGCCCGCCCGGCCGGAGGCCACCCCGGCGAGCGCGTCCTCGAAGACGGCGGCGTGCGCGGGCTCGACGCCGAGCGTGCGGGCGGCGTACAGGTAGGTGTCGGGGGCGGGCTTGCCGGGCAGGCCCTCGCGCTGGGCGACGACGCCGTCCACGATCACGTCGAACAGCCCCTCGATGCCCGCCGCCCGCAGCACGTCCCGGCAGTTGGCGCTGGAGGACACCACGGCGCTGGGCAGCCCGAGCGCGCGCAGCCGGTGCACGTACGCGACCGAGCCGTCGTACGGCTGGACGCCCTGCTCGCGGATCAGCCGCAGGACGGTGTCGTTCTTGGCCCGGCTGATCCCGTGCACGGTAGGGGTGTTGGGCGGATCGGCGTCGGTGCCCTCGGGCAGGTCGACGCCCCGGCTGTGCAGGAACGCCCGGGTGCCGTCCAGTCTCGGGCGGCCGTCCACGTAGGTGTCGTAGTCGGTGACGGCGTCGAAGGGGACGAACTGCCCGCCGGTGCGGGCGGCTTCGGCGCGCAGGAAGGAGTCGAAGGTGTCCTTCCAGGCCGCGGCGTGCACTTTGGCGGTCTGGGTGAGGACCCCGTCGAGGTCGAAGAGGAAAGCGCGGATGTCGTCCGGTAGCCCCAGCATGGGTGCAGTCTTACCCGGGAACGCGGGGAAGCCGCCCATTTCCCGGCGGCGCGTCGCGGGAAGGGCGGCTTCCGGTTGCCCGGGTGCTCGTGGGTGGCCGGGTGGGCCCGGGGGTGCCCGGCGCCGGCACGGCGGGGGTGCCCGGCTGCTGTTACGGCGAGTCGGGCATCTGCGCCTCGGCGGCCTCCGCCACCGCGAACACCGCACCCTGCGGGTCCTGGACGACCGCCATCCGGCCGGACTGCATGTCGAACGGCGGCTGGATCACCGAGCCGCCCGCCTTGACCAGGGCGTCCACGGTGGAGTCGGTGTCGTCCACCGAGAAGTAGGCCATCCAGTGCGAGGGCGTGCCCGCCCCCAGGTACTTGGGGATCGGCTGCATGCCGCCCACCGTACGGTCGCCGGCGTTGAGCGAGAAGTACCCCTCCATGCCCTGGATGGTCGCCGGGCGCAGCCCGAGCGCCGGGAGGTAGAAGCGGCCGGCCGCGTCGGTGTCGGCGGTGTTGAGCTCGTTCCAGACCAGTGCGCCGGGCTCGTTGACCACGCCCGCGCCGATGAAGTCCATCGCCTGCCAGACGCCGAACACCGCGCCGGTCGGGTCGGCGGCGACCAGCATCCGGCCGATCACGCCGACGTCCATCGCCGGGTAGAGGATCGTGCCGCCGTGCTCGGCGATGGCGGCCCCGCTCACGTCGGCGTCGTCCGAGGCCAGGTAGGTGGTCCAGGCGACGGGCGGCAGCGGCTGGCCCTCGGGCGCGGACCGCGCCATGATCCCGGCGACCGGTCGGTCGTTGAGCATGCACACGGCGTAGCCGCCGAACTCGGCCGGGCCGACCTCGCCCTGCCAGCCGAACAGGTCGCGGTAGAAGTCGAGCGCGGCCTGCTGGTCGCTCGCCATCAGGTCGATCCAGCACGGGGTGCCGGGCTTGTACGGAGCGGTGACTACGGGCATTGCTGGGCCTCCCGAAGGCAGTGGTCGCCGGCGTGGTCGTCGGGGCGGGCGGGTCCCGGCCGCCCGGTGCCGGGCTGCCGGTGCCGGCCGTCAGCGCGAACGGCGGGTACACCGCCCACCATCGGCCCGGCGCCGCGATCCCGCCACCGGACGGCGCCCTGGCGGGCGATCGGACGGGCCCGGGGCCCGTTCGGCCGCCGGCGGGCCGTTCGCGCGGCGTCGTGCCGCTCACGCCGCCGCGTGGGCCGTTCACGCGGCGTCGTGCCGCTGGGCCGTGACGAAGTACGGCTGCACCTTGCCGCTCTGCGCGTAGTCCTTGAGCCGGACCAGCAGTTCGGCCCAGGTGCCGGCGACCAGCGGGACACCGTCCTCGCTGCCCGGCTGCCAGCCGCCGTGCCGGAACAGCAGCCGGGTGCGGCCGGGCTCGCCGGGCTGGTCGGCGAGGTCCCAGCTGATCCAGGTGCCGGCCCAGTGCGGCGGGAAGGCCCCGGCGTTGGCCCACACCACCCGGTCCAGGTCGGCCCGCTCGCGGCGCAGCCGGAACGGCTCGGGGACGCCGGGGAAGTCGAACAGCAGGACGTCGCCCTCCCGGTCCACGCCGGTGGTCCACCAGCTGGTCAGCCCGCCGTGCGTGTTGAGCGCGGCGAGGACGACGGCCCGGGGTGCGGCGATGTCGAACTGGAGGGCGATCTCGGGCATGGGGGTCCGCCTTTCGGTGCGCGCCCCCCTTGTCCGTGGGCCGGGTCCGGTGTACCGGGGTCCCGCGCGTCGGGCCCCCGTCCCTCAGGTCGCCCGGGCCGGGCGCCTCCCCGGTTTCTCCGGCCACCATGGCACGACCCCCGGGCCCGCGCGCCCTGGACGGCGCCGGCCCGGGGGTCGTCCCCACGGCTCGGGTGCGGTCAGCCCCCACGGCTCGGGTGCGGTCAGCCGCCGCTGCCGTAGGTGGTGTTCGCGCAGATGTCGTCGTCCGCCGAGCGGGCGTCGTTGGTGACGGTGGTGGGCAGCGGCGCCGGGGGCGCCGGGGTGCCGTTCGCGGCCGCGCCGCCCGTCCCGGCGGCCGGGCCGGTGGCGCCGCCGCCGTTGGCCGCCGAGAAGTCCTTGCCGACGATCAGGGTCACGCCCGCCGAGTTGCCGGCCTCGACGCTGGCGCCCGGGAACAGCGCGGCGACCTTGTCGGCGTTCGCCTTCTGCCCGGAGCCGTACTCGATCATGGTGGTCTTGTACTTGGTGCTCGCCGCCTGGCCCGCCGTGGTGGCGACGAACTTGGCGGCCTTCAGCTGCGCGGTCGCCTTGCCGGCCAGGCCGTTCTCGGTCGTCCCGTTGTAGACCGCCACCTTGATCGACGAGTTACCGGCGTCCGCGACCGGCGCGGCGGGCGCGCTGGACGCGGCCGACTGCGACGCGGCCGGTGCGCTCGGGCTGGCGGCGGCGTCCGGCTGCTGGCCGGTGGCGTTCTGCCCGTCGATGGTCTGGTCGGCCTTGAGGGTCTCCCAGAGCTTGTTGGCGTCCGGCTGGACCAGGTCGAGGTCCTTGTCCTGGGTGCGGTAACGCCAGGGCGCCGTCACGAACTTGAGGTCGTGCATGTCGATGTTCTTGAGCGACAGCCCGAAGGAGAGCAGCTTGTCCGCGGAGGCCAGCCCCGGGTCGACCACCAGCGACTTGGTCGCGGCGTCGGCCAGCGGCAGCAGGTTGGTGGGGCTCAGCCCGTCCTTCTTGACCTTGCTCGCGAGCGAGCTGAGGAAGGCCTGCTGGCGCTTCATCCGGCCGATGTCGGAGCCGTCGCCGATGCCGTGCCGCAGGCGCACGTAGTCCAGCGCCTGCTGGCCCTGCACGGTCTGCTTGCCCTGCGGCAGGACGAGGTCGCCCTTCTTGTGCAGGTTGGGGTTGACGTCGCCCTCGTAGATGGCCTTCGGCAGGCAGACGTCGACGCCGTTCACGGCCTTGGTCATCGCGGAGAAGCCGTTGAAGTCGACCACGATGGTGTGGTCGACCCGGATCCCGGTGAGCTTCTCCACCGTGTTCTGGGCGCAGGCCGGGTTGCCGCCGTCGCTGCCGCCGACCGAGAAGGCCGCGTTGAACAGGTCGCTGGACGCCCCCTTGGTCCACTTGCCGTTGGGCAGCTTGCAGGGCGGGATCGGGACCTTCGCGTTGCGCGGGATCGAGATGCCCACGGCGTGCTTGTGGTCGGCGTAGACGTGCAGCAGGATCGTGGTGTCCGAGCGGGCGCCGCCGTCCTCGCCGCCGCCGAGGTCCGAGTTGTTGCCGCCGCGGCTGTCCGAACCGATCAGCAGGACGTTGACCGGCTTGTTGCCGTCCGCGTCGGCCTGCGCCTCCGGCGGGCGGTCGGTGGCTATCGCGTCGCCGTCGAAGGACTTGATGTTGGCGTTCAGCTTGAAGTAGATCGCCCCGCCGGCGCCCGCGATCAGCACCAGCACACCGGCCGCCGACCAGGCGACGATCTTCTTCACGTTCTTCTTGGGCTTGCGGCTGTTGCGCGCCGCCGCCCGGCCGCCGCCGGCCGCCGCCTCCGGCCTGCCGCCGTCCTTGCCAGCGCCCCGACCACCGTCCTTGCCAGCGTCCTTGCCGCCGTCCTTGCCGCCGTCCTTGCCAGCGCGGCCAGCGCCCTTGCCCTGGGCGGCGCGTCGGGCCTCCGCCCGGCCGCCGGTACGCGGCGGCGGCACGGATCCATCGCTCCCCGTCGTGAGCGCGCCGGGTGCGTTCTCCCCCCGAGCCGGGCCCTCGCCCCACTGACCTGACATGCGCGTACCTTTCACCGACGGAAGCGACGCCCCGGACGATCTGGCGCACCGCACACAGGGAGACGGTCGGAGCCGTTCCCAGGTTGCACATACGAACATCGGTACAAACCGATGAACGTGGCTTCCGATCATATTTAGGCCCGACGCGGTCACCGACCTCCGGTCCACCACCAACCCCGGCCACCACGGCGCAAGCTCGCCACAGAACGCCCGAAACCAGCCGATTACGACGTGACCTACGCCACCTCGCCCCGCCCCAGCGGCACCATCCGGCACCACGCGCCGCACGTCCGCCGCCGCCCGGGACGGTCCGGGGGTTATCCTCACCCCGCCCCAGGGGGATGCCCCCGTTTCTCAAGGCCCGTTCGCTAGACCAGACTCAGCACCATGACCACCGATACCGCGGGGACGCCGACCGCGAAAACCCGGCCGCAGCCGCCCGCCGGACCACCGGACACCGCCCCGCCCGGAACCGGCGGGAGCGACTTCGCCCAACTGCTCGGCCGGATCAGCGCCGAGGCCCTGCTCGACCGACGCCCGGTCTACTACACCGTCCGCGCGGGCCTCGTCCTCGCCGCGTTCCTCGGCGGCTGGTGGGCCATGTTCGCCCTCGGCGACACCTGGCTCCAACTCGGCCTGGCCGCCGCGATGTCCATCGTCTTCGCCCAACTCGGACTGATGGCCCATGACCTGGCGCACCGCCAGGTGTTCACCGGGCGCCGCGCCGGCGAGATCGGCGGCCGCATCGTCGCCAACCTCCTGATGGGCATGAGCTACGGCTGGTGGATGAACAAGCACACCCGCCACCACGCCAACCCCAACCACGAGGAGCGGGACCCGGACGTCTCCCCCGACCTCGTCGTCTGGTCCCAGGACCAGGCCAGGAGGGCCAGCGGAATCGCCCGCTTCATCGGCCGCCGCCAGGCGTTCCTCTTCTTCCCGCTGCTCCTGCTCGAAGGCCTCAACCTCAGCTACAACAGCTTCCGCGCGCTGCGCAGCCCGATCATGAAGCGCCCGTACCTGGAGGGCTTCCTGCTGGTCGCCCACTTCGCCGCCTACCTCGGGCTGGTCTTCGCCGCCCTCCCGGTCGGCAAGGCCTTCGCCTTCCTCGCCGTCCACCAGGCCCTGCTCGGCGTCTACTTGGGCTGCGTCTTCGCCCCCAACCACAAGGGCATGCTGATGGTGACGCCCGGCATGCGGCTCGACTTCCTCCGCCGCCAGGTCCTCACCTCCCGCAACGTCCGCGGCGGCTACTTCATCGACGCCCTGATGGGCGGCCTCAACTACCAGGTCGAGCACCACCTCTTCCCCAGCATGCCCACCCCGGCCCTGCGCCGCGCCGCCGTCCTCACCCGTGACTTCTGCGCCGAGAAGGAGATCGCCTACTACGAGACCGGCCTCTTCCGCTCGTACCGCGAGATCCTCACCCACCTCCACCAGACCGGCGCCCCGATCCGCGCCGCGGCCTGACCCGCCCACGACCCGCACCACACTGCGGCACCCCGGCTACTCGACCAGCCGGGGTGCCGCAGTGCGTTCACCGGTCGCGGACATGCAAAAGGCCAGGTCAGAGGTTTTCTGACCTGGCCTCGGTTCGGTGGGCCACCAGGGGCTCGAACCCTGAACCTACGGATTAAAAGTCCGCAGCTCTGCCAATTGAGCTAGTGGCCCGTGGCCCTCGTCCCGGTTGGGGAGGGCCACCGTGATCCTACCCGGTGGGGCGCAGGGCTCCGCCAGCGGATTGCGCGGGCGCGCCGGGGGCGGGGGGCGGAGCGTAGTGGGCGGCGCGGACGCGGCGGAGCCAGGATTCGGCGGGGCGCGGGTCCGGGGCGGCGGGGAGGACGCCGGGGCGGGCCAGGCGATCGGCGGCGTCGGCGAGCAGGGACTCGGCGACGGCGGGGCGGTCGGCGATGCGTTCGCCGAGGTCGCGGACGTGTCCGGGGTCGGCGAGGCGGACCAGGTTGTGGCCGGTCTCGTGCAGCCGGACGGCCTGCGCGACCAGCCGGACCAGGTGCCGGGCGTGCTTGGCGGCCCGGCCGCGGGTGACCGGGTCGGTGGTGTCGCGGGTCAGCAGTTTGCGGAACTGCTGCTCTGCGTAACCGAGATAGGCCTTCCGGACGGCCGATTCGCTGAGGAAACTCGAGCGGATCTCGACCAGTTCGGCACCGAGCGGAGTGCGGATCTCGTACAGGTCGTCCGGCAGCCAGACGAGCTCGGAGGCGGTCGGGTTGCAGGACAGCGCCAGGCGGCACCACTTGGCGGCCTCGTGCAGGGTGACGTCGGGCCCGGTGGTGACGTGCGACTCGGCCGGGCGGTGCAGACCGTGCAGCTCCTCGGTGGGGGCGGCGTACAGGCCGAGCCGGTCGACGTCGGAGCCGGCGTGGGCGAAGCCGTACGCGGTGGAGCCGACCACGCCGGAGAGCAGGACGGTGCCGGGGACGGCGGGTGCGGGTGCGGGTGCGGGTGCGTCGGGCATCGTCGGTCTCCTCTCGACCGGCCGGCTGGCAGGACGGTGCCGGCGGTGAGGGTGGTGGCGGTGAGGGTGGTGGTGGCGCCGCTACCGCATCCTCGCCGGTCCGGGCCGCTCCGGGCGAACGATTTCCGCGCCGGGGCCCGCCCCGGCCGGCCCGCCGGGTAGCGTACCGACCATGTCGACCACCATCCCCGACGACGGCGTCCTGATCGTCACCGGCGCCGGCCGCGGCATCGGCGCCGCCACCGCCCTGCTCGCCGCCCGGCGCGGCTACCGGGTCTGCGTCAACTACCGCACGGACGAGGCCTCGGCCACCGCCGTGGTGGACGCCGTCCGGGCCGAGGGCGGCACCGCGCTCGCCGTCCGGGCCGACGTCACCCGCACCGCCGAGGTGGAGCGGCTGTTCACCACCGTGGACGCCGAACTCGGGCTGCTCACCGGCCTGGTGAACAACGCCGGCACGCTGGAGAAGCAGTGCCGGCTGGAGGACATCGACGAGGACCGGCTGAACCGGATCTGGGCCGCCAACATCACCGGCCCGTTCCTGTGCGCGGCCCAGGCCGTCCGCCGGATGTCCACCCGGCACGGCGGCCGCGGCGGTGCCATCGTCAACGTGTCCTCGGCCGCCTCGCGGCTCGGCTCGCCCAACGAGTACGTCGACTACGCGGCCGCCAAGGGCGCCGTCGACTCGATGACCCGCGGCCTCGCCCTGGAGGTCGCCGCCGAGGGGATCCGGGTCAACGCCGTCCGCCCCGGCCTGATCCACACCGACATCCACGCCCTCGGCGGCGAGCCCGGCCGGGTCGACCGGGTCGCCCCCGGACTGCCGATGCGGCGCGGCGGACGGGCGGAGGAGGTCGCCGAGGCGATCCTCTTCCTGCTCTCCCCCGCCGCCTCGTACACCACCAACGCGTTCCTGGACGTCTCCGGCGGGCGCTGAAAGGTTCCCTCCGGTTTCCTTCCGCCGGCCCGCCCGCCGCCCGTACCGTGGGGCCATGACCGACGCCTTCATCGACATCCCCGGTGTGCGCAACTTCCGTGACGCGGGCGGGATCGGCGCCCTGCGGCGGGGCGTGCTCTACCGCTCCGGCTCCTTCCACACCCTCACCGACGAGGGCGCCCGGCGCCTCAAGGCCCTCGGCCTGCGCACCGTCCTCGACCTGCGCAGTCCGGTCGAGCTGGAGGTCTGGCCCGACCTGCGGCACGGCCTCGACCACGAGGCCCTCAACCTGCCGACCCTGCCCGCCAACCGCGAGGACGTCGACCAGCCCTGGCCCGAGGACCAGGCGGCGCTCTACCCCTTCATGGCCCGGACCGCCGGCCCGTCCCTCGCCGCCGTCGTCCGCCGCCTCGCCGCCCCCGGCGCGCTGCCCGCCCTCGTGCACTGCGCCGTCGGCAAGGACCGCACCGGCCTGACCATCGCCGTCCTGCAGTCCCTGCTCGGCGCCTCGGAGGCCGACGTCACCGCCGACTTCCTGCTCTCCAACGTCGGCCTCGGCCTCGACCGGGGCCCCACCCCCTACGTCGACGAGACCGGCACCGAACGCGTCTCCCGCCCCGTCACCGCCGAACTCCTCGCCTCCGCCCTCGGCTGGATCCACACCCGGCACTCCTCCCTCCCCGCCTACCTCCGCGCCCACGGCGTCACCGACGAGGAGCTGACCGCCCTGCGCACCAACCTGTCGGCCTGACCGGCCCGGGGACGCACCTGCTCCTGGCCTTCGAAGCGCCACCACTGGGCGGGCGGGCCGGTGTCCTCCCCCTGGTGGACGGCGGGGTCGGGGGCGGTGCGGCGCGAAGGCCGCGGCCCGGCAGCCGACCCGGCACCCGCCACCGGGCCCACCCGCAGCGCCGCCTATGCTGCGGCGGTGTCTTCCGACCATGATGCGCCGCACCGTCAGCAGCCCACCCTCTTGGAGGCGGTGGCCGGGCTGGAGGCGGTGGCCGCCGCCGGGGACGACGACCGCTTCGGCCCCGCCCTGGCGCTGGTGGGCGGGCTGTTCGGGTCGGCCGGTCCGGCCGAGGCCGCCGCAGCCGGCCCCCGGCTGGCCGCGCTGCTGCCGGGCGCCCCGCCGTTCCCCCGGGCGCACCTGGCGATGGTCGTGGGCGCCTGCGTGGAGAACGGCGCCGACCCGGTCGGCTGCGCGGGCCCGGTGCTGGCAGGCCTGCGCGGGGCGCTGACCGGCACGCAGCGGCTGACGCGGCGGTGGGCGCAGACCGGCGGCGGCCCGCTGCCGGACCCGGAGGGCGACGACCCGGTCGAGGCGCACGACCGGGTCGCGGATCCGGCACACCTGGACGCGTGGCACGCGCACCTGGCCGTGGTCGGCTGGTGGACGCTGCACCTGTGGCAGCGGGCCGCCTGGGCCGTGTACGCGCACCCGCCGGTGCGCCGCGAGGCGCGCACCTCGGGCGTGACGGACGTGCTGCTGGAGCTGTTCGAGCGGTACGACGGCGGGCGGCACGACTTCAAGGGCCTGGCGCACCTGGCGCTGGTCCTCGACGACGAGCCGCTGCTGGTGCTGGACCGCCCCACCGGCACCGGCTACCTGCTGCGCATGGACGGGCTGGGCGACACCTTCCAACTGCACACCCTGCTCGCCGAGGTGCTGATCGGCGGCGGCCACCTGCCGGGCACCCGGCCGGACCCGGAGGTGGTGGCGCTGGCCCGTACCGCGGTCCCGGACGACCGCCGGGTGGTCGCGACCGGCGCGTTCAACCTGGTCGCCCCGGACGGCTCGTGGCTGTGGAACGAGGGGACGCCCAGCGACATCCCGGTGGTGGACGGCGTGCGCACCCTGGTGCTGGAACCGCCGCCGTACGAGCGCAGTTGGTCCGCCGGGCGGCTCCTCCAGGAGGTCCCGGGCGACCTGCGGCTGGAACGGGTGCTGCCCCCGGCGGAGGCCGCGCAGCGGCTGGCCCGCACGGTGCCGGCACAACCCGCCGAACAGGCGTTCCGGTAACGCGCCCGCGGGGAGACCCGAAAGCGGGGAGGCCCGAAAGCGGCGGGACCCGACGGCAGCAGGACCCGACGGCGGGGAGGCCCGGACGGGCGCGGGGCGGGCGGGCTATGGTCGGAAGCCGGAACAGGAAGTCGGGACAACCTCTACGAGTGGAGTCGACGATGGCGAAGGTCCCCAACGTGCTCTCGGCCGCCGCGCCCGCCGCACTGACCGCGGCGAGCGGCCTGGTGGGCGGTTACGGCGTCGCCCGCTGGAGCGGCCGGCGCGAACTGGGCGGCGCGGTGCTGGCGGTGGCCGGTGCCGGGGCGGCCGCGCAGTGGCACCGCAGCTCGGGCGCGGCCACTGCGGCGGCGCTGACCGGCCTGTACGTGGCGGCGTTCGGCGGCTCGCATCCGCTGGCGAAGAAGATCGGCGCCTGGCCGTCGGTCTTCGCCGTCACCGGTGTGGTCGCGGCGGCCTCGACGGCCGCGACGGCGCTGGCCGCCCGCAAGCGGTAGCGGCACCCGGCGCGAGCCGTGCGCCAGCCCGCTCACCGGCCTCGGCGGCCTCACCGGCGGCACCCGGCGGCGGCCTCAGCGCACCGCCGCGCCGGGCTGCGCCGCCCCGCCGAACCGCGCCTCGAACGCGGCCCGGTTCGCCGAGACCGGTGAGCGGTCCCAGACCGCGAACACCACCTGTTCGAAGGCCGCCCCGTACCGGGAGAGCGCGCCCTCGAAGGCCTCGGCGACCTGGGCCGGGTCGTTGCGGAACACCCCGCAGCCCCAGGCCCCGAGCACCAGCGTGCGGACCTCGTGCCGGGCCGCCGCCGCGAGCACCCGGACGGCCCGCTCGGCGAGCACGCCCCGGACGTCCACGTCGGCCGAGCGCCGTTCCAGCTGGCCCGCGTTGGGTGCGGGCGAGGTCAGGAAGGTGACCGGGTACGGCCGCGCCAGCAGGTCGCCGCCCCGGCCGCGGATCACCGGTACGTCGGGCGAGACGATCACCCGGTGGCTGTACCGGAGGTCGGTGGAGGCGCGGTGCGCCTCGTAGTAGTCCGGCGCCTCCAGCAGGCAGGTGTAGAGCAGCGCGCTGCGGCACAGGTCCTCCTCCTGGGCGCGGGCGCCGCGCAGGTAGCCGCCGCCGGGGTTGCGCGCGGAGGCGAAGTTGAGCACCCCGACCGGGCCCGCCCCGCCCTCGACCAGGCGCCGGGCGGCCTCGATGCTGCCTTCGGCCGTCACCTCCACCGCCCCGACGGGCCCACCGGGCCGATCCGGCCCTGGCCCCGGGCCCCCGCCCCGCAGCAGCGCGTCCAGCGCCGGCGGCGCGTACGACACCGTGCCGGCCCTGGCGGCCGCCAACTGCTCCCCCACCGTGACGAGTTCGCCTCCGGCCGCCCGGTAGCTCCCCCGCTCGGCGATCTCCTCGTTCACCCGGGCCACGTCATGCAGTCTGCTGCTCATGTCCGGGACGCTACGGGACTTCCGCCGGGCCGCGCCACAGGTTATTCTCAGCCACAGAACAACACCTCGGGGGCGCGAGGGGTACCGGGGGAGGTACCTGGGGGGTATCGGGGGAACGCGACGGGCCCGCTCCAGTGCATGGAGCGGGCCCGTCGTGTGTGTTCAGCTGTTCAGCTGCCGGTGGTCAACCACCGGCCGTACGGCGTCAGTTCTTCCAGCGCGGCTTGCGGTCGTCGCGGTTGAAGCCACCGGAACGGTCGCGGTCGAAGCCGCCCGAGCGGGCGCCGCCACGGTCGTCGCGGTCACGGCCGAAGCCACCACCGGAGGCCTGCGGACGGCCGCCGGAGCGGTGGTCGTCACGACGCGCGAACGGACGGTTGTTGCTGCCGCCGCGCTCGTCACGGTCCCGGCCGAAGGACGGACGGTCACCGAAGGTGCGGGCCGGGCGGTCGCCGAAGGAGCGGCCGCCGCGGTCGTCGCGGTCACGGTTGAAGCCACCGGAACGGTCGCGGTCGAAGCCACCACCGGTGCGGGCCGGACGGTCGCCGAAGGAACGGCCACCGCGGTCGTCACGGTCACGGTTGAAACCGCCCGAGCGGGCGCCGCCACGGTCGTCACGGTCACCGAAGGAACGGCCACCGCGGTCGTCACGGTCACGGTTGAAGCCACCCGAGCGGGCGCCGCCACGGTCGTCACGGTCACCGAAGGAACGGCCACCGCGGTCGTCACGGTCACGGTTGAAGCCACCGGAACGGCCACCACGGTCATCGCGGTCGCGGTTGAAGCCACCCGAGCGGCCACCACGGTCATCGCGGTCACCGAAGGAACGGCCACCGCGGTCGTCACGGTCACGGTTGAAGCCACCGGAACGGCCACCACGGTCGTCACGGTCGCGGTTGAAGGCCGGACGCTCGGTGCGCGCCTCGCGGTACGAAGTCGTGCGCTCCTCGGCCTGCGGCGCGGCGGCCGGAGCCGGCACCTCGGTGGCCGGGGTCTCCGCAGCGGCCTCGTCGCCCGCCTCGGCGGCCGGGGCCTCGTCCTCGATGCCCAGCTCGGCCCGCTCGCGGGCGGCCCGCGCGGCCAGGCGGTCGGCCTCCTCGCGCAGCTCGGTGGTGCGGCGCTGCGCGCGCTCCAGCTGGCGGGTCATGTCGGCGAGCTCGCGCTCGGCGGCACCGGCGATGCCGGCCGCGCTCTCGGCCTGGACCTCGATCAGCGAACGGGCGCCGGTGATCTTGGCGACCTCGGCGTCGAAGGCGTGGTCGAGGATGTGGCGCGAGGCGTCGACGCCCGCGTCCTCCATCAGGCGGAAGACGCCGCGGCGCTGGTGCGGCAGCACCAGGGTGACGACGGCGCCGGAGCGCCCGGCCCGGGCGGTGCGGCCGGAGCGGTGCAGGTAGTCCTTGTGGTCGCCGGCCGGGTCCACGTTGAGGACCAGGTCGATGCCGTCGACGTGGATGCCGCGGGCGGCGACGTCGGTGGCGACGACGACGTTGACGTAGCCGTCCTTGAAGTCGCCGAGGACGCGGGTACGGGCGCCCTGGGTCATCCCGCCGTGCAGCGCGTCGGCCTTCACGCCGGCCTCGATGAGCTGCTCGGCGACGCGGTCGGCGCCCATCTGGGTGCGGACGAAGATGATCGTGCGGCCCTTGCGGGCGGCGATCGCGTTGGTGATCGGCGCCTTGTCCTTGGGCTTCACCACGAGGATGTGGTGGGTCATGGTGGTGACCGCGCCGGCCGACGGGTCGACCTCGTGGGTGACCGGGTTCTTCAGGTAGCGCTTGACCAGGGTGTCGATCTCGTTCTCCAGGGTGGCGGAGAACAGCAGGCGCTGGCCACCGGCCGGCACCTGGTCGAGGATCTCGGTGACCTCGGGCAGGAAGCCCATGTCGGCCATCTGGTCGGCCTCGTCGAGCACGACGGTCCGGACGTCGGCCAGCTTGGCGCTGCCGCGGTTCAGCAGGTCGCGCAGACGGCCGGGGGTGGCGACCAGGACGTCGACGCCGCGCTCCAGCGCGTAGATCTGGTTCGACATCGAGGTGCCGCCGCAGACGACCTTGAGCTTGAGGCCGAGCACCGAGCCGAACGGCTCCAGGGCGTCGGCCACCTGCATGGCCAGCTCGCGGGTCGGGACGAGGATCAGGCCGCGCGGGTGCTTGGGCTTGGTGCGCTCGCCGTCGGCGAGGCGGGTCAGCAGCGGCAGGCCGAAGCTGAGGGTCTTGCCGGAGCCGGTACGGCCACGGCCCAGCACGTCCTTGCCGGCCAGGGCGTCCGGGATGGTCGCAGCCTGGATCGGGAACGGGGTGGTGACACCGCGCTTGGCGAGGGCGCGCACGACGTCGTCGTGCAGGCCCAGGTCGCCGAAGGTGATGGTGGGCTCGGCGGGCTCCTCGGCCTCGACGGCGTCGGCGTTCAGCTCGACGTCGGCGTCGGTGGGCTCGACGGCCTCAACGGCCTCGACGGTGTCGGTGAGGGTGTCGGCGGTGTCGGTGACATCGGCGGCGGCCTCGCTCGCGGGCATGGCGAAGCGGGCGTCGTCAACGAGAGACATGTAAAACCTTCCGGAAGTGGCACGCGCCAAAGTCCGGGGGTTCTGTTTCACAACCGCCTCTATGCGGTCAGCCACGGATCGCCGGAACGCGCCAAGGGCGCCAGATGGGAATAGGGCGCCAGTCAAATGAATCAAACGAACGATCTACCACCATAGACGAACCTCGGGATCAGAGGCAAATGCCCTGGCCAGACCGCTAATGCCCACCCGCATGCGGGCTCGGGGCCGAGGAACCGGAGTTACCGGCCGAGGGCTCCGGGGTCGGTGGGACGGTCGCGGCCGGTGAGGTGTGCTCGGGCTCGGGGGACGTCGAGGGGCGGCTGCTCGGCGTGGCCGACGGTGTGCCCGCCGTACCGCCGGAGCGGCCCTCACCGGTGCCGCCGGCCCCGCCCGCGCCCCCGGTACCCGCCGCACCGCCGGTACCGGCCGACGCGCCGCCGCCCGGCCGGGGCGCGGGGCTGGCACTCACGCCCCCCGCCGAACCGTTCGCGCCGGTGCCGGCCGGCGCGGGGTCCACGGCGGGCGCCCCCGGCACCGGGACCACGCCGGCGGCCGCGCCGTTCACGCCGGGCGCGACCTCGCCCGCCGCCGTGGCCGTCGCCCCGGCCGGCGCGTTCTCGCCCTGCAAGCCCCCCGGACGCTCCGGGCGCCCGGACGCACTCCCCGGATGCGCGCCGCTCGGCGAGGCCGACGGCCCACTCGTCACCCCCGGCTTGCCCGCCGGACCGACCTGCCCGACCGGCGCCACCCCGCGCTTCACCTCCGCCTCCGGACCGACCGACATGCACCCCGTCAGCCCCAGCCCGGCCACCGCCAGCACCGCCGCCGCACGCACCGAAGCCGTACGCGCCGAAACCGCACGCGCCGAAGCCGTACGCACCACCGCCCGAACCGCCCGCACCGAAGCCACCGAGCTCCCTCTCCACCGCCCCACCCGGGCCGCCCACTGCTCGCGCGGCCGCTTTTCGGTGCCCAACGCGCGCCCGCCCCGACGGGACACGGGCAGCGCGCCAGGAAGCGCCCGGGCCGCCTCCGCCACAGCCCGCCGAACCGGCAGACCGGCGGCCTGCTCAGCCCCAGAACGCCGAGGCCAGCCCCGCCCCCGCGTACACCGCGGCCAGCCCCACCGCCACGCTGCCCACCACGTTCGCCAGCGCGAAACGCCCCGCCCCGGTCTCGACCAGCCGCAGCGTCTCGTACGAGAAGGTCGAGTACGTGGTCAGCGCCCCGCACAGTCCCGTCCCCAGCAGCACCTGGACCTGCGGGGACGCGGCCCCCGCCGCCACCGCCCCGGTCACCAGGCCGAGCACCGTGCAGCCGACCGCGTTCACCGCGAACGTCCCCCAGGGGAACACCGAGTCGTGCCGGGCCTGCACCGCCCGGTCGGTCAGGTACCGCAGCGGCGCGCCGACCACCGCGCCCGCCACCACCAGCAGCCAGTTCACCCCGAAGCCCCTTCCCGCCCCACGTACCTGACCACTTCGCAGCGGTCCAGCAGCACCAAGCCCTCCGCCACCAGCCCGTCCAACTGCGGCAGGAACGCCCGCACCCGCTCCTCCTCGTCCACGATCACCACCGCCACCGGCAGGTCCTCGCTCAGCGACAGCAGCCGCGCCGTGTGCACCAGCGACGACGCCCCGAACCCCTCGATCCCCCGGAACACGCTCGCCCCGGCCAGCCCCGCCGCCCGCGCCCGGTGCACGATCTCGCTGTACAGCGGCCGGTGGTGCCAGCGGTCGTTCTCCCCCACCAGCACGGTCAGCCGCAGCGCCGGCCCGCTCAACCTGCTCACCGCACGCCCCCGCCTGCACGGGCGACCAGACGGCGCGTCAGCCCGGCCGCCACCCACACCGCGCCGAGCGCGCCCAGCAGCGTCAGCCCCAGGTACGCCAGCCCGAGCCCGAGCCGCCCCTCCTCCACCAGCCGCCGGATGTCCACCGCGTACGTCGAGAAGGTGGTGAAGCCGCCCAGCACCCCGGTGCCGAAGAACGGCCGCAGCAGCGGGTGCGCCGGACGCCCCTCGGTGATCACCACCAGGAACACCCCGATCACCGCGCACCCGACCACGTTGATCAGCAGCGTCGTCCACGGGAACGCCGCCGGGCCGTTCGCCCAGGCCAGCCCGGCGCCGTACCGCGCCACCGACCCGATCGCCCCGCCCACCGCGATCACCGCCACGGCCGGCCCCTGCCCGCGCCACACCGGCGGCCGTCTCCGGGCGACCGCCCCTTCGCCCACCGGCCGGGTCCGCGCCGGGCCGTCCACCGTGCCGTCCGAGGTCGCCATAACCCCATCAAACACCGGCTCCCGCCGTCTGGCACAGCGTCACTCCAGACCCGACAATGAACCGGTGGAGATGACCCGGGACGAGTTCGAGACGCTGGTCAGCGACGCCCTCGACCAGATTCCCCCGCAGCTCGCGGCCATGATGGACAACGTCGCCGTCTTCGTCGAGGACGAGCCCGACCCCGCCGACCCGGAACTCCTCGGCCTCTACGAGGGCACCCCGCTCACCGAACGCGGCGAGTGGTACGCGGGCGTCCTGCCCGACCGGATCCTCATCTACCGCGGCCCCACCCTCCGGCACTGCGAGACCCACGACCAGGTCGTCGCCGAAGTCCGCACCACGGTCATCCACGAGGTCGCCCACCACTTCGGCTTCGACGACCACGAACTCGACGAACTCGGCTGGTCCTGACCCCCGCCGTGAGCGGCCCTCGGGCGGCCCCCACCCGCCCGGCCGAAACCCGTTTTGGCGATCCGCCCTGCATCCCATATGCTTCTCGACGTCCCCGAACGCTGGGAACAGCGGGACAGGCCGCAAGCCCTCATCGTCTAGTGGCCCAGGACGCCGCCCTTTCAAGGCGGTAGCACGGGTTCGAATCCCGTTGGGGGCACGCAGTACCGTAGTAAAAAGCAGTGCCGCAAGACCTTAGTGGGAAACCACTACAAGGTCCCGTGGAGCAGTTGGTTAGCTCGCCACCCTGTCAAGGTGGAGGTCGCGGGTTCAAGTCCCGTCGGGATCGCTCGTCTCGCAAGAGGCGGTGCAGTACGGCCAGGTAGCTCAGTTGGTACGAGCGTCCGCCTGAAAAGCGGAAGGTCGCCGGTTCGACCCCGGCCCTGGCCACAAAGCATGACCAGGCACGATGCCCTCGAAGCAGCTCGCTTCGGGGGCATTTTCGTGCCGTTTGACGCCAACGCTGACGCCAACGGCTCCGAATCCCAGCAACTCCAAGCACCCAACCGGACCGCAGAAAGGCTGTGGATTGTGACCTCAGTCACACCACCCCTTCTTTCGATCATGGTGCCGGCTGGGTCGCCTTTGGAGCACCACAGACGCCG
This sequence comes from Kitasatospora sp. NPDC058492, assembly GCF_042720685.1. Classification (NCBI taxonomy): domain Bacteria; kingdom Bacillati; phylum Actinomycetota; class Actinomycetes; order Kitasatosporales; family Streptomycetaceae; genus Kitasatospora; species Kitasatospora sp. NPDC058492. The sequence continues at coordinate 62,950 of NZ_JBHXMU010000009.1, forward strand.
TACCCAGCCGATGACAGCCCGGATCACGGTTTCCATTTCCTCCTAGCGGGCCCGGCGAGACAGCTGTTCTCGCCATCACGCCGTTCACGCCATGCTGGGCAGGCGGACCGGCCGAACGCCCGCTCGGACCATGAAAGCCACAAACTTGATCGCGCTGTGCTTCCCCACGATCGCCATGCGCAGTCTCGGTGTCACTCACGCCAACGGCTCTGGTCCCGGCCACAGAGCGCGTGGCAGTACTCCTTGGGGGTAATGCCAGCCCGGAAGTCGGAAGACCGTCCCAGCGACACCACCGAATCGAAGCCGCAGCAGGTGGCGATGGACTCCGCCATCAGGTCAGTCCCGTCCAGCAGCTGGCAGCGCCCGGACTCCTGACCCTGCGCGCCCTCACACAGGGCCTCCGCCGCTCCTGGAGCGCTGACTCCAGGAGCGGCGCAGACGAGTCGGACTCGCAGTGCCACTCCGCCTGGTCTTCGCAGGGTTGGAGGCGGGAACGGTCTCCAGCACGTCGCGTTCCAGCCGCGTGTCGGCGCGCGGCCCGACGCATCGTGAGTGCGAACTCGGTCAAGGCGCGACACGGACGGAGGTCTGCTCTCCAAGCACCGACCGAACCCGCCATCAGGACGTCCAGCCAGCGATCTCCCGGAGGGCGCTCAGATGCCGCTCGAGCGCGGCACGCCCAGCCTTGGTGAGGGAGAGCCAGGTGCGCGGACGCTTGCCAACGAACGCCTTTCGCACCTTGACGTATCCGGCCTCCTCCAGGAGCGAGATCTGCTTCGACAACGCCGAATCCGTGATCTCGACGGTCTCCCGGACGAACTTGAATTCGGCTTCGTCGACCGCGGCCAACGCGGCCACGATGGAGAGCCGGATCGGCGCGTGGATGACGCCGTCGAGCGCCTTTCTCGGGTGGCTCACGGCCTGTCTTCCCCGGCGTGCCCCGCGCTGCGCTCGAGCCAGCCGATCACGAAGAACGGCACGGCGCAGAGCACCGCCCCCGGAAGCCACCACACAGCCCGGCCGGAGAAGTACACCGTGCCAAGGAGCACAGTGAGCGTGTAGATACCCGCCCCGGACGAGGTGACAACCGCGTAGAGCGCCCGGTGGTGCCTTGGTACCACCGGGCGGGTCGCGGTGTGGATTCCCAGCATCAGCAGCGGGATCAGCATTCCGACCGGGATGGCGTACCGCACGGACGGTTGGGCAAGCAGCCCATACGACGCGACCAGCACCAACATGGTGAGCCCCAGCAGGAACACCCCGACCGATCGCCGCCTTGCTCCCTGACGCATTCGCGATGCCAACGCCTCAGCCGCGACGAGCGATTCTTCCGCTTCCTTCTTGTCCACCACGATCACCGTTCCTCGTCCTGGTCCCACTTGAACGTGCGCACGGCCAGGAACACCGCTGTCACCGTGGTGGTGGCCACGACCAGGATAGAGAGCCACGCCGGGTGATACGGCTTGCCTGCCGACATCTGGGTCATCATCAGGTCCGCGAAGAAACTCGTGGGCAGAAGACCGAGCGTCTTGGCGACGGCGGCCGGCATCAGCTGAAGCGGGAACGCGAGGCCGCTCAGGAAAAGCGTCGCAAGCTGGACGAGTGTGCCCACGTTGGTGGCCGCGTCGGGCGAGGACAGCCGCCCACCGATCAGGTAGCCGATTCCTCCGAACATTCCGAGGCCGAGAAGGGCGATACCGAAGAGAGCCGGCAGCCTGCCCGGCTCCACCTTGCCGAGCGCGACCGCGAGGGCGAGCAGCACGACGACCTGGCACATGACCATGAGCACCCGGGCGAACATGTGGGTGAACACCAGTCGCGCCCGCCCCACCGGAGTGGTTCCGAGCAGCCGTAGGGTGCCCCTGGTCCGCATCGCGGCCAGCGGTCCCGCCGTGACGGTCAGGGCCGCGCTGGTGACAGCCAGGAAGAGTGCCATCGGGATGACCAGTTGGAGGAAGTCCGGCGCGCCCGCCGTCTTCGGGACAACCGCACCGATGCCCAGGAAGATCGCGAGCATTCCGAACGGGAAGAACAGTGCGAACCAGAAGTACCTGCGGTCCCGCAGGAGCTCGCGCCCCTGCAGGATCGCGAGTTCGCGCGTGGCAGTGCTTGTCATGCCCGCACACCTTCCTTTCCGGCGCGGTCCGTCTCGGTGTTCTCGTGGAAGGCCACGCCGGTGAGCCGACGGAAGACGGCCTCGAGACCGGCGTCCTTCAGCTGGATCCTCCGCGCCCCGAGCGGACCGGCGAGGAGCCCGAACACCGCGTCGGAGTCCGTAGTTCGCACCACCACCCGGACACCTTCGTCCACCTCGCGCGTGGTGACCTGTGACACCGCGGCCAGGTCGTGCAGTTCCGCCAGGTCGCAGTCCGCTTCGACCGTGAAGTACAGCTCCCGCTCCGGAGCGTGCTCGCTGATCAGGTCCTGGGGAGTGCCACAGGCGACGACCGAGCCCTTGTGCAGGACGGCCACCCGGCCGCAGAGAGTCTCGGCCTCCTCCATGGAATGGGTCGACAGCAGTACCGTTCCGCCGGCTTCGCGGTGGCCGCGGATGGCCTCCCACAGCTCCTGCCGGGCGTTGGGATCCATACCAGTCGACGGTTCGTCCAGGACCAGCACGCTCGGACGGGAGATCAGCGCCGTGCCGACCAGTAGCCGCTGCCGCTGACCGCCGGACAGCTTGGCGATCCTGACGTCACGTGAATCCTGGAGACCCATCCGGGCGATGACCGCGTCAGGGCTGTCCGCGTCGGGATAGAAGGAGGCCCAGACTCGCAGCAGTTCCGCCACCGTCTGCTGCTCGAAGACGGCAGCCTGCTGGGGCTGGATCGCCACGCGGGTGCGGATCTCGTCCCGCTGGGACACCGGGTCGAACCCCAGAACCCGAATCCTCCCCTCGTCCGGGCGGCGCAGGCCCACCAGCATCTCGATGCTGGTGGTCTTGCCCGCGCCGTTCGGGCCGAGTAGCCCGAAGATCTCCCCCTGGTGGATGGCCAGATCGATTCCCGCGACCGCGGTGATCTTTCCACGGGGTCCCGGATAGCACTTGATGACATTCTCGAACAGGATCGCCGGAGCATCTGCTGGCATTCCCCGTCAGCCTCTCGTCGCATACCACTGAGATCCAGCTGTGTCATGTACTGATCCCAGGCTGGCATCTACTTTCAAACTTGGCAAGTAGATTGAGCGGAGGAAACCTATACCCCCGCCGCCGCCACGACACCGAGCAGGCTCTCCTCGGCCGGCACGAAACCCCAACGGTTGAGATCCATGTGCAGGTAGTGGAGGAGCAACGTCGGCCGGTCGACCGGGTTCCCATCCGCCACCGCACGATCAAGGGCCCGCACCGCAAATCCGACCTGTTCATCGATGCCGCGGCGAAGGCGTGCGCCCACCTCGGACACCCGGGAGATCCCTGATGCGGTACCGGAGATGAGGCCGCGCAGCTCGTCCTGCGCTGTAACGGCCATCCTGAGCCGCGGGCCCCACTGGCGGCGATGTGTCGCCCAGAACTCGGCTCGGGACTCGGCAGGCAGAGCCGCCTGGACGAGTGACCTCATATAGGCGACCGCGACCGTCGCTCGGTCGAACAGCGGGTCCAATGCGGCCAGATCGTTGTCCGCGTACCAGCGGGAGGAGGCGGTGAACAGCTCCTCGGCCTGGGAAACCCCGAGCCTTCCACCGTACTTGGCCAGCTCAGGTGCGTAGAGGCAGCCTCTGGCCTGTTTCACGGCGGGAAGCCCCTGCGGCACCCCGGTGGGGATCAGCCTCGGTGGGACGGCCTGTCGGCGCAACGAGTGCAGCAGATCCACAAGTTCGGGCAGACGCTGATGGATACGGTCGACCCCGTCCTCGGAGCAAGAGACGCGCAGTCGCAGATGATGACCCGCCATGTCCCAGTAGCGGGTGAAAAACCAGGCCGGGGCACTCTCCTCGACCGCCCGCTCACGAAGCCAGGGGACCAGGACCCGGGTGGACTCGTCCATGAGGTCCGGATGTCCCGGGTACGCGCGGACATACCACCAGTCCACGGTCACGCCTCCTTGGGCCAGTGCAGAAGGGCCGCGTGCTCGGTGACCCGCGGCCGACCGAGAGCATCGCGCTGGGGGTGCAGGTGGCGCTGCGGCAGCGCCTCGACGATCCGTACGTGTCCGGTTGCCGGGCTCAGCCACCGCCACAGGACGCCGACCGACAGCGGGGCGGCCAGGGAGACCCACATCGGCTTCCGGTCCCCGGCCAGGCTGAAGCCGGGGCCGCCGAGTTGGTGGACGAACACCTCCTCGGGCATGTCGTGGGCGCGGCGGAACTCGTCCAGTCGAACGGCCAGACCAGTGTCATCCTGCGAGTCCGGGTCGGGGCGGGGGATCGCCGCGACCGGAACGATCCACGACGCGCGGCGCGTGATCACCCGCTGGTCGGCGATCCGCGGCAGTGCCACCACGCCCTCGCCGCAGTGTGCCCGCAGCTCGAAGGCCTTGGTCATGGTGTAGTCCGAGTGCGGCGACCCGTTGACCCACGGGTCGGCCAGCACCGCCAGCAGCCGGACGTACGACTGGAGCAGATGCTGCGGGATCAGGCCCAGGTAGGCCAGGCCGACCGGCTCCCCGGCTCGGTCGAACAACGACAGGGTGTGGTTCACCGGGTCGTGGACGAGCACGGTGTCGTCGAGGGTGATCCCACCGTCCGCGTCGACCTCTCCGGGTAGCAACAACGGGGGCAAGAGCCCGCTGCACTCCGCCTGCACCGTGTTGCAGTCCGTCCACGCCACCAACTCCCGGCACCGAACACCCGCCCAGCACCGCTCGACGTGTGTCGCGAGCCGATGCCGGAAGCCGTCGCCGAGCAGCCGGCCGAACCGGCTGAACAGCGCGCCGGTTCCGGCGCCGAAGTGATTGACGACCAGCCGGTGACGTCCGGCGACGACCTCTGCCTGGTTGGCGGCCTCCAGTTGGAAGAGAACGCCCGCCGTGGGCGGGGCGCTGGTCGGCCCAACGGGCAGCCAGGCCCGCCCCCCCGGTTCGCTGCGGCTCATCATGTCCGCAGTCATCGCACGGTCGAGCGGGGGGTTGGAGTCCCGGTCGACCGTGAGGCGCATCAGGAAGCCCAGAGGGTCGCGACAGACCCCGCCCGATCCGAACTCCGCCAGGAAGCACTCCAGCAGGAAATCGTAGATGTGGGAGCGGAAGAGGTACGGTCGCACCTTCGCGCCCAGTGCCTCCAGGTCGGCCCGGACTGCGGGAACGGCGAGCGGGTCCGGAAGGTGGAGGTCGGTCTCCCGGTCTTCATAGATGAGCCCGCTGGGCTTGCGCTCACCCAGATCGCCGTGGTCCGTCCAGCCGCCGGTCGTCTGCTGCAGCGCGGCTGCGGCATCGATCCGGCCCGGGACCGCGTTCTGATGGGCACGAGCGCCGAGTTCGTGCGCCCGGACGAGTTCGGACCGGGAGATCGGGGAATCCTCGCCCACCAGCTCAGCCAGGGCCAGGAACGGGTCCTCACCCTGCTTCCACGGCGGAACCGGATGCAGCAGACCGGAGTCCAGCAGCCGGCGGAACCGGGCGAAGGGCTGCTCCCCACCGATGGCGCGGAGCAGGTCGTCGAGCGCGGCACGGGGTTGCAGCCCGCGCAGCCGAGGGAGCGCGTGGTCCGCTTCGACCGCCCGGTCCTGACGCCAGATGACACCCTCGGTGATCACCACCTCGCTGTGCAGCACCAGGCCGTCCGGTTCTGTCGGGCCGCCAGGGTGGATCGGGGCAACGCGGTACTGCCACAGGCCCGCCGTCCGCTCGTCGCGCGCCAGGCGCTGCAGGGCCAGATGCGCCGTGGCAGCGGACGTGCGGCTGCGGGCCCGCCCCTGGCCGACGGTCCCGGCGACACCCACTGTGGTCAGTCCCGAGAAAGGGCTGGTCTTCACCGCGGCGCGGGCGACGTAGGAGTACAACGTCTTCAGGTTCCTGGCCGAGCCCGGCTTGCGCTGCCCGTACAGAATCCAGTCCGGTGCGGCGAGCGCGAGGGACTCGGCGAACCCGGCCGACTCCCGGGCACCGCTCAGGCGTCGAAGCGCCTGCTCACGGTCCTCAGCGAGTTGCTCGCCCAGCCGTGCTGTCAACTCCTGGTGTTCGGCCGCGAGCCCGATCCAGGTCTCGATGAGCTCCGACTGCTCTACGGGGATCCGCTTCGCCAGCCTCCGCATCGTTTCGTCGTCCCACGGCAGGGGAGCCATCCGATTGACCGCCCGCTTTCCGGCCAGGACATTCCGGCGCAGCAGCGGGTCGTCGTCCAGCTGCGGGACGAGCGCGAAGAGCAGGTTCGTGAGGTCCGGTACCAGCTTCTCCAACTCCTCAAAGCCAGCTGCCCGTTCGGCCAGCAGCCGTCGTGCTGCCGGAGAGACCAGATCCAGGACGTCGGCCGGAAGGCCGCCCACTCGCGTCAGCAGCACGTCGGAAGCGGCGGTCACCGGCCCACCACCGAGAGCGCCAGGTGCACGGTCACCGGGACCGCTTGGACGGTCGAGAGGGCCAGGAAGCAGACGTAGGCCACCGAGAACAGGCCGTAGGCCATGTAGGTCAGGCGGGCACGCCTACTCACGTTCCGCAGATGTGCCGGAAGTTCCTGGCGCCTGATAGTGCTGCGAAGCAGGGCGAACGCCCGACCGCGCGCGTTGGTCAGGCCGGTCGCGGCCTCAAGTGCGGTGTAACCGTCGCTCGGCATCAGCGGGTTGAGGTTGACGATGAGCATGAGCAGCTGCATTCCGAGCAGGAACGCGGCGGTGTGCTGCACCAGTCCATGCGAGTTCAGGGCCAAGATCCCGACCACACCGCAGAACCAGCCGTCGCTCAGAACTCCGGCGAGTGCCAGCACGATCCGTCCGCCCCGCTCGCGCACCCGGTACGCGTCGGTCCGGTCAACATAGGCCACTGGCATGAAGTAGAAGAGCAGCGCGACCCCGAGGCCGCGGATCGGCGCCCTGAGGACCTGCGCGACCAGGGCGTGAGCGGTCTCGTGCACCAGGACGAAGAGCAGCATCACGCCGGTGGCCAAGGGGAAGGCGAAACCTGCGAGTTCCTTCAGCGGCGGCATCGCCGCGAAGAAGGTGTGCAGTCCGAACGCGTAGCCCGCGAGGGCACCGATCACGGCGATCGCAACCGGAATCGCCGCCGGCACCTTCCGCAGGACCCGGGCCACTGGTTCCAGGACGACCGGGAGCGACCTGGTGAGAACCACCCTCGGCATCAGCATCGAGGTGCGCACGCGTCCGTTGCCGGGTTTCTCCGGCAGTTCCGATCCTTCCAGCAGACCGCTCTGGGCGAGGCTGGCCAGGAAGGAGTCCAGCTGCCGTCCGAACGCGTCGGAGCGCGGCCGGTCGTGGCCGGCGAGGTGCTCGACGAGATCGTCTCTGGTTCGGGTTCCGTCCAGGTAGGTGAGTACCACCTCGCCGGCCCGGCTGATGCGGTGGTAGTTCCCGGTGGCCGGATCGAAAATCAACGGAATGTCATCCATGCCGTGGATGACCTCCAGCTCCTCACGGAGTTTCAGCGGCGAAGTGATCACTTTGCTGTACCTCTCCTGGACTGCTGGACGGCCGGGGTCACCCGACCGCTTGGGCCGTGTCCCCCGGCCGCGAAAATTAAGGTTGTTTAGGGAAAGCGACCTGTAACCCCTAGGTGGAGGCGGTGG
>NZ_JBHXMU010000009.1:70633-71708 GCF_042720685.1 Kitasatospora sp. NPDC058492
CCCCTGCCCTCCTGGTTTTTTCCGGGTTGATTTTTTTTTTTTGTGTCACCGCCCGGGTCGTGGGGGCGGGGGGGGGCCCCGGTCCGTTGGGGCGGTCCCCCCCGGGCCGCTAACTTTCAGGATGTTGCGGAATCGCTACCTGTCACCCGTAGGTGGAGGCCGTGGTGAAGCTGGACGCGGAGCTGGCCGGGCAGGACGCACTCCCCGCCGAGGTGGCGCTGGAGAAGGAACCCAGGGCGTTGCCCTGCGGCAGCTCCTCGATCGCGAGCTCGCCCTCCAACGCGTAGAGGTCGAACTGGCTGTCGGTCGTGTTCTCGGTCATCTGTACTCACCTCCTCTCCTTCGGAGTCGGAGTCCCACCAGACCGGTCAGCCGGCGCTCGAGGCCGTGGTGAGGCTGGTGGCGGAGCTGGCCGGGCAGGACGCGCTGGACGCGGACGTCAGGCTGGAGAAGGAGCCCAGGGCGTTGCCCTGCGGCAGCTCCTCGATCGCGAGCTCGCCCTCCAACGCGTAGAGGTCGAACTGGCTGTCGGTCGTGTTCTCGACCATGGATCAACTTCCCTTCTCTTTTGTTGTCCGTTCGGTCAGGTGCAGTTGGCCGTCATGACGCTGCCGGCACTGCTGACCGGGCACGACGCGGTCCCAGCGGTCGACGTGGTGCTGAACGTGCCCAGCGCCACGCCCTCCGGGACCTGCTCCAGGAACAGGCCGTCATCCGGCAGTTCCACGGTGTGCAGGTCAAGCTCCAACAGGTACGAGTCGCTCATCGGATGCCTCCGGCGAATGATCAGGTGTAGCTGGAGAACGAGGTGAACGAGGACGCCGAGGTGGCCGGGCACGACGCGGTGCCGACCGATCCTGCGGTGGAGACGGACGCGAGCGCGTTGCCCTCGGCGAGCGTCTCCATCTCGAGGGAGTCCTCGAGTGCGTACAGTTCCAGTTCGGGCATGGGGCTTCTCCCTTCCGGTCGTTGGTTAGCCCGTGCAGTTGGCCGTCATGACGCTGCCGGCACTGCTGACCGGGCACGACGCGGTCCCAGCGGTCGACGTGGTGCTGAACGTGCCCAGCGCCACGCC
>NZ_JBHXMU010000009.1:71807-168427 GCF_042720685.1 Kitasatospora sp. NPDC058492
CCTCCGGGACCTGCTCCAGGAACAGGCCGTCATCCGGCAGTTCCATGGTGTGCAGGTCAAGCTCGAACGGGTTCGAGTCGCTCATGGGGCTTCCTCCTTTCTCTGTGCGGATCACCGGTGGCCGGTCGGCCCCGGGAGCGTGTGAGGTGGCGGTACGGGCGCGCCACCAAGGGCAAGGGCGAAGATCTGGTGCCGGCTGGCCCCGTCACTGCGAAGCGGCAGGCGTACCGAAGCCGGGATGAAGCCCGCGAAGACGGTGCCCACCAGACCGGCGGCAACGGCATCGAGCCACATCGTGTACGCAGCGGCGGATGCCCGGGTCAGCAGCATCCGGTAGCCGTGCGGTCCATGCAGTTCACTCGCCCGGTCGAGATCCGCCGCGACCGACACGATCGCGGCGGATTCGCAGAACTCCCACTGCAGTGTCAGATCGTGCAGCGCCTCGGGGGTGGGCAGCTGGGCTACCCGGGTGTAGCAGCGCTCGCCCGCGTCGAGGGAGTACATACCGGGCTCCAGTCCCGCGAGCCTGAAGGCCACTACGTCGGTCTGCAGGGGGCAGTGGTCCTGCTCGTCCGCCCAGGACCCGGCATCATCCTCGATGCCACGGGCGACCACCTCGGCCAGCAGCGCGGCGGGGACCGTGCCCGGGTCGAAGAACCTGACAGACGTCCGTGCCTTGAGGACAGTCAGGAGATCCGCGCGGGAGCGATCTCCGGGATCGAACCGGACGGTAGGTCCCAGCGGATCCGGAGCGGACCGCCTTCGCCTGGGAACGCTCCCCAGGGATGCGGGTGTCCGGAACGCGCTGATGAGTTCCGCTGCAAGGTCGTGCGGACTGCTCACTGGTTGCCTCCCAGGTCGATGACCGCGGTGATGGGCTCCACGTCGGCGTTGATCCCGAGAGCCGCCGCGATGCCGTCGTCGTTCCATCGCGGACGCAACGCGAAGTCCAGCCCGAGGGTGCGCGCCACCTCGCGGGCGGTCGCCTGCGCACACCCGCTGTCCAACAAGACGATCCGCAGGGCGAAGGCCGAGTACTTACGGGCTACCTTGGGGAAGTCGCCGGTCAGAACCAGGGTCGCCGGCTGGTACCCGGGGACCGCGTCCGTCCTCGACGACAGCCGGGCGAGGCGGTGTTCGGTCAAGACGTAACCGTAGATCCCCGGCTCGATCCCGGGTACTCGGCGGATCACCGCGTACGCGGTCACCGAGCCGATGTTGCCCCCGCTTGCCGTCCACCGGGCCACCCGTTCCTCGCTCTCGCCCTTGATCCCGGCGGTGACGGACAGCAGTAGCGAGAGCGCGTCGGCGTCCAACTTCGTGGACTCAACCGTTCGCGACAGGCGCTCATGCGAGGGCGCGGGGAGCTCGACCGCCGGTGCGACCGGCCAATGCCGCGACACCTGCTGCAATGCGAGGTTGGAAGGCTTGTAGTGCATCTGATGTGCCTTCAGATCGGCAAACTCCTTGGGCGGCATGGCCACCGAGGCCTCGAAGCGGGTCGCCAACGACGCTCGCTCGGCGATCGGCCCCTCGGCGACGGAACAGCGCGGGCAACCTGGCCGGGTCGCCGACGAGGTGTCCTTCTGTGCGAGGGTTTCGAGGTCCACCACGCGCCAACGCATCGGCAGGGGCGAGGGGGTCGTCCGGGACACGGCCGCGAACAGGTCCCGGGCGAAGAGCGCGACGGCGAGGGCGTGGTCGCCGTCGACCACCATCCGCTCGTCGCTATCCTCGCCTGCGGTCAAGCAGTCCAGGCAGGGGGTGCTCCGTGGATCGGCGAGCGGGCCCAGGGCAGCCCGGCGGCCGGCCACCCGAAGCCGCAGCAGCGGGATACCGGTGTCCCAGCAGCACTCCGCAAGGAAGCGGCGCAGCCCGGTGCCGTCCTCGTACAGCGCCCCATGGGCGTACGGCGCATCGATCCACACCGCGAGGGTGGTCCCCTCGGATGGGTTCGCACCTTTCCCACGCTCCGCCCCGACCGAGCCGGCAAGTTCCGTCAGGAGCAGCTCGGAAAGTGCCGGATCGCCGAAGATCTCGACCCGGGCGGACCGGAGCCGCGCGGCCGCCTGCTCCCAGGCAGGGTTGGCCTCGGTGGCGCTGCCTATCCGCGATAGGTAGTCGGCGAGCCGGTCGTCCACCGCCTCAGCCAGAGGCTCGCGTGGGGGCCCCTCCTCAACGACTCCGCAGGTCCACAGCAACGAGAGCGCCTTGAAGACGACTTCCTCGGGCCGGTACAGCGCATCGGCGAGTTGGGTGTGGGTACGGTTGCCGTCCAACAGCTCCAGCAGCGCGGGAAGCAGATCCACTGCCGACCTGCCGCGGAACAGCTGCTTCTTCGGTGCGCCCTCGACCACCACCTGCTCGGACTCACAGGTGACCACAAGCCCGCGACGGAGCCTCGGCCGCTGCGGAACGCGCAGTTGGGGGTCGAACCGTGCAGCCGCGCCGATGGTCTCCGCGGTGATCACGGACTGCCCGCTCACAGACTCTGCCCTTCCTCTATCGGCGCGAGTTCGCGCCACAGCTCGTCACCGGCAACCCGGGCACGGCATCGCGGGCAGCGGTCCACAGCCACTACGGTGGCCTTGCTCGTCATCCCGCTGACCTGGTCGAATCTCCGCACCGTGCCGCCGATCCCAGCGGCCTCCGATGCGCCGAACACCTCGTCGACGGCCTGGCACGCGAACGCGGCCGCCACGCCGACGTGGTGGACCGGGTAGCCGGACGGATGCCGATCACCGCTTCCGCTGGTGGGATGCTCCGGACGTTTGTGCTGCTCACGCCGGCGGACGAAACATTGGTGGCAGGCGGTCCGGCCGGGTACCACCACCGGCCCGCACTGGACCTCGGTGGCACCGGCGTGGACGGCGATCCACGGGATGCGCCAGGCAAAGGCGGCCCGGTCCAGTGCTTCGGCGATCCGCGGACGCTCGTGGGAGGTCGCCAGCACGATCAGGTCTGCGTGTGGCCACAGGCTCGGGTGCGTACCGGAGTCGACCTCCTGCCGGGTAACGCGGTACCTGCGCTTCAGACGGTCTGCGACGTCCTTGCCGAACGGCCCTGCGGCCAGCACGAGTAGATGCTTTTCCATGATCCGACCTCACGCGAAGGGCTGCGGAACGGGGTTGATGTCTTTCTCTGCGTGCACCGGGTGGCCCATGGCCCGAGGTGCCTGGTAGAGGCGCGGGTGGGCGAGGTAACGGGCCCGGTGGGCGAAGGAGAGCGGCATCAGCTGCGGGACCAGGACCCGGACGACGGTTGCCCCCACCTGCCTTGCCTCGTCCGTGGTGATGTCCACGACCACCACTTCGCAGCCGGCCCGGCCCAGCCGCTCCAGCAGCCACGGCAAGGTCTGCGTTCCCGGGGCCGGGCAAGCGAGGTCGGCCAGGTTCCGGGCCGGGCGGTTGCCCTCCAGCAGGAAGTCGAATCGGTGTCGCTGGTCCGGCGGCCCGGCCAGGAGTGCTCCGCCGATGACACTCAGTGTGTCCTCCGGGGACGCCGGGCGACCGCTCCTGCCCGACATGGAGCGGAGCGCGATGCGCAACGAGGCGGCCTCCCGGTACAGCTTCGCGATCGCCCGGCCCGGGTCCACATCGCAGGTAGCGACCACCAGTTGGGCGAGGGTGTGGTCGTGGTCGGCCAGCTGAACCCCGTACACGACCGGAACCCCGAGATCCGTGGTGGCGTCGAAGAGGAGGGTCCGGATGTTCTCGGAACTCGCCCGCTCGACGTACGCCCGGTGTTCAGAGGCCAGTTGGTCGAGGCTGAACTCGAGCCGGGGCAGCCTCAGTCGCTGCAACCAGGTCAGTGCGATCGAGTCCCGCTCAACGACTTCGAGGAGGCCGTTGGCGACAGCGGCGAGCGGCTCGGAGTGCGTGGCACAGCCGGTGGAGACAGGATGCAGGTAGCGCTCAGCCGCGGACTCCGGAGAACACTTCAGATAGACCTGTACCGCTGGTACGAACACCTTGCGGCGCCGCGCGAACGACCAGCCCTCGACCCAGCGCAGCGGCACCCTCGGGTCGGTCGGCACCAGGCCGCTCCGCAGATCGGAGAGCTCAGCCGCCGAGCAATTCGGCCACTCCCATGGCGGGATGGCATCCTCGCCCAGCTCGGCGGCCGTCGCCCAGATCATGTCCTCCGGATGCCAGGCACACGAGGAGTAGCGCTCCAGGGATTCGGCTGCTGCCAGATGGGCCGCCGTCTCACGATCCAGCGCCCCGCCCGCCCCGTCAAAGTTACCGGAGGACGGGTCGTGCACCCACTCTGATTGGGCGGAAAGTGCTGCCCCCGGATTTCCCAAGGAGCCGGAGAAAATCGGGAAGTCGGGTTCCCCTTCGGTCACCGGCAGCCAGGTCAGCCGGGAAACCAGCCCGTATGGCGACACCAGTCTTCCCATAGCCCGCAGGGACGCGGGAACGGCCCCGCTCAGGGGCGTCTCATCAAGCGTCCTCATCCCAACTCCCCACTGTTCGACAGCTCTTACGGCACCTCTAGTGGCGCCTCGACTCCCAAGCCACTGGCGGGACGGAGCACTGCCTGGTTGACTGCTGGGCAGTAGCGGGGCCCGGCCAAGCTCCTACGCTTCGAGCGGCTTCACCCTCTACACGCGCCTGACCGGTCGGCGCGCTGTCTCAGGAACGAGGTAAATTTTCGGCGTCGGATTTGCGGGGATTACGGGGGCTAGGGGTTTACATGGACTTTGGGGGGACTAACGAATGACAGGTCGTGATGATCAGCCCGATGATGACTTCGCTCAGTACGTCAAAGAAGCGCGACTCGCACTCAGGCGCAACGCATTTGTACTGGTCGGAGACTGGTTCGCGGCCGACGACCTGGTTCAACAGACGCTGATCGCCCTCTACAGACACTGGTGTCAGCTGGAGCGGCGGGACGAGCTGTCCGCCTACACACGCACGGTGATGGTTCGGCTGTTCATCAGCGAACGCAGGGGGCGTCGCTGGACCCGCGAACAGACACAGGACGTGCTGCCCGAACCGGAGCCTGCACAGGAGGAGACCTACCGCGTCGGCGACCGGCTGCTGCTGCTCGCCGCACTCTCAACTCTCACACCGAGGCAGCGGAGCCTGGTCTTCCTCCGTTACTGGGAGGACTTGAGCATTGATGAGACTGCCCAGATCATGAGCTGCTCACCAGCCACGGTACGCAGCTCAACCTCGCGGACCCTGCGGCTCCTGCGGGAGAAACTGGGCGATCTCGTCCTGCTGGAGCGAACCGGACCGTGATCGGACGCATGTCACGCTCGCCTCGGTTACTCGGGATCAGCGACCGCGGCAGCCTTGCGGATCTCTGTGACGAGCTCGTCATCACTGAGCTTCGGCGAGGGCTCAGGGGCTGATCCAAGAAGCGAACTCAGGAGATGACGTAGCGAGTCGCCGCCGGCTCGGACGTCACCCGGATAGGGGTCACGCCGGTCGTCACTCATCGTTCGGCCCCTGGAACCATCAGCGTGATTGAGTCCACCGCGTAAGGCTACCGCGCATTCAACGATGCCGTATCAGTCTCGGCTATGCCCGGTGCGCTTCCCACCGCAGGTGCGGTGGCAAGCGCACCGATCTGGTCGTCAAGCCTGTCCAACTTGCCGGCAGAGTGCACGTCTTGATCGCGAAGCCCCCCATTCGGTGCTCGGCGAGACCCAGTGGGTCTCGCCGAGCACCGAACGGACTGCTGAGCCAGATCGCGACGCGAGGAGAGCGCCTCCCCGAGGCGACTCAGGGCCTTGAGGCGCTCGGCGAGGGAGGCGTGCGCGTAGACCTTCATGGTCACGCCGACGTCGCTGTGGCCGGCGATCTCCCGGACGATGTGCGGGGGCACTCCGAGGTCGAGCAGCAGGGTGATGCAGGTGTGGCGGAGGTCGTGGAAGCGGAGATCGTCCAGGCCGAGGCGACCGCGGACCGCGTGCCAGCTGCGGCGCAGGTTGTCCGGCTCGTACGGGGTGCCGATCCGGGACGGAAAGACGAGGTCATTCTCCTGCCAGTCCATGCCGGCGGCGGCCCGCTCGACGGCCTGACGCTCCCGGTGGTCCACAAGGGCGGCGAGGACCGGCGCGGGCAGCGGCAGGGTGCGCTCGGAGGACAGCGTCTTGGGCAGGACGAATCGCAGCTCGCCGTCGACCCGCTGGAGGTTGGTGCTCACCGTGAGGGTGCCGCGCTCCAGGTCGACGGAGCTCCAGCGAAGGCCGAGCAGCTCGCCCCGGCGCATGCCGAGCATCAGCGCGAGCACGTACAGGGTGTGCAGGCGGTGGCCACTCAGCTCCTTGAGTACGAGCTTGGCCTGATCGGTGGTCAGGCCCTTGCCGATCCGATAGTCGGGCGCGGGGACCTTCACGAGCTTGGCCACGTTCTTGTTGATCAGCTCCTCTCGGACGGCGTGCTCCAGCGTGTTGCGGAGCACGGCGTGCACGGACTGGATCATCCGCACGGACAGCAGCCGCTTGCAGCACTCGCCTGCGGCACAGCAGATCGGCTTGGGCCACGCCGACGACCACATCCACATCCTCGCCACCGTCGTCCGCGCCGACCTCACACAGGCCCGCCTGCGCGGCGACCAGTACCGCGTCGAGGACGAGCTCACCAAGATCGAGAGCCAGTACGGGCTGCGCGACCTCTCCGAGACCCGCACCCGCGAGTACCGGGATGCGATCCCCAAGCGCGCCAAGGGCAAGGAGCTGCACAAGGCCCAGCGCCTCGGCCGGGAGGGCACCGACCGCGACCGCCTGCGCACCGCCGTACGCCAGGCACTGGCCGGAGCCGCGGACGAGGAGGAGTTCACTGCCCGGCTCATTGCGAAGGGCGTTCTCCTCGGCGTGCGCCGTGCGCCCTCCGGCGACGTGACCGGCTACAAGTTCGCCCTCCCCAACGGCGACAAAAGCGGACCGATCTGGTTCTCCGGCAGCAAGCTCGCCTCCGACCTCACCCAGCCGAAGATCCAGGCACGCTTCGCCCTCGGCGTCGACGAACCCGCCTTCCCCACGCCCGACCCCCGCACCTGGCCCGCTGACGGCCGCCACCGGGCCAGCACCACCATCGAACGTGCCTACCCGGCCTTCGACAACGACCAGGACGCCGCCCGCGCGGAGGCGGTGATCCGAGGCGGCCTCGAAGTCCTCGACACACTCGCCGCCACCAGCCCGACCCTCAGCAGGAAGGAACTCCACCAGGCCGCACGAGCCCTGGAGTACACCCGCACCGCCCACACCCGCGCAGCCGGCGCCGACCTGCGCGCGATGCGCCCCGCCGCCCGAGAACTCCTCCACGCCGGACCCGCCACCGGCCGGGGAGAGGACGGCACCGCCGCCGCTACGGTCCTGACCAGCCTCGTGCTGCTCGCCATCGTGATCGCCAAGTGGCACGCCGCCCAAGGCCACCGCCACCAGGCCGACGCCGCCCGCACGGCGGCGGACCACCTTCGCGCCGCCTACACCCGCCACGCGGCCAAGCCGATCGCCCACCTCACCCTCGAAGGACGGCTCCTCCCGAAGCCCGACCACGACCGGCAGGCCGACGCCGTCCGCCGCACCCTGCCCGGCGACCAGGCCACCCGACTCCTCGCCGAGGACAACTGGGCAGCCCTCGCCGCCACCCTCGCCCAAGCCGAAGCCGCCGGCCACAACCCGACCACCCTGCTCACCAACGCCACCGGACGACGCGAACTCACCACCGCCGACTCACCCGCCGCCGTCCTCACCTGGCGCATCCGCCGCGACGCGGGCCTCCCCACCCCCGCACCAGCTGCCACCCTCGACGAACTGCGCACCAGGGCAGCCCGCGCCCGCACCACCGTCAATCGCGCCACCGGCACACCGGCTACCCCGGTCATCACACCGCCGCCGCTGGTCGCACCCGACCAGGTGCGCCGACCACGGTGACCAACTTCGGCTGGGCGGGTACGGAGCCTCCGCAGCCGCCGAACAGGTGCAGGCATCGCGGTCGGGCTCGTCCCTCACACCGACATCTCAGCTGACAGCTGTCCAGCCCCACGGGCGAGGACCTTTCTGTCCCTGCAAACAGGAGAGACGGTAGTGGGCTTCCGCCTGGTGTCGAGCCGGATCGGCCGCCGCATGCTGGAGAGCGAAGCAGGTGACCCGGAGCTCACGGATACTCCGCAGGACCGGGTAGCCAGCCCAGGTCATCACGTTGGCTCCGTACGCCTCGCAGAACGCGGCGTACTCCCTGTCCGAAACGGTGCCGAAGGTGTCGTATCCGACGGCGGTGGCTGTGAGGTCCCACTCGGGAGGCCCCAGGGAAGTCCGTTCGAAGTCGAGCAGGTAGTTCGTGGTGGGTGTGACCGCCACATTGCCGCGCCAGGCATCGCCGTGGATGACGCTCGTGGGCAGGCCTGGGGGGAGGTTGCGCCATGCCGTTTGGAGTTCGGCCAAGCAGCCGCGCAGCCAGTGTCGCTGAGTGTCGTCGAGGGTGGCCGCATCGTCGATCCGGGCGTCAAGCCGGACGAACGGGTCGAGGGCACCCAACGGGATGTCCGGAACGGGAAGTCGGTGGACGCGTCGGAGTAACGGCGCGATGTCGGCAGCGGCTCCTGGCCGGTGCGGGGGCAACTCGTGCCAGAAGGTCACCGGGTTGCCGTCCACGTCCACTGGTTCCCGGAGGTGGTCGAGCGGGCGTACCGCAGGTACCCTGCAGTCGTGGAGCCACCGGGCGACCGCCAGTTCGCGGCTCGCGGCAGTCGATTGCCCAGGACGACTGATACGGGCCACGACCCCGAGCGGCAAGCGCCACAGCGCGTTCTCGCCGATCCGGATCGGTTCGGCCCCCGCCGCGGAGAGGCCGACCTCCGCACACGCCTTGAGGAGGACGGAACGGGAGTCACTGGGGTCGCTCACGCCGCCACCGTAGCGGCGATCTGTTCCCGCAGGTCCCGGATATCGGCAAGGCTGCGGTGGCGTTGGGCGACCCGGCCGAGCTCGGCCAGCTCGTGGTTGGCCCGCAATGAGCGGAGGTCGCTGACCTCGGCGAGTGCGCTACGACTCTCGCTCAGGGCCTGCTCCGGGTCGCCGGCTGCCATCCGGAGCGTGGCGAGCTTGGTCCGGGAGAACGCACGGGACCTTGCGAAGCCTTCACCGTGCCCGTCGACCGCGGCCTGCAGCCGCCGGAGCGCCTCCTCCGGCGGGTGGCCGGCGAGGGCGAGGTCGAACAGTGCGTGGCCGGTGTCCCCATGGTGCTGGGCGCTGTCGTAGTACGCCATCCACGGTCCCTCGGCGGCCGGGGCGATGGCGGCGAACGAGTCGTCGGAAGCCCCGATCGCGGCCATGGTCTGCTGGGTGCGGCCCATCTTCGCCAGCGCACGGGCGCGGGCGTTGTGGAGCATGGACCGTTCGGCGGGAGAGAGCCGGTCCGCACGGGCCAGACCGAGTTCGGCGAACGTGAG
Organism: Kitasatospora sp. NPDC058492; assembly: GCF_042720685.1. NCBI lineage: Bacteria > Bacillati > Actinomycetota > Actinomycetes > Kitasatosporales > Streptomycetaceae > Kitasatospora > Kitasatospora sp. NPDC058492. The sequence continues at coordinate 81,216 of NZ_JBHXMU010000009.1, forward strand.
CCCGGAGTCGGGATCGCCTCGCCAGATGGCCTGACGGGAGCGGAGGTTGTAGGAAATGGCGCGGAGCGGCCAGTTGTCCACTTCCTCGGCACACGAGGTGGCGAAGGCGAAGAGCCGGTGGGCGTCTTCGTGGGCGAAGGCGTCGAACGCCGAGGCGCCGACCACGGTCGCCAGGCGGCTTACGGCGCCGAACAGCTCAGCCCGCAGCGGATCGGGGCAGCGGCTGTTCAGGAGGCCTGCAGCCCAGCGGAGTTGAGCGAGCGCCGTGTCGCGCACGACGCCGGCACCGCCGTAGAGGTTGTCCCAGCTGCGCAGCGTGGTCGCAGCGGTGCGGATCTGCTCCATGTCGGCGGGCCGGACGACCTCCGGTACGGCAGCAGCCGGGGTGGAGGTCAGCAGCTGAGCCAGAGGGCCTGCGGCGAGAGCTGCACTCGTCGCGGCGAGGAAGTTCCGTCGTTCCATGGGGTCGGACTCGTTCCACTCGGAGGCTGGGGGTGGTAATTCCAGCCTGCCCCCGAGCAGATCCTTTCGGGGAGGCTTGACGGCCGCACCACGCCGTTTGTCCATTTCCCCCGAGCGGTTGTCCAATTCGGCTTCGGCGAGCGCGACGCTCCGGGCGAGCACGCCGCCGGTGTCGAGGACCGTGTCCAGTGCTTGGGCGTGGTGAAGCTTGCAGGGCCGTTCCGCCCGCTCGATCTTGCTGATCAGGTCCCCACTCAGATGGACCAGCTGACCAAGCCGGTCCTGACTCAACCCCCTGAGCTTCCGCCAGTACTGGAGCTCCGCGCCGAACCAGTGGGCGGCGGACCGGGTGGGGTCCAGAGGCTTCAGCGGTCGCGGCACGTGATCCCCCTGGGCGTCTCTTGTGGACGGCGGTCGCTGTCCGAATGCCGGCACTGGTCGGGCCGTTCACCGGCGGTGCTGAATGTTTCCCAGCGCTCAGCGCCCATTACACACCGCTACGGCCTTGAGGTGCAGGTGTTCGGCGCATCAGCGCGACGGAAGCACCTGCCCGCCGTAGCGGAACCGACGGAAGAGGAGATCGCCATGCAGCGAGTCAGCACGACCGCGGAGAACAGCAGCGTCACCATCGAGACCGGGCGTCACCTCCCCACCGAACTCGTCCTGCTGGAACGCAAGGGACTCGGCCACCCCGACACCCTCGCCGACCACCTGGCCGAGGAGCTCTCCCGCGTGTACAGCCGCTACACGCTCGACCGCTTCGGCGCCGTGCTCCACCACAACTTCGACAAGCTCGCGCTGCTCGGCGGCTCCTGCGAGGTCCGCTACGGCGCCGGCCGGATGACGGCTCCGGTGAAGGTGCTGGTCAACGGCCGGGCCGCGTACGCCTGCGGCGGCGAGGACATCCCGGTACGGGAGCTGGTCGAGCAGGCCGTCACGGCGTTCTTCCACGACCGGCTGCCCGAGCTCGTCGGCCACCTCGACCTGGTCTTCAACATCACCAGCAATCCCAGCCCCGGCGCGGTGGTCACCGACGAGAGCGGCACCGACCGGTCGCGCTGGTTCGCGCCCCGCTCGGTGGACGACCTGCGCGAGCGCCACACCCTGCTCGCCAACGACACCTCGCTCGGCACCGGCTGGGCTCCGATGGCCCCGTTCGAGCAGTTCGCCCACGCGCTCGTCAACCACCTCTCCGGCGTCAGCGAGTTCACCCTGGCGAACCCCTGGTGCGGCTCCGACGTGAAGCTGATGGGGCACTTCGACGGCACCAAGGCCGAGGCCATCCTGTGCGTCCCGCAGAAGTCCGAGCACGTGCCCCACCGGGCTGCGTACCTCGCCAACAAGGAGGAGGTCCTGGCCGAGTGCGCCCGGTTCGCCGAGCAGCACCTCCCCGGCATCGAGATCACCTTCCTCCTCAACGCCCGCGACGTCCCCGAGAAGGACGAGCTCTACCTGACCTACACCGGCAGCTCCATCGAGTCGGGCGACGAAGGCGTCGTCGGCCGCGGAAACCGGGTCAACGGCCTGATCACCCCGCTCCGCCCGATGAACCTGGAAGGGGCCAGCGGCAAGAACCCCGTCTACCACGTCGGAAAGCTGTACAACCTGGCAGCCAATCGGCTCGCCCAGCGCCTGTACGAGGAGACCGGCAGCTACGCCGAGGTGCACCTGGTCAGCGCGACCGGTCAGCGGCTCGACCAGCCCTGGAAGGTCCTGATCCGCCTCGCGGCGGAGGATCCGGAGATCGAGAAGGTCCGGGCCCAGGTGACCCTGGCTCTCGGTGGCTTCCCGGAACTTACTGCCGAGTTGGTCCACCACGGGGTCCGGCTCAGCTGATGCGCACCGAGTCGCACACGCTCCCGCCCCCGCGCGGCGCCTGGAGGCGCTTACGTGACCACTACGGCCCGGAGGTGCACGGATGGCTCGCCCGCGCGCCCGAGCTCTTCAACGAGGCCGCACGCCGCTGGCAGTTGTCCCTCGGCAGCTACCACGACGCCGGCCACGCATCCTTGCTGATGGTTGCGCACGAACGCTCCGGAGGACGCGAGGTTCTGTTGAAGGCGTGGCCCGACCACAACCGCTATCGCAACGAGACGATTGCCCTCGGGATTTGGGCAACCGGGCCGGCTGTCCAGGTGATCGAGCGCGCGGACGACCTCGGTGTCGCGGCCCTGGAGGTGGTCGCCGCCGTCCCCGGCGGCTCCGCCGGGCCGGAGACGCACGAGTTCGAGGCGGTGGCCGCCGCTCTGCAGGAGCTGCATCGTCTCGGCCGAGGTTCGGACAACAAAACCGCAGCGCTTCCCAGTCTTCACGACTTCCTCGAATGCGAGCTGGTCCCGCGGGTGCACCGTCGTCTGGCGGCCCAACGCCCCCAGCTGGCGGTCGACTGGGCGGGGCTCGGCGAGGGTTTGGTCACCGGTCTGCGCCCGGACGGGGCGCGCGCTTCGGTTCTTCATGCGGACGTCTACCGGGAGAACGTCCTCTTCGACGACGAACAGAAGCCGGTCCTCGCGGACCCCCTGCCGATGGTCGGCGACGAGGTCTTCGACTGGGCGTTCTGGACCGTCTACTACGACCTGGGCACGGGTACCCGCAAGCGTTTCGGGATCGCCGTCGCAGTCGCCGGCCTCGATCCGCGTCGGCTGCGGCACTGGAGCCTCGCCCTCTGCGTGGACGGGCTCCTCTACTACCGGGAGCTGGGTGACGACCGCGCCTCCGTGATGGAGCGGGTGATCGCGGGGCTGGCCGGCGACCGCGGCCTCACGGCGACGAATGAGAGGAGCGGGCACGCGTGACCACCTACCTCCTGCGTCATGCCAGTACCTGCTACAGCGCGACCCACCGCGTCAACGGCGACCCGAAGGTCGATCTTTCGCTGGATCCGGCGGGGCGCGTCGCCTGTCGGACCGGCGGCGGCGTGGTCGCCGCCGTTCAGCCGGGCACCTGGGTCGCCTCGGCGTTCGCCCGCACGAGTGAGACGGCCACGCTGTTGATGGGCGACGCGGACCGGCCCATCAGGGTCGAACCCGCGCTCAACGAAGTCGACTACGGGCGGTTCGAAGGCGGACCCTTCACCGAGTACGCGCGCTGGCTCGTCGTCGCCGGACCATGGGCGCACCCGCCCGGCGCGGCCGAGTCCCAGCGCGGAGCCGTCCGCAGAATGCTGGTGGGACTCCGAGGGATGCTCCACCTGCCGTCGCCCCGGGTGGTCGTCGCACACGGCCTACTGGCCGCCGTGCTGCGGTGGCGGAGACGGACTTCGCGCGATGGCCCGGGTCGGGCCATGCCGATCTTCTTCGATGAGGTGCCTTGCCTGTACCTGGTCGGGATCGAGGATGACGAACTCGAAAGGCTCGTAGGGACATTGCTCGACGACCTGGCCGCGGAGGAGCAGGAGACCGTAGCAGCGGGCGGATGGTCGTCGCGGCCAGAGGACGAGCGCGTCCTTGCTACCTTCGACGAACCATCCGTTCAGCTGGAGGAGACAGACTCCCATGCATGATCCCCGCGCCCTCATCGAGATGGGCTCCGAGGCGGTCCGCCGCCTCGCCCGCCGCGGCTACACCCTGGATCTCTCTGCGTTGGAGTCTCTTCAGTCCCGCCGGTCCCAGCTCATCACCCGCGTCGACGAGCTGCGGGCCGAGTCGAAGCGGGTCGCCCAGGAGGTCCAGCAGGCGGCCCGCCAGGGCGGTGACACCGAGACGCTGAAGGACCGAGCCCGCGAGCTCAAGGAAGAGATCCGATCGGCCGAGGCGGAGCAGGAGCAGGTGCAGCAGGAGTTGCGCGACTTCCTGCTGACCATTCCCAACCTGCCTCTCGACAGCACCCCCGAGGGGAACTCGGACGAGCACGCCGTCGAGATCCGTCGCTTCGGCGCGCCGCCGTCCTTCTCCTTCGAGCCGAAGGACCACGTGGACCTCGGCGAGGCCCTCGGTATCCTCGACTTCGCCCGCGCGAGCAAGCTCTCCGGCTCCCGGTTCAGCGTCTCGCGCGGTGCCGGCGCCGCCATCGAGCGTGCCCTGGCGACGCTCTTCCTGGACCTGCACACCAAGCGGCACGGTTACGTCGAGCACGCGGTCCCGTACCTCGTGACCCGGCAGACCATGACCGGCACCGGCCAGCTCCCGAAGTTCGAGGAGGACCTCTTCGCCACGGGTATGGGTGACCGTGAGCTCTTCCTGATCCCGACCGCCGAGGTCCCGCTCACCAACCTCTACGCGGACGAGATCATCCCGCCCGCCGAACTCCCCCTGGCCCTCACGGCGCACACCCCGTGCTTTCGCTCGGAGGCCGGCTCCTACGGCCGCGACACCCGCGGCATCCTGCGCCAGCACCAGTTCTCCAAGGTCGAGATGGTCCGCATCTGCGACCCCGAGGACTCCCAGGCGGAGCTGGAGAAGATGCTCAGCCACGCCGAAGCCTGCCTCAAGGAGCTGGGACTGGCCTACCGGGTCGTCCAGCTCGCCGCCGGCGACCTCGGTTTCTCCGCCCAGATCACCTACGACATCGAGGTCTGGCTGCCCAGCCAGCAGACCTACCGCGAGATCTCCTCCGTTTCGGACTGCGGCTCCTTCCAGGCCCGCCGAGCAGGCATCCGCACCCGTGACGAGCACGGCAAGACCAAGCCCGTCGCCACCCTCAACGGCTCCGGACTGCCCATCGGCCGCACCCTGGCCGCCCTTCTCGAACAGTGCCAGCAGCAGGACGGGTCCGTCGTCCTGCCCGAGGCCCTGGTGCCCTACCTCGGATTCCGCCGGATCTCGGCGGACGGAACAACGGAGGCATAAGTGTTAGTCGGCATCTGCGACTTCCCCAGCAGCTACACCTTCCCACCCGTCGGCTACGGCGGGATCGAACGCTGGCTCTGGGCAGTGGCGGAAGGCGCCCGAGCCGCAGGCGCCGACGTACACCTCCTCGGCCCCGGCTGGAGGACCAACCTCGCGGACGACTGGGCGTTGCGCCCGGTCCGCCTAGAGGACCTCCAGCCGGGTACCCGGCAGACTCGTGACCTGCGTTCCACCGGCTACGACCTGCTCGTGGTCGGACACGAGTACCCATCGCTCCCCGGGTGGCGTCGGGTCTGGGCCGATCTCGACTGCGACGTCGCGACCTTCCAGCACTCGCCGGTCTTCCGGCACGCCGCCGACGCCTTCGACGCGAAGCGCTCCCGGCTGTACTGCTACTCGCCCGAGATGGCGGGGCTGTACGCCGCCCACACGCCGGTGCTGGAGCACGCAGTCCACCTCGGGCTCGGTGAAGCCGAACCTCCCGCCAGGCCCGGCCGCGACCTCGTCTGGCTCGGCCGGATCGACGAGGAGAAGGCGCCGCACCTCGCGGTGCGCGCGGCCCAGTTGCTCGGCCGGCGGATACGCATCGTCGGACCGGTCTTCGACAACGACTACGTGCGACATCACCAGGCACTCTTCGCAGCCGATCACGTCAGCTGGGTCGGTGAAGTCGGAGGGGTGGCCAAGACGGCCGCGTTCTCCGATGCCTCGGTCTACGTCTACACCTGCTCACGAAGCTACGTGGAGGCCGGCGCCGCCGTGTTCGGGGAGTCCCTGCGTGCTGGCACGCCCGTCGCCGCGCTCTGCTGGCGAGACGGCACCTGTGCGGAGGCGGCTCTGTGCGAGAGCACCGGCGCCGTTGCCAGAGTCGTTCCTGAGCACGACGACGAGGACGTGGCCTTGGCGCTTGCGACAGCGATCGAGCGGTGCCTGGACCTGGATGCGCGGACCGTACAGGACATCGGCCTGAGCCGGTTCGACCCCGAGCGGCACTTCCGCGCTCTGGCGACCAGGCCGTGCTGACCGCGGACTCACCGTCCAGGCCGGTCAATCTCCTGAGCGACCGCCTCGGACTCGGCACACAGTGGGACATCGAGCACCATGCCGACGGCCGCTTCGAGATCCGCCACCGCGACCGGGGGACGCCGTACCGGCCGGCCAGTCGACCGCTCCAGTGGGCTGGTCTGCTAGAGCAATTGGAGAGTGGCTTCCGTGCGGCGGGCGTCGCCCGTGCGAGGCCGCTGCCCATGCGGTGGGGCTGGGACACCGAGCTGACGATCTCCGCCGTCCAAGCGCTCGACCCGCTCCTCAAGGACGGCAAGCCGTACGTCTTCCGCCGTGGCTACCTTCCCCAGCCGGTTGTCAGACTGACCGGTGAGCGGGACCATGTCGGCGCTCTGAGGGAGGGGTTCCTCACCTCGTTCGTCAACATCTCGCGCATCGAACCCGTCAATCGGACAGCCGAGTTCACCGAAATCTTCGATCACTGGCTCACAGTGCTGTCCGGCATCGGGCTCCACGCCAGACACCTCACCATCCATGGCCGCAACGCCATCTGGCAACGCCGCGAAGTCCGCGGCCTCACAGTGCACTTCCGACACCTGGACCTTCCCATCGGTGACATCGTCCTGCTGTGGAATGCTGCGGATCCCAGCTGCATGGCGGTGGACCTGGGCTCCGGCCTTGAGCGCCTGGCCTGGGCTCGCACCCGTCGCCCGTGGTGGGAGCTGGCCTTCGGCCGCTTCGCGACGGCCGGTATGGACGCCGACGTGCTCGACGCCGTTCGAACCGCGACGCTGCTCGTCGGTAACGGCATCGCCCCTGCGGCACGAGGGGCCGGCGGGATACTCCGTCGTATCCTTGCCGGCGTTCCCGCCGACGCGGCACCGCTCGGGGTCAGCGCCCTGGTCCGGGCGAGCCACGGGTTCTGGAGCCTCACCTCACCGATGGCGCTGCCGTGGCCCGAGGTCGCCTTCGTCATCGAGCGCGAGATCCAGCGCCGCGACGTCACCTCTTCCATCCCTCTCCCCCTACCTCGGTCGAGCTGGAGCTGGAGCGACAGGACGTGAGACTCCGACGTGACCGGAACCCGCTGGCCGAGTTCCGACTCCGCTTCGCCTGGACGACCGGGTTCTGCTTCAAGTGCGAGGAAGTCACCCAAGTAGCCGAGTTGGGCACACTCACCGTCGAAGGCGAGACCGTCACCCTCGCGGCCTGCCACCTCTGCGCCTGGCGGCTGGAGCGGCAGCACCACCACGCCCGCCAGGCCCACCTCCGCGCCCAGCTCGCCGGTGCGTGGGCTGACGCTACGAGACGGGCAGCGGAATGCATGTGAGGAGGGGACATGCGACCGAGGCCCAACAGTGGATCGCATCAAGGCTGCTCCTTCCCGGAATACGCTCATCACAGGCTGGGAGGTTCGACGTCCAACCTGACGGGTCGTCGCTTACGTGAGAAAGGGCTGCTGGCTGTGGCAAGCAGAGGACAAAATTCCGGCAGCGGCTCGGAGAGCCAGTCGGACTACGTCGGCCGCCTTCGGGAGGGGCGGCTGCTGGACAACCGACCGCTTCATCCCACGGCACTTGGTGACCACCTGGGTCCGGCAGCAGCGTGGCAAGCCGAGCCACCAGCTGGCGGTCGTCGCCCAGTGCCTGCGCATCGTGGGGTAGTCCGGCGCCGGCGGCTACAGTCATGGCCGTGAGCGACTCCGAGGCCCCCGAGGCCGTTGCCCAGCCTCGCACCGCCGCCGGCGTGCTGTTCTTCGACGAAGCCGACCGCGTGCTCCTGGTGAAGCCCACGTACAAGCCTGGCTGGGAGATCCCGGGCGGCTACCTCCAGCCCGGCGAGACCCCGAGTGAGGGCGCGGCCCGGGAGGTCAAGGAGGAGCTCGGTATCACCCCGCCCATCGGCCGCCTCCTCGTCGCGGACTGGGCGCCCCACCCGACCGAGGGCGACAAGCTGCTCTTCGTCTTCGACGGGGGCATCCTCTCCGCAGAAGAGCGAGCTCAGATCAACCTGGACGGAGTGGAGATCGGCGACTACGCCTTCCACACCGCTGACCAGATCGACGAGCTCCTCATCCCTCGTCTGGCCCGGCGGGTCCACGCCGCGATTGTCGCACGATCCCCGGCGGCAACCTCCTACTTGGAGAACGGGGTGCCTCGCTGCTGACTCAGGTGCCCGGACACTTCGAACCTGGACGGTTGGACTCGGCTACCGATCACCCTTGTTGAGTGCAGGCGCTGGACGCCAGGGCGTAGTTGGCGTCGGTGCCACGAACTACGCTGACGGTCATGGACTGGCTCGATCGGGTGGCGAAGCTGCGACAGTGGACAAACAACGAGGTTCGCGCTCCGCATAAGCCGCTGTTGCTGCTGTACGCCCTCGGCAGCTTCCAGCAGGACACCCACAGCGAACTGCGCTACAGCGTGGTCGAGGAGGAGCTGAAGCGGCTGTTGGTCGAATATGGGCCGCCGAATCCCACGACGCCCGCATACCCCTTCCACTGCCTGGTCAATGACGGAGTGTGGGAGGTCCGGACCGACCACGGGCCGGGAAGCCCAGGAACCGGTATCCGGCTTCTCCGGTCCAGTGGCGCCACCGGCGGGCTCGTTCCGGAGTTGCGGACAGCGCTCACCAGGGAACCTTCGCTGCTGGGGCGGCTCGCCAGAGTACTGCTGGACGTCAACTTCCCGCCTTCGCTGCACACCGATCTCTGCGAGGCCGTCGGCCTCGACCTGGAACTGGCCGAGACCGCGCCCGTGGCCGGCCTGCTGGGTGAAGCGGAGACCGCTGCACGCCGGCAGCGGGACCGTCGGATGCGTGAGCTGGTCCTGACGGCGTACGAGTTCCAGTGCGCCTTCTGCGGCTACGCCGGGATGCTCGGCGCGAGCAGTGTCGGGCTGGAGGCCGCGCATGTGCGGTGGTGGTCCTACGACGGCCCGGACGAGGTCGACAACGGCCTGTGCCTCTGCTCGTTGCACCACAAACTCTTCGACAAGGGCATCCTGGGCCTGGGCGAGGGCCACCGCATCCTCGTCTCACAGCGCTTCGTCGGCCGCAGCGAGGCGAGCCGGCAGCACGTGCTCGCGCTGGCAGGGCAGCCGGTGATAGGGCCGCAGTTGGGCGTTCCATCTGTCGCCGAACGGCATCGCGAGTGGCACGCCCGACAGGTCTTCCATGGTGCGCCTCGTATGCCAGTTGGGACAACTGCACCGACTGGGTGACAGCTTGCCCAAACCACCCAGTCGTGGCGCTGCTGAGATGACATCCGGACGAAGAGAAAGAGCGATAGCAAGAGGGTAGGTACGATTCAGGCCAGGACCTCCGCCATCTCCTCCGCCTGCTTCAGCACGCGCTCAATCGCCGCAGGCTGCTTACCCGGCGGATATCCATGCTTGCGCAGCAGACGGAGCACTCGGGCCATGATCCGGTCCCGGGCCTGCTCCTTCATCTTCCAGTCGACTGTGACGTCCTTCCGGATCTGCTCGTAAAGCTCGTGGGCGATCTTGGCGAGGGTCGTGTCCTTCATCTCCTCAACCACCGACTGGTCGGCCGCGAGCGCGTCGTAGAAGGCAAGCTCGTCCTCGGCCAGGCCGAGCTTCTTCGCCCTGCCCCGGTCGGCCGACACCTCCCGCGCCAGATCCACCAGGAACTTCATGAACTCGGCGGCCGTGAGCAGGCCGTTGGTGTACTGGTTCATGGCACGCTTCATCTTCTCGGTGAAGGTGTATTGACGGGTGATGTTGTTCGGGTGGGCGTCCTTAATCTCCTTTATCAGTGCGCGTCGCAGTGCCGCGATGACGAGGTTGGGGTGCTTGCTGTTCTGCAGGTCCCGCAGCACCCGGTCGTCCAGGTGGGACAGGTCGGGCTTGGTCAGACCAGCCGCGTCGTAAATGTCCACCACGCCGTCGGTGGCAACGACGGACTCGTTGAACTGGGCGATCAGCAGGCGTACGTCGGCGGCCGTGGCGAGGCCCTGCTCCTCCCTCTCGTCCATGGCGTACTTCTCGCGCGAGGTGCGTACAGCCTCGAAGAAGCGGATGTCGGGGAGCAGGTCCTGCACCCGCCGGTCGGTCGGGCAAAGGGAGAACGCGTGCTGCAGCAGCTTGGCGTAGTGCATGAACCGCTGCCTACGAGTGGCCTTGCCGGGTTCCAGCCCTGGTTCCGGCGTGATCAGGAACTCCAACGTCTCGGTCAGGGCTTCCCGGTAGGCGCCGGGCCCGCCCGCGTCCCGGATGCTCCGCCAGGCGCAGTCGGCGAGGAGCGCGTCGACGTGCTGGTGACTCTCCCGTACAAGCTTGACGGCACCATCGAGGTCCGCGCCGAGCATCGGGTGCTTCTGGTCCTGCTCGGAGTACTCGGCCAGGGCTTCCTTGATCTCACGGATCACACCCTGGAAGTCGACGACCAGGCCGGACGGCTTGCCGGGCCAGGTGCGGTTCACGCGGGCGATGGCCTGCATGAGCGCCGCGCCTCGCATGCGCTTGTCGAGGTAGAGGGTGTGCAGCGGCGGAGCGTCGAAGCCGGTCAGCCACAGGGACTGAACAATGACGAGTTGCAGTTCGTCGTCCGTGTCGGTCACCCGCTCCTGGATCTTCTTGAGCTGGGTGGGGGTGCGGACGTAGTCGACAACCTCCTCGTCGTCCTTGGCCGGGTTGCCGGTGAACACCACCCTGATCCGGCCGGTGTTGTCCGTCAGCAGCTGGGTTTTCGGGTCGCGCTCGCCCGCCCAGTCGGGTCGGCGGCGGATGATTTCCTCGAAGAGGCGGGCGGCGATGACACGAGACGCGCAGACGATCATCCCCTTGCCCCGGTAACCGGTGAGCTTGACCATCTCGCTGCTGCGCGCGTCCCAATGGTCGAGCAGCTCTCCGGCGAGTTCCCTGATGCGCTCCGGTGCGCCAATCAGGTTCTCGTACTTCCCAAACTCCCGACGGGCCTTGCGCTTCTCCTCCTCCGACAGCCCCTCTATCAACCCCTCAGCGCGGGCGTCCAGGTCGTCGAGGTCGACGTCGGCGGGCAGGTCCACCCTGACCAGGTGCGGCTCGTAGAAAACGGGGACGGTCGCCCCGTCGTCCACGGCCTGGGTGAGGTCATAGGTGTGGATGTCCTCGCCGAAGACACCCCGAGTGCTGCCGACGCGGTTCTCGATGGGTGTGCCGGTGAACGCGATGAAGGTGGCGTTGGGGAGAGCGTCGCGCAGGTTGCGGGCGTAGCCGTCGATGAAGTCGTAGTGACTGCGGTGCGCCTCGTCTACGACGACGATCACGTCGCGGCGCGGGGAGATCAGCGGATGTCGGACCCCGGCTGCCCGCTCCTCCTCAGTGAGGCGGAACTTCTGCAACGTGGTGAAGACGACTCCGCCGCCGCCTTCCTGCCGCTGGAGCAGTTGCCGCAACTGGCCCGCGTCCGCGGCCTTCTCCGGAGCCCCGGTGATCTTCTCCAGGGTGCGGCTGGTGGCGAAGGTTTCGTAGAGCTGGGTGTCCAGGTCGATGCGGTCGGTGAGAAGAACGAAGGTCGGGTTGGACAGCTCGGGGGTGCGGGCCGCCTTGCCGACGTAGAACAGCATCTCCTCGCTCTTGCCGGCGCCCTGCGTGTGCCAGACGACGCCTGCCCGCCCGTCGGTGGCCACAGCGGACTCGGTGGCCCGCACTGCGGCGTTGACGGCGATGTACTGGTGGGCCTTGGCGAGCTTGACCGTGTCGACCGCACCGGACTCCGGGGCGGAGTAGGACAGGAAGTTCGCGATCAAATTCAGGAAGCGGGTGGGCTCGAACGCACCGTAGACCATCCGCTCCAGGGCACGGCCGTCCTGGCGCTCGTCCTTGCGAAGCATCACGTCGTGCTCGTCCGCATGCCAAGGGGCCATGTGCTGCCAGGGCGTGAACGGGGTGCCCATGCGGGCGGTGATGCCATCGGAGACGAGGGTGACGAGGAGCGTGTGGAAGGTGCCGGTCTCCTTCAGCTCACGCCGGTAGCCCTGGAGCTGGTCGTATGCGGTACGGGCGCTGTCGTTGCTGTCCGCCTTCTTCAGCTCTACGACGGCGAGGGGCAGGCCGTTGACGTACAGGACGATGTCGAAGACGAAGGTGCGGTTCTTGGTGCTGCGCACCCGCACTTGGGAGGCGGCCACCAGGTCGTTACCGTGCGGGTCGGCGAAGTCGACCGGGCGGATGGTGGCGTGGCGCTTCTCGCCGGTGGCGGGGTCGTCGTACGGGACGCGCACACCGCCGGTCAGGCGCTCGTAGAACCGGTGGTTCTCGCGGAGGTCGTTCCGGGTGTGCCAGCGCAACAGCTCGTTGACGGCGTCGTCGGCGACGTACTCGGGCAGGCGCGGATAGCGGTTGCGGATCGCCTTGAGCAGGCGGGGCCGGAGGATCAGATCGTCCCAGTCCGCCCGCACGCCGTAGGCGGGACCGAGCTCCGGCCCCGAAATGTGCTGCCACCCGTACTGGGCGAGCAGCTCGAGCGTGTGCGACTCCAACTCCTTCTCGGTGAGCCTGTCTATGGGGGGATTACTGAGCGGCGGCTCGGCACCTGCGGTCATGCGACCTCCTCGACGGTACGGACAACGTCCTTGACGCGGAGCTTTCCAGAGAGCAGCTGCGGGAGGAGGGTGTCGCGGAGGTCGATTAGGGTACGATTTTCCTTCGCGGTTTGCGTCACCGAGGCGTGCAGTGCGTCGAGCTTCGCAGACAATCGCTCTCGCTCTCCTTGGGCGGGCAACGGGATTCGCCAACCAGGCATCTCCTTGAGCGGCAGCCGATCCACGGTGGCTCCATGGACGGTTCTACGCCTGATCTCATCCTGGAACGCAGGGCTGAGATACGCATGCAGCAGCAGCGCACCACTGACGGACGTGGACTTGCTGCGCAGCAACGCCATCCGCCGCCCCAAGCTCCCTCGTACACCGGGCGGCATCAGTGCGGCATCACCGAGCCGGGTCTCGTAGGAGAAGAGAACGTCCTCGGCCTGTGGTTGCACGCGTCGGGTCCAGCGGGGGAAGTCCTCTTCGGAGAGGTGCGCCGACTCGGCAAGGTCGAGAAATCCGTTCTTCAGGCTGCTGATGCTGAGGAACCAGGGGCCGGTCTCGGTCTTCTGCGGAGTGGCGTGCGGGCCGTCGAAGAGTTCAGCAAGGTCACCGATGAGCTCCGACTCACCGCCGATATTGGCACCCTCGTAGCAGGCGCTAGCAAGGCCCAGAGTCGTCTCACGCATCCGCTCGTTGAGCGCGATCTTGTCATCCAGTGTACCGAGAACTTCCGAAATGGCTCGCTGCTCGGTGAGCTCGGGGATACTGACGGGCCACCGTGAAAACTCGACTAGCGGGATGCGATCCACCGTCGCACCATGAATCGCTCGCTCAGCGATGGTCCTCTGGAACTCCGGACCCAAATACAGATATAGCAAGAATCGCGGGTCCACCGCATTAGGCTTAGGCCGCAGCAGCCCCATCCTCCGGCCGAGGCATGCCTGAAGCCCCGGAGGCATAAGGGCCGCCTCACCGAGGCGAGTCTCGTAGGAGAAGAGTAGGTCACCCTCGTGTGGCACCACCCGCTTGGTCCACTTCACGAAGTCAGCTTCAGACAGGTGAGCCGACTCAGAGAGAATCAGTCGCCCCGATGCCAAACTGGAGATGCTCAGAAACCAAGGGCCGTTGTCTGTTTTTTTCGGCGTGGCATGAGGTCCGTCATAAACGTCAGCCACATCTCCGATGGTTAGCTTCCGCCACTCCCCCATCACACCCTCCCCAACTGCTCATCCACAACCTTCGCCAACCGCTCCGACTCCGCGAACTGCTCCCGCAGTAGGGCCGTCAGGCGAGCGATCTTCGCCTCTACCGGCTCCGCGTCAGGGTCCGCCTCCGCCTCGGCGACGCCCACGTACCGCCCCGGCGTCAGCACGAAGTCATGCTCAGCGATGGCGTCCAGCGAAGCGCTCACGCAGAAGCCGGGCACGTCCTCGTAGGGACCAGCCTCCTTCACACCCCGCCACGCGCGCACTGTGTCGCCGATCCGGTGGACGATCTCCGCCTCGGTCAGCTTTCTCAGGGTGCGGTTTTCCATATCGCCGAAGTCGCGCGCGTCGATGAACAGCACCTCGCTCTTGCGCGCCGGCGACCAGCCGGAGTGCCTCCCCTTGCCCTCCGCCAGGAACCACAGGCAGGCCGGGATCTGAGTGGATCGGAACAACTGGCCCGGCAGGGCGATCATGCAGGCCACGAGGTCGGCCTCAACGATTGCGCGACGAATGTCGCCCTCGCCCGACTGCTTGCTGCTCATTGAGCCGTTCGCCAGGACTACACCGGCCCGCCCGCCAGGGGCGAGCTTGCTGATCATGTGCTGGAGCCAGGCGTAGTTCGCGTTGCCGACCGGCGGGGTGCCGTACACCCACCGCTTGTCCATGCCAAGCAGTTCCCCGCCCCAGTCGGAGATGTTGAAGGGCGGGTTAGCCATGACCACGTCCGCCTTCAGCTCTGGGTGCTGGTCGTTGCGGAACGTGTCGGCCGGCTCGTCGCCCAGCTTGGCTTCGACCCCGTGGATCGCCAGGTTCATGTGAGCCAACTGCCAGGTCGTCTGGTTGAGTTCCTGGCCGTAGACGGCGACGTTCAGCGGGTTGCCGCCGTGCGTCTCAATGAACTTCTCCGCCTGGACGAACATGCCACCCGAGCCGCACGCCGGGTCGTAGACCCGCTCGCCCTGCTTCGGTTCCAGCACCTCGACCAGCAGCTTCACCACGCTCTCGGGGGTGAAGTACTCACCGCCCTTGCGGCCCTCCTTCAGGGCGAACTCGGCGAGGAAGTACTCGTAGACCTCACCCATGATGTCCCGTGCGCCCTTGCGCCTGCCGTCCTCGCCCAGCTGCTCCTGGAAGACCAGCCGGTCCAGCAGCTTCACCAGGCCGGCGAGGCGTTCCTCGTCCACCTGGCCGCTGTTGTAGATCTTCGGCAGGGTCCTGTTCAGCGCCGGGTTGAACTTCTCGATGGCGCGCATGGCCGCGTCGATGGTCTCGCCGACGCTCTCGCCCTCGACCGTGCCCCTCGCCCGCTCCAGCACGCTCTCCCAACGGGCGGCGGGCGGCACGTAGAAGATGCCGGAACCGGTGTACTCGCGGCGCTCTTCGAGGGTGGCGAGGATGTCCTCCTCGCTCCAGCCGCCCTCCTCGCGCAGCTCGGCCTCCAACTGGGCCCGCTTCTCGGCCATGGCAGCGGAGACGTACTTGAGGAAGACCAGGCCCAGGACGAAGTGCTTGTACCCGGCGGCGTCCAGACTGCCGCGCAGCTTGTCCGCCGCCGCCCAGAGCACCTTCTTCATGTCCTGGGGTTCAGCCGTCTTCTTCTTCCGTGGCGGCACGGGTGCCTCACTTCTTTCCTGATCGTGGTGTTCTTCGTCGTACGCCGTGTTGGCCGGCGCAGCCGTGTTTCTCGTCGCTATGCCCGACGCCGCCTCAGGCGCCGCCGGGTCTGCGGCGCAGCGCCAGGTCCCCGTCGGCGACGCCGGCCGCCAGCCGCAGGGCCAGGTTGTCCAGCGCCGCAAGTTGCCGCCGTACGTCGGCGCGCTGTCGGTCGGTCTCCTTCAGGATGGCCTCCAGTTCGGCGACCTCCTCGGGGGCCAGCTCGGGCAGGTCCATGTCCCGCACGCTCACCCTGCGCACCAGCGAGCCGCTGCCACGATGCTGGTTGCGCGGGGCTGCGAGCAGTTGGGCGAGCGGGTGCGGGCGCATCCACACCTCCTCTGGCAGTACTTTCCCGGCCAGGAACTCCCGGTACGCCGGGATCCGCAGCCCTTGAACGGGTGCGAGCAGCACACAGCCGCCCGCATCGTCCACCAGCGTGCGTACCCCGTGCTCGGTGAGCAGGAAGACGTCGCCGCGCTCGGTGGTCTGGGCCTGCGGGTACTCGGCCAGGTCTTCCAACGCGATCCGCCGCTGCCCGAGCGGCAGGGTGCCGAGCATCTCCTCGCGGCCAACGACCATCAGACCGGCGTCCCCTATGTCCGACTCGCGGATCCGATGCCCGGCCAGCAGCCTGAGCTGGCCCGCCCGCAGATGCTCGCCGACCCTGCGGTGTGTCACCTCGCTGCCGGGGACCCGCCTGGCGACACCGAGATCGCCGATCCACTCCTTGAGCTGGGGCAGAGCCGTCGCGGCCTCGCGCCGTGCGTCCAGGGTGGCGGCGAAGTGGTCAAGGCCCTGTTCTTTCGTGCCGAGCCGGTGCGCCGGCAGGACCGATCGGCCGTCGAGAAGGGCTTCTCCCCTCGGGCGCGTGGCCGACACGGGAAAGTCCCTGGCCTCCTCAGCCGTCGGTGACCTTCCGTCCTCCAGCACTTTCGCGACGTACTCCGGCCACGCGCCTCCGACCCGGCGGGCGATCCGGTCGGCGTCGACCAGCAGTACCCGGCCCCGGCTGTCCGGTGCTGCCTCGTTGCGCAGCACAAGCAGCGCGTGTTCCGCTCCTGTGCGGAATCGGTGAATACGGCGCGGCAACTGGATGACCGCCGCGGCTACGTCCCGGCTCAGCAGTTCCTCACGCATCCGCGCGTTCGGTGTGGGAGTCGCGCCACGCGGTCGACTCAAGGTCCAGGACGGTACGACGACCAAGCCCCGGCCGCCGGGGTTCAGTCGGCGCACGGCTTCGAGGGCCCAGCTGAGCGGCCCCTTGTCGTCAAATTCCCGCTCGCCCGCGGCATAGGGCGGGTCGGCGATGACGACGTCGCCGGACGTGGTACCCGAGGGGCGTTCCGGACCCGGGTCGGGGTTCCGCTGCGCAGACGGCCGCAAGGTATCCAGTTCCTCGGGGTCCGCGCAGACGTTCACGCCACTGCAGTGGTGCGCGAGGAGCCGGTAGCTGATGAGTTTGCGGCGCAGCGGATCGGGCTCCACCGCGAGGATGCCTTCGTGCCCACGGATGTCGCCGAGGCCGAACAGCAGCTCCCCGGTGCCAGCGCACAGATTGATCACCGCGGGTTGATCGGAGCCGGGTGACACGACGTCCAGCGGGCCAGCCAGTCTGCTAATCAGCTCCGCGAGCGGGGACGGCGTCATGTCCGTGATCAGGTCCGACTCCAGCCGCTCGGCCAGACCCAGCACCGTGTCAGCGGCGGCTCCCGGCGAGCCCAGTTCCTCGATGAGCTGCCGTACCGCACGCGCAACACGCGGGTCGGCGGTTTCCACGTCCGTCAGCAACTCGTCCGAGAGGGCCTTCGCGCGCTGGTCGTCACCTTGCCCTGCCATGGCGCATACGGCCAGCGCGTCGGTGATGAGCCGCTCCGCCGAGCCCAGTTCGTGACGCAGGGCAACGAGTCCACGTAGCCGCAGGCCGCGTCGGAACCGGTCGCCGTAGGTCGGCAGGGAGCCGTCTTCGTCGGGCTCCGCGTCCGGGATGAGCCGCAAATCCAGCCAGGCCGCCACGTCCTCCGCGTCGAAAAGGGGCCTGCTGCCGCTGCCACCCACCGGATCCGGGAACGGCGGGCGCCTGTCGCCCCCCAACTGAGGAGAGTCCTTGGAGAACCTGCGCCTCCAGTTACTGACGGTGGGCCGGCCAACTTCAGCGAGTTCCTTGATCTCGCCCAGGGAAACCAGCGAGACGCCCTCCGCTTCACCCAGCGCCCGCGTGCTCACACTCGCTCCCATCCCACCAACTGGCGTCTTCCTCGTGACGGCCCTTGCCGTCGATGTTCGCGACTGTCACAACCGCATAGGCTCCTGACCCGACAGGACCGCCCTCCTGCGCGCCAGCACCTCGGGCACCTGCCCGTACTTCTCATGCCGTTCGGCCATCTCCGGGGACACGTACCGCAGCAGCGTCAGCGCGGTGTCCAGGTCCTGCTCGAGGTGCCGCTGGAAGATGCACTCGTGGTGGGCGATCCGGTTCCGCAAGGTGAGCATGAACTGGAACTTCTTGTACAAGTCGTCCCGACCACCGCAGTGGGCACGGAACAGATGGCGCAGCGAGGAGTTCCAGTACTTCATCTCGTAGTTGTCACCGCCACCACGCCCGAGAAGGCTGACCCAGAAGCCGAACGGAAGCTGCGCCACGATGTCGCACGGACCGAACGGACGGTACGGGCGCCTGTTCTCCAGCGTCTCTCGCGCGCTCTCCAACATGTCCTGGCCCTTGTAGTTGGGCCGGGCTTTCGGCACATCCCACCAGGCCTCCTGACCATGACGGCCTACAAGCTGGCGGTGGAGCCGGTTCCGCAGGCTGACTTCCAAGTCACGCAGGGGACTCTGCAGGGCCCTGGCCACTTCGGAGTCCCACGCGTACAGGCGCAGAGCACGGGTGCGGTCGCCTCCGCACTTGTGCAGGAAAGGCTGAAACCGCTCGGGAGAGATGGCCTCGATTAACCGGCCCTGCTCATCCGCCCCACGCTCACCCTGCGTCATCGCGCATCCTTTCCCCCGTGACTCGTCTGTGGTAAGGTCTGTCGAGTAAGCCTTGGACAACTGTCACTGCACCGCATACAGCCCTTGGCAATGCTTGGTTGTGACCCCCGAGTCCGCCCGCTCAGTTCAGGCGGACTCGGGGGCACAACTGTTTCTAGGCCAGAGGCCCATCTTGCAGAAGCAATGCTCTGGCAGCTACGGCCAAGTGTAGTAGACCTCACCCCTTTCCTGTCAATGAATGTAAGTGAGAAGGCCGCTTCTCGGCATTTGATAGCCAATCCACCAGGGCTTTTAAGCTCGGGTTCCCTGCGGAGATGGGCGGTGCCGGATGACGCCAACACTGACGCCAACCGGCTCGAACGGTGGCGCTCCACAGTGGCCTTCCCTGGACGGCAGAATCCCCCAAACTGGGGCATCCCGACGCCTCGACTTGGCCTGAAAAGCGGAAGGTCGCCGGTTCGACCCCGACCCTGGCCACAACGCATGACCAGGCATTATGCCCCCGAAGCAGCTCGCTTCGGGGGCATTTTCGCGTTGTTCGACGCCAACGGCACAGCGGACGGTCACCGCCCTCCCGCATGACCTCAAGTACTTGACGTACTTGACGTACTTCGCCGGCCGCGCGACCCTGGTTCTCGGACGAGGAGGCTTCCCATGACAGCAGTCCACTACGAGAGCTACACCGAAGCCCGAGCGCACCTGAAGGATCTGCTGGACGCAGCGGGGCAAGGCCGGATCGCGACCGTTCGCCGGGACACCGGATACGCGGCCGTAGTCGACGCAGGGCGGCTACGCCGCGCCCTCACGCTGTTGTGCCCCTCCAAGGCCGAGGTGGTCGCCGAGGGCGGTGGCTGGTCGGTGTTCTTCCCCGGCCTGCCGGTCGCAGCGGACGGCGGCACGTTCGACGAGGCCATCGACGAGATGATCGACGCGCTCCGCGAGTATGCGGAGGACTGGCAGGACCGACTGCTGAGCGCTCCGAACCATCGCGACAACTGGGGCCTGGTTCAGCTGATCGGTCTCAGCGACGACGCACAACTCCGTGATTGGCTGCTCGGAGTCGCGAAGTGACCTGGCCCCAGCCGACACGCGAACGGCACGAGCAGTTCTGCAAGGTTGAAGGCTGGGAACGCGTACGTGACGCGCGCGGCCGCACCGGCACCCACCACGTCACCTACGAATTCGGGCTCCCCGACGGGCGGATCCTGCGTACTCGGGTGTCGCATCCGGTCGACCGCACCGTGTACGGCGCGGGCATGTGGGCGCACGTCCTCCGCGACCAGCTGGATGTGACAGAGGATGTCTTCTGGCCGTGCGTCCTGGACGGCGCGCTTCCCGATCGAGGCGCGCCCGAGCCACCACGCGAGGCGCTTCCCGCAGATCTGGTCCACATGCTGATCAACCGTGTCGGACTCACCGAGAACCAGGTCGCCGAGCTGAACAAGGCCCAGGCGATCGCGCGACTCCAGCAGTTCTGGACCGAGGGCCACTGACACCAGTTGCCGGGTCGCCGCCTGGGCCCCTGCGGCTTCCGGCCCCCGCAGATCTCGAAGTCCATCGCACACCTTGAACTGGGGTGTTGCGACGACCGTTGGAACCCAAGATTTCGCTGCGGGGCTTCCGCCGTTCCGCGGGCCTGGGGCCCGGGGCCTGGGGCCGGGCGCCGACTACGCTGGGTGCCGGACACCGGTGGATTCGGTTCGGGAGGCGTCGCACTCATGACCCCGGAACACTTCGAGCTCCTGGAAGCGGCCCGCAGGAGCCTGCCCGACGGCTTCAAGGTGGAGCTCTCCGGCGACACCATCACCATGACGGTGAGCCCCTCGGGGATCCACCAGCGCAACCTGCTGGTGGTGCGCCGGCAGTTCGACGCCCACACCCCGGCCGGGCTGCTGCCGAGCGAGAACACCGATCTGATCTCGCCCAACGTCGGGAAGAGCCGCAATCCCGACCTGACGTACCTTCCGGACGACGCGCTGGCCACCACCGACAACCAGGTGCCCGCCGAGCTGGCCGCGATCGCGGTCGAGCTGGTCTCGCCCTCCAACCCCGAGAACGACTGGGTCGGGAAGGTGCGGGACTACCCGCTGATGGGGATCCCGCTGTACCTCCTGGTCGACGCGCGGGAGAAGACCGTCACCCTCTTCAGCAGGCCGGACGGCGCCCGGTACCACCGGCGCGAGGACATCGCGTTCGGCGAGACGATGCGCGTTCCGGAGCCCTTCGGCTTCGAGCTGGTCACCGGCGACCTGCTGCCCTGCTGATCTCGGGCGGCTCCCCCTCGCGTCAGCTCGCGCCGGGAGTCCGGTCCCCGCCGCCCTCGACCACGAGCAGCCGGGGGGTGATCGTGG
Organism: Kitasatospora sp. NPDC058492; assembly: GCF_042720685.1. Taxonomy (NCBI): domain Bacteria; kingdom Bacillati; phylum Actinomycetota; class Actinomycetes; order Kitasatosporales; family Streptomycetaceae; genus Kitasatospora; species Kitasatospora sp. NPDC058492. Next base: position 102,202 of record NZ_JBHXMU010000009.1, read on the forward strand.
GGGCGAGGGCGGTCAGGCCGGCACGGCGCCGGGAGGGTTCAGTAGGAGCGGAACCAGCTGGCGTCGGTGCCCAGCACGGAGCCGTCCGCCGCGTAGTACGTGAACGTGCGGGCCTGGGCGCCCGGCTTCCTGGCGATCGCGTACCAGCGCGTCGGGGAGTCCCCGAGGGCGACCGGCGCCGACTCGCTGACGCCGCCGGTGTCCCAGGTGACCACGATCTTCGCGACCCGGGGCCGGACCCCGGCGATCACCACCGGTGAGGCGCCCAGCTCCCCGCCCTTGAACCCGAGCATCGTCCCTCCTCCGGAGGTGGCCCGGTCGATGATCGCCCCGTCCGGCACCCCCGGGGCGGGGGTGTCGTGCATCGCGTCGTCGACCTGGCGCTGCCCGTCCACGGTGGCGTAGAGGTTCACCAGGTCCACGTCCGGGCGCCAGCTCCGGTCGATGTCCGCCCGGGTGGTCTCCGGCAGTTGCGGGATGGCCGTGTGCCGGTCCTCCCAGATCAGCCGGGCCTGTCGGAGGGCGTCCTCCTTGGTGGCGGCCGCCGGCCAGAACGCGGCCCACGCCTGCCACTGCCTGCCGTTCGTGGTGCCGTGGCCGACCACGACCCGGACCGGGGTGAACGGATCCCGCGCGGGAGCGGTCGGTGTCGCGGTGGTGCCCGCGGTGCCCGCGGTGCCCGCGGTGCCCGCGGCAGCCCCGGCAGCCTCCGCGGCGGTGACGGTCGAGGCGTCCGCCACCACCGCCCCCGCGTCGGCCGCGTTGCCCGGCCCCCGCCCCCGCCCGAGCCCGCCGAGCGCCGTCCCCCCGACGACGGCCGCCGCGACCAGCACCGCCACCGCCCCACTGGTCAGCAGCCGCCGGCGCCGCAGCCGGCGCCGCCCCCCGGCGACCAGCCGGTCGTACGGGACGGCCCCGATCTCGACGCTTCCGGCCAGCTCGCCCAGGACCCGCGCCGCCGCGGCCTCGGCGCCGGCCGCGCCCCCGGCCCCCGCCCCGACCGTGCCCTCGCCGCCCGCACCGCCCACGTTGCCCATGGCGCCCTCGCCGCCCACGTTGCCCTCGTTGCTCATCTTCCGCCTCCGATGCTCGCCAGCCCGTTGAGTGAGGAGGCCTCCCGCAGCTTGGCCAGGCCCCTGGCCGCCTGGCTCTTCACCGTCCCGACCGAGCAGCCCATCGCCGCGGCGGTCTGGGTCTCGGTGAGGTCCTCCCAGTACCGCAGCACGACGGCCTGCCGCTGCCGGGGCGGCAGCGTGCCGAGGGCCGTGAGCAGCGCCGCCCGTTCGTCCAGCCGCGCGTAGCCGTCGGGGCCCTCGGGTGCGGCCCGGTCGGGGACGGCGGTGACCAGGTCCTCGGCCGCTCGGCGGCGGAACCGCCGGGCGTGCTCGTTGATCAGGATCCGGCGCACGTAGGCGTGCGGGTCGTCGGCCGCCCGGACCCGGCTCCAGGCGACGTACGCCCGCTCCAGGGCCTGCTGGACCAGGTCCTCGGCGGTGTGCCTGTCCCCCGCGAGCAGGTACGCCGTCCTGAGCAGCCGCGTCCACGCGCTGCCGGTGAACGCGCGGAACTCCTCGTCCCTCGCGGTCTTCTGGGCTCCCATGAGCACCTCCTCAACCCCCAGAGCCCGAAACCGCCGCGAACCGTTGCCTGGCCCGGCCCGGAGCCGCCCGGCCCGACGTCGCCGGCACCCGGACCCGCCGTTCGCGCTCGGCCGCCGGTGGCTGTGACACTGGAGAGGCTCGAAAACCGAGGTGCGCGCCGCCGTACCTCCTTGCGAACCTAGAGGGATGCCCGCAGTGAGTTCTCCCGCAGTCCAGTCCGCCCCCGCACCCGCCGAGGGTCCCGGTATCGGTGAGCTGGCCGCCCGCCTGCCCGAGCTGACCCTGCGCGACCAGGTGCGGATCGGGCGCCGACTGGAGGGGGCCCGTCGGGTCCGCAAGCCCGAGGCCCGGCAGAAGGTCGCCGCCCAGATCGCCGCCGACATCGACCGCGCCGAGCTGCTGGTCGAGCAGCGCCGCGGTGCCGTCCCGCCGATCAGCTATCCCGCCGAGCTGCCGGTCAGCCAGAAGAAGGACGAGATCCTGGCGGCCATCCGGGACCACCAGGTGGTGATCGTCGCGGGTGAGACCGGCTCCGGCAAGACCACCCAGATCCCGAAGATCTGTCTGGAACTGGGTCGCGGCGTGCGCGGTCTGGTCGGCCACACCCAGCCGCGCCGGATCGCCGCCCGTACGGTCGCCGAGCGGGTCGCGGAGGAGCTGCGCACCCCGCTGGGCGAGGCGGTCGGCTGGAAGGTCCGGTTCACCGACCAGGTCGGCCAGGACACCCTGGTCAAGCTGATGACGGACGGCATCCTGCTCGCGGAGATCCAGACCGACCGCGAACTGCTCCAGTACGACACCCTGATCATCGACGAGGCGCACGAACGCAGCCTCAACATCGACTTCATCCTCGGCTACGTCAAGCAGCTGCTCCCGCGCCGACCGGACCTCAAGGTCGTGATCACCTCCGCGACCATCGACCCGCAGCGCTTCGCCCGGCACTTCAACGACGCCCCGATCGTCGAGGTCTCCGGCCGCACCTACCCGGTGGAGGTCCGGTACCGCCCGCTCGTCGACGACCTGGACGAGGACGACGACGCGACGGACGCCGACCGCGACCGGGACCAGATCCAGGCGATCTGCGAAGCGGCCCAGGAGCTCCAGGCCGAGGGCCCGGGCGACATCCTGGTCTTCCTCTCCGGCGAGCGCGAGATCCGCGACACCGCCGACGCCCTGGACAAGCTGAAACTCAAGTCCACCGAGGTCCTGCCGCTGTACGCCCGGCTGAGCTCGGCCGAGCAGCACCGGGTGTTCCAGCGCTCCGGCAGCCGCCGGATCGTCCTCGCCACCAACGTCGCCGAGACCAGCCTCACCGTCCCCGGCATCAAGTACGTGATCGACCCGGGCACCGCCCGGATCTCCCGCTACAGCCACCGCACCAAGGTGCAGCGGCTGCCGATCGAGGCGGTCAGCCAGGCCAGCGCCAACCAGCGCAAGGGCCGCTGCGGCCGCACCTCCGACGGCATCTGCATCCGGCTGTACTCGGAGGAGGACTTCCTCTCCCGCCCCGAGTTCACCGACGCCGAGATCCTGCGCACCAACCTGGCCTCGGTGATCCTGCAGATGACGGCGGCGGGCCTCGGCGACATCGCCGCCTTCCCGTTCCTGGACCCGCCGGACTCCCGCAACATCAAGGACGGCGTGCACCTGCTGCACGAGCTGGGCGCGCTGGACCCGGACGAGAAGGACCCGCGCAAGCGCCTCACCGCGCTCGGCCGCCAACTGGCCCAGCTCCCGGTGGACCCGCGGATGGCCCGGATGGTGCTGGAGGCCGACAAGAACGGCTGCGTGCGCGACGTGATGGTGATCGCCGCCGCGCTGTCCATCCAGGACCCGCGCGAGCGCCCCGCCGAGAAGCGCCAGGCCGCCGACGAGCGGCACCGCCGGTTCAACTCGGAGACCTCCGACTTCCTGTCCTACCTGGCGATGTGGCGCTACGTCCGGGAGCAGCAGCGCGAGCTGTCCTCCTCGGCCTTCCGCCGGATGTGCAAGGCGGAGTTCCTCAACTACCTGCGGATACGGGAGTGGCAGGACATCTACACCCAGCTGCGCACGGTCGCCAAGCAGTTGGGCGTCACCATCGAGGAGCCGCACGAGGACGCCGAGCCGGACGCCGACCGGATCCACCAGTCGCTGCTGGCCGGCCTGCTCTCCCACATCGGCCTGTTCGACGTGGAGAAGCGCGAGTACGGCGGCGCGCGCGGCGCCCGGTTCGCGGTGTTCCCGGGCTCGGGCCTGTTCAAGAAGCCGCCGCGCTGGGTGATGTCGGCCGAGCTGGTGGAGACGTCCCGGCTGTGGGCGCGGATCAACGCCAAGATCGAGCCGGAGTGGGTGGAGCCGCTGGCCGGCCACCTGATCAAGCGGACGTACAGCGAGCCGCACTGGGAGAAGAAGGCCGGAGCCGTCCTGGCGTACGAGCGGGTGACGCTCTACGGGATGCCGGTCGTCGCCCAGCGCAAGGTCAACTACGGGCGGATCGACCCGGAGCTGTGCCGCGAGCTGTTCATCCGCAACGCGCTGGTCGAGGGCGACTGGGAGACCCACCACCGGTTCTTCGCCGAGAACCGCAAGCTGCTCGGTGAGGTCGAGGAGCTGGAGAACCGGGCCCGGCGCCGGGACATCCTGGTCGACGACCAGACCCTGTTCGAGTTCTACGACGCCCGGCTGCCGGAGGACGTGGTCTCCACCCGGCACTTCGACTCCTGGTGGAAGACGGCCCGGCACGAGCAGCCGGACCTGCTCAACTTCGAGAAGTCGATGCTGATCAACGACTCCGCGGACGGCGTCACGGAGGCCGACTACCCGGACCACTGGCAGCAGGGCAAGCTGCGCTTCCAGCTGACCTACCAGTTCGAACCGGGCAGCGACGCGGACGGCGTGACCGTCCACATCCCGCTGCCGGTGCTCAACCAGGTCACCGCGGAGGGCTTCGACTGGCAGATCCCGGGCCTGCGGACGGAGCTGGTCACCGCGTACATCAAGTCGCTGCCGAAGGCGATCCGGCGCAACTTCGTGCCGGCGCCGGACTTCGCGAAGGCGGCGCTGCGCGCGGTGAAGGACCGCCAGGAGCCGTTGCTGCCGTCCCTGGAGCACGCCCTCAAGCGCCTGACGGCCATCACCGTGCCGCCGGAGGCCTGGGACGACGAGCGGGTGCCGGACCACCTCAAGGTGACCTTCCGGGTGGTGGACGGCCGCCGCAAGCTCGCCGAGTCCAAGGACCTGGAGGAGCTGCGGCTGCGGCTCAAGCCGAAGCTCAAGGAGACGCTGTCCTCGGCGGCCTCCGGCCAGGGCATCGAGCAGGGCGGGCTGACCGCCTGGCCGGGCGGCCTGCCCGTGCTCCAGCGCACCTTCGAGCAGCGCTCGCGCGGCCATTCGCTGCGCGCCTACCCGGCCCTGGTGGACGAGGGGGAGTCGGTCGGCGTGAAGCTGTTCGACACCCCGCAGGCGCAGACGCAGTCGATGTGGGCGGGCACCCGCCGGCTGCTGATGCTGACCACCACCTCCCCGGCCAAGTCGATCCAGGGCCGGCTGGGCAACCAGGCGAAGCTGGCGCTCTCGCACAACCCGCACGGCTCGGTGAACGCCCTCTTCGAGGACGTGGTGGCCTGTGCGACGGACCGGCTGATGACCCTGGCCGGCGGACCGGCCTGGGACGAGGCGGCCTTCGGCACGCTGCACGACAAGGTGCGGGCGGACCTGTACGACCTGTCCGCGGACACCACGTTGAAGACGGCCACCGCGCTGATCGCCTTCCACAAGGCCTCGACCCGGCTGAAGTCGGTGAGCAGCCCGGTGCTGCTGAACGCGGTGAACGACGTCCGGCTGCACCTGGCCTCCCTGGTGCACCCGGGCTTCGTCACGGACACCGGCTGGCAGCGGCTGCCGGACCTCAAGCGCTACCTGCTGGCGGTGGACCGCCGGCTGGAGGCGCTGCCCAACCACCCGCAGCGGGACGCCCAGCAGCTGCTGAAGGTCCAGCAGGTGCAGCGGGAGTACGGGGAGCTGCTGGCGGCGGTGCCGGCCGGCCGGCAGCCGTCCGCGGAGGTGCTGGCGATCCGCTGGATGATCGAGGAGTTGCGGGTCAGCTTCTTCGCCCAGTCGCTGGGCACGCCGAGCCCGGTGTCGGAGAAGCGGATCACCAAGGCGATGGAGGCTGCCAGGGCCACGCTCTGAGCTGGGCGGCGGCTCCTCGGGGGCCCTCAGGTGCCAGTTCGACCTGGGGGCCCACCATGGGCTACAGTCTGTCTTGTTCGCAGCGCGGCAAGCGAGTGAACGAGATCAGGAAACTCTGGTCCCGTGGAGCAGTTGGTTAGCTCGCCACCCTGTCAAGGTGGAGGTCGCGGGTTCAAGTCCCGTCGGGATCGCCGCAGTGCGAGAGGCCCGGAACCGTCAGGTTCCGGGCCTCTCGCTTTTGGCGTCCGGTGTTTATCCCGGACCAGGTCCAGACCACAAGTGACAGACGGTGTGACGGTCGTCACTTATCTTTTCCCGAGAGCACCCCCGCACCACCCTCACCAAGACCTCACTAATTTAATATGTAAAATTGTACAGCCATTAACTGTAAATCCCCCCCGCATCATGCGCATCAAATCGTTATCCGGAGTTCAGCATTCCGTACGTTGTGCCGAGTACCCGGGCACGGCGGGCGGGCATGGCAAAGGGGCCGCTTACCGGACCCGGCGGAGTCCGGTAAGCGGCCCCTTTAAAGAGCCTTTGGCCTATCAGGCCTCAGTGCGCTGAGCGGGAATCCCGGCCAGCAGAGCGCGCACCTCCGCCTCGCGGTAACGGCGGTGACCGCCGAGCGTGCGAATGGACGTCAGCTTGCCCGCCTTGGCCCAACGAGTGACCGTCTTCGGGTCCACGCGGAACATGGTGGCGACCTCTGCCGGCGTCAGCAGGGGCTCAGCATCAGGGGTACGAGCGGTCATGAGCGGCCTCCTCGGGAGAACCGAACCAGGGCGGTTCTATCCTTCAAATTCTGCACCTTGGCCCGCGATGCCCGAAATGGCATAGACGGGCCGAGTCGGTTATAGGACGAACGGCTTGTCCTGGTGTCTACAACTACACCATCCGTCCAGCCCTATCGACCAAACCGCCAAAATTGACCCCTCACGGGTTCAAGAGCGACGGATGGCGATGGACCACCCCATAACGGGCAGTCACGCGGCCGTGACGCCTGGTTACGAGGGGACCAGACCCCCTGTTTCCCCGCAAAGCACGCATCGACTCCAGAACCACCCAAAAGTGGGCATGCCCGCGTGAAGTTGGGCTGGTTGTCCCATTTTTGCACATAGGGGTAAGTTCGCGTCAACGGTGAGTAGTGTCACGTTCGACAGCTATTGACCCGAACCGGGACCTTGGTCATCCAGCTCGGGCCATAGGACTCTTACAGTCATACACGGGTGGTCGGACGTCAGTTCGCATACCGCAGCGCCAGCACCCTGCGCCAGCGCGCCGTCAGTTCCCCGTACGCGTGCAGCGCCTGCGCGGTGTCCCCCGCCCGCAGCGCGCGCAGCCCCTCCTCCAGCTCCCCCGCCGAACGATCCGCCAACAGCCGCTCCGGCCCCAGCACATGCACCAGCCCCCCGTAGTCCAGCTCCACCAGCGAGCGCGGATGGAATTCCTCCAGCCACCGCCCGATCTGCTCCGCCCCCCGGACCAGTTCCCCGTCCGGCACCTCTTCACGCAGCGCCCGGAAGGCCCGGGCCGTCCGGCGGCGCGCCTGCGCCATCGGCACCAGGTAGAACAGCGCCGCCGCCCGCCCCGGTTTGCCCGGCTCCTGCGCCGGCACGAAACAGCGGTCCTCGTCCCCGAACGGCAGGAACCAGCGCACCGGCACCTCCCACCGGCTGGTCAGGATCCACGGCCGGGCGTCCGGATGGCCGGCCCGCCAGCGCTCCCGGTCCGCCTCCGCCGCCGCCCGGGCCACCGGCGGCACCGCGGTGTCCAGCAGCGCCACCGGCGCGGCCGCCCGCAGCTCCTCCAGCGCCTGCCAGCTGCGCAGCCTGGTCGCCCACGGGCAGACGTACAGCACGCCGTCCACCACCCGCAGGTAGGCCCGCCCGCTCTCCCGCTCGGGCAGCGCCCGGGGCGTCCGGGCGGCCAGCTCCGCCAGCGCCTCCCGCTGCTCCTCCAGGACGGCCGCGGCCACCGGCTGCGCCGCCTCGACGGCGTCCGGGCCGTGCTCCGCCGCGTAGGCCTGCCAGCGCACCCGCTCGGACTCCGGGTAGGCGGCCAGCGGCTCGTAGACCCGCAGGTGGGCGGCGTAGGGCGGCAGTACCGAGGTGCGCACGACGGTCACGTCCTGCATGGTCGCACGCGCCGACCGGCCCCGGGAGGGCGCGCCCCCGAACCGTTCGCGCCCGCACCGCGCACCCCCCTGCGTCTCACTCCTCGGACCACCGGGACAAGCTCGGACAAGAGGGCGGATCGGCGACGCTCCCGCGACTACGCTTCGCCCTAGGCGCCCGCACCACAGCAGGCGGGCCTTCGATACTGGAGTCACCACAGTGACCGACGTACAGACATCCGCCACGCACCCCGCACCCGGAGTGCTCAGCAGGATCTTCCGCACCGAGCAGGACGGCGCCCCCGGCGACGGCCACGAGCAGGTCGTCCTCTGCCACGACCGCAGCTCCGGGCTCAAGGCGATCATCGCCATCCACTCCACCGCGCTGGGCCCGGCCCTCGGCGGCACCCGCTTCTTCCCGTACGCCTCCGAGGAGGCGGCCCTGGAGGACGCGCTCAACCTGTCCCGCGGCATGTCCTACAAGAACGCGCTGGCCGGGCTCGACCTCGGCGGCGGCAAGGCCGTCATCATCGGCGACCCCAACAAGGACAAGAACGAGGCGATGCTCCGTGCCTACGGCCGCTTCGTGGAGTCCCTGCGCGGCCGCTACATCACCGCCTGCGACGTGGGCACCTACGTGCAGGACATGGACGTCATCGCGCGCGAGACGCAGTTCGTGACGGGCCGCTCGCCCGAGCACGGCGGCGCCGGCGACTCGTCCATCCTGACCGCCTTCGGCGTCTTCCAGGGCATGCGCGCCACCGCCCAGGCCCGCTGGGGCCAGCCGACCCTGCGCGGCAAGCGGGTCGGCGTCGCGGGCGTCGGCAAGGTCGGCCACTACCTGGTCGGCCACCTCGTCGCGGACGGCGCCACCGTCGTCATCACCGACGTCTCCGAGACCGCCGTGAACCGCGTCCGCGCGGCCCACCCGGAGGTGGAGGTCGTCGCCGACACCGCCGCCCTGCTGCAGGCCCGGCTGGACGTCTACGCCCCCTGCGCCCTGGGCGGCGCGCTGACCGACGACACGGTGGCCGCGCTCGGCGAGTCCGGCACCACGATCGTCTGCGGCGCGGCCAACAACCAGCTGGCCCACCCGGGCGTCGAGAAGGACCTCGCGGACCGCGGCATCCTCTACGCGCCGGACTACCTGGTGAACTCCGGCGGCGTGATCCAGGTCGCCGACGAGATCGAGGGCTTCAACTTCGACCGGGCCAAGAACAAGGCCACCAGGATCTTCGACACCACCCTGGAGATCTTCACCCGGGCCGCCTCCGACGGCGTCCCGCCGGCGGTCGCCGCCGACCGCCTGGCCGAGAAGCGGATGCGCGAGATCAGCGCGCTGCGCACGGTCCTGCTGCCGGGCGCCCGCCGGGCCTGATCCGGCGCCCCCGGAACCTCGGACGCGCGGGGGGCGGCCGCACCCCCGTGACCCGCCCCCGGGCGGGAGGGGCCCAGCCGTCCCCCGCGCATCACGATGTGGAACCGGATTCTCACTTCTGCGCCCGATCGGGTGATCCAAGGTCCCCCTTGGGGGGATAATCGGTCCTGGAACGACGGACCTGAGACACCTCCGGACAGCGCGCAAACCGCCGCAAAACCTCCCCTGACCTGGGAAGACCTGGTCTCGGGTGCGGTCGGTGCGCGCCACGTCACACCGACGACGTACCGTCCAGCGGCGGAAACAGGTACCGTTAATGCTCCAAGGGACGGTCCTCCCATTCGGGCAGGCCGCTCCTGATCATGAACACGTGTCAGACTCGGGGCCGTGAGCCCCATCGTTGAGGGGGTCGACCCATGGGGCGCGGCCGGGCCAAGGCCAAGCAGACGAAGGTCGCCCGCGAGCTGAAGTACAACAGCGGCGGGTTTGACGCTAACCGTCTGTCCAACGAGCTGGGCGCATCGCCGTCCACCGCTCCGATCGACCCGGAGCCGATCGAGGAGGAGGAGGACGACGACCCGTATGCCGAGTACGCCGCCCGCTATGCCGACCTCGACGACGAGGACGACACCGAGCCGGGCACCGGGCCGTCGCAGGCCTCTCGCCGCTCGTAGCCAGTAGTTTCGCCGACCGGCCCAGCGCCCAGCGCGCCAGGCCGGTCTTCGGCGTTTCCGCGTACCGGATGGCGTACCGGGTGGTCGCCGCCCCCGGGTGGCAGGACGCGGAAGGGCCCCTCCGGTGCGCCGGAGGGGCCCTTCCGTCGTCCCGCCGGGCTCAGCCCGCGGTGAAGCCCTCGTAGGCGTTGTAGAGCGCCGCGCCGGCCTCGTGCTCGCCGGTGCGCTCGACGATGTCGCCGAGCAGCCAGGCCTCGACGCCGCGGTCCTCCAGGATCGCCAGCACGGCGTCCACCGAGGACGGCGGGACGACCGCGACCATGCCGACGCCCATGTTGAGCGTCTTCTCGATCTCCAGGGTGGCCACCTTGCCGACCTGGGCGACGGTCTGGAAGACCGGCAGCGGGGTCCAGGTGCCGCGGTCCAGGCGGGCGTGCAGGCCGTCCGGGACGACCCGGGCCAGGTTGGCCGCCAGGCCGCCGCCGGTGACGTGCGAGAAGGCGTGGATCTCGGTGGCGCGGGTGAGCGCCAGGCAGTCCAGCGAGTAGATCCGGGTCGGCTCCAGCAGCTCCTCGCCGAGCGTGCGGCCGAACTCCTCGACCTTGCGGTCCAGCTTCCAGCCGGCCTCGTTCAGCAGCACGTGGCGCACCAGCGAGTAGCCGTTGGAGTGCAGGCCCGAGGCCGCCATCGCGATCACCACGTCGCCGGCCCGCACGCGGTCGGCGCCGAGCAGCGCGTCCGCCTCGACCACGCCGGTGCCGGCGCCCGCGACGTCGTACTCGTCCGGGCCGAGCAGGCCCGGGTGCTCGGCGGTCTCGCCGCCGACCAGGGCGCAGCCGGCCAGCGCGCAGCCTTCGGCGATGCCCTTGACGATCGCGGCGACCCGCTCCGGCACGACCTTGCCGACGCAGATGTAGTCGGTCATGAACAGCGGCTCGGCGCCGCACACCACCAGGTCGTCGACGACCATGCCGACCAGGTCGTGGCCGATGGTGTCGTGCTTGTCCATGGCGGCCGCGATGGCCACCTTGGTCCCCACGCCGTCGGTGGCCGAAGCCAGCAGCGGCCGCTCGTAGCGCTTGAAGGCGGACGCGTCGAAGAGGCCGGCGAAGCCGCCGAGACCGCCGACCACCTCGGGGCGGTTCGCCTTCTTCACCCACTGCTTCATGAGCTCGACGGCGCGGTCGCCCGCCTCGATGTCGACGCCGGCTGCGGCGTAGGTGGCGCCGTTCTGGTTGCTGGTCACTACGGTGCGGCCCTCTCGGGTCTGGTGGGGGCTGGAACAGCGGTGGGGCCCCGTTTCGCGGGACCCCACCGTGGATTCGTTACGGGCGGCGCAGCGCGTCGGCCGCGCCCGCCCCGCCGAGCAGCGACTGGACGCCGTCCAGGTCGCTGCCGCTGGTCGGCTTGCCGCGCACGGCCGGCGGCTGCTGGCTGCCCTTGATCTCGGCCTCCAGCAGGAGCTTGCCGAGCAGTGCCGGGTCCGGCAGCTCCATCGGGTACTCGCCGTCGAAGCAGGCCCGGCAGAGCCTGTCCTTGGGCTGCTTGGTGGCCTCGATCATGCCGTCGATCGAGATGTAGGAGAGCGAGTCCGCGCCGAGGGTGCGGCCGATCTCCTCGACGGTCATCCCGTTGGCGATCAGCTCCGCGCGGGTGGCGAAGTCGATGCCGAAGAAGCACGGCCACTTCACCGGCGGCGAGGAGATCCGGATGTGCACCTCGGCGGCGCCGGCCTCGCGCAGCATCCGCACCAGCGCGCGCTGGGTGTTGCCGCGGACGATCGAGTCGTCGACGACCACCAGGCGCTTGCCCGCGATGACCTCGCGCAGCGGGTTGAGCTTGAGCCGGATGCCGAGCTGACGGATGGTCTGGCTGGGCTGGATGAAGGTGCGGCCCACGTAGGCGTTCTTCACCAGACCGGAGCCGTACGGGATGCCGCTGGCCTCGGCGTAGCCGATCGCGGCGGGGGTGCCGGACTCCGGCGTCGCTATCACCAGGTCGGCCTCGGCGGGCGCCTCCTTCGCCAGGCGGCGGCCCATCTCCACGCGGGAGAGGTGCACGTTGCGCCCGGCGATGCTGGTGTCGGGGCGGGCCAGGTAGACGTACTCGAACACGCAGCCCTTGGGCTTCGCCTCGGCGAAGCGGGAGCTGCGCATCCCGTTCTCGTCGACGGCGATCAGCTCGCCGGGCTCGACCTCGCGGATGAACGAGGCACCGCAGATGTCCAGCGCCGCCGTCTCGGAGGCGACCACCCAGCCGCGCTCCAGCCGGCCGAGCACCAGCGGGCGGATGCCCTGCGGGTCGCGGGCGGCGTAGAGGGTGTGCTCGTCCATGAAGACGAGCGAGAACGCGCCCTTGACCTTGGGCAGCACGACCTTGGCCGTCTCCTCGATGGAGAGGTCCGGGTGGCCGGCGAGCAGCGCGGTCACCAGGTCGGTGTCGTTGGTCGCGGCGCTCCGCCCGGAGCGGGAGACGTGCTCCTCACCGGGCAGTTCGGCGACCATCTCCGCCAGTTCGGCGGTGTTCACCAGGTTTCCGTTGTGCCCGAGGGCCAGCGAACCGTGCACGGTCGCGCGGAAGGTCGGCTGGGCGTTCTCCCAGACCGAGGACCCGGTGGTCGAGTAGCGGGCGTGTCCGACGGCGATATGCCCGTGCAACGACCCCAGGGAGGCCTCGTCGAAGACCTGGGAGACAAGCCCCATGTCCTTGAAGACGAGAATCTGGGAGCCGTTGCTCACTGCGATGCCCGCGGATTCCTGACCGCGGTGCTGCAGGGCGTAAAGGCCGAAGAACGTGAGCTTGGCGACCTCCTCGCCGGGAGCCCAGACACCGAAGACGCCGCAAGCGTCCTGGGGGCCTTTCTCACCGGGAAGAAGATCGTGGTTGAGTCTTCCGTCACCACGTGGCACGTCTTCGAGTCTAGGGCAGCGGGCACCGGCTTCCGGAACCCGGGCGGCCGGGATTGTCTGGCGATCGGCCGGTAACGCGCGTAGACAAAACCCCTTACCAGGTGGGGATTTCGGGTGGGGGGAATTCCGGCCGGAGGCGGTTGGCCTTGTGGTTCGCGCCTGTTGGGGCGTTCCGTGTGCGGAGAGCCGGGAGTCGGGGCGGCCGCGAAAGTGAGCCTGCTCACCCGGGGTTCACCCCGGCGTCACGCGGCGGGCAGCAACAGGCCCCAGGCGCCCGGGTGGACCGTCCACGTGCGGGCGCGGACCGGACCGACGGGGTGGCCGTCCGCCTCGTAGCCGAAGCCGCGCCCGACCACCGAGACGCTCTCCGCCCGGGCGCGCACCAGGGCGCCGGGCGCGCGGATCACCACCTCCAGCACGCCCGCGCCGTCCGCCTCGACGCCCGGCAGGGTCAGCTGGACCAGCCGCACCGGCCGGTGCACGTCGGCGAGCAGCCGGCCGTCGGCCTCGACCCGGACCCGGGGATTGTGCTCGGCGCAGGACCGGCCGTCCGCCGTGAGTGCGTTCGCCTGCTCGGCCGCAGCCAGTTTCGCCCATAGCGAACGCCAACCACCCGTACGGCCGGCCGGTCGCCGCGTCCCGGCACCGGTGATCCGCACCCCTCCCAGCGCCACCCCGCCGCCGTCGTCCACCAGCAGGTCGAGCTTGCGCGCCGCACCCGACAGCACCGCCCGCGCGGCCCGGACCGGCTCGCCCGGCACCCCGAGCGCGCGGGCCGCGGCCAGCTCCTCCGACCGGCCGACCGGAACCATGCCCACCGGATCCGCGCCCAGCTCACGCTGGCGGTACAGGGCTTGGAGCACCCGCTGCAACGCCAGGTCGGAACCGATCACGACCGGCCGCCGCCGACCCCGGTGCGAAAGCACCCGGTCGAGTTCGGACGGGCTCTCCGGATAGACCACCTTGACGTCCGCGCCTCCGCAGAGCACGTCCTTCGCGATCCGCACCGACTCGCCGTCGGTGTGCCGGGCCGCCGGGTCGAGGAGCAGCAGGAGCGGCTCGGGGCCGCCGGTTGCGGGCGTGGACAGGGACGACACGACCGGTCCTTCCTCAGGTAATCTCTCGGTGCAAGAGCCCCTTGCGCTACTGCGCCAGGGGCTTCGTCTATCTCGGGGCAGACTGCGGCCTACGCAGGATGCCCCAACCGGAAGGGGTGTACGCCTGTGCCGGCACTCGTGCTCGTTGGCGCTCAGTGGGGGGACGAGGGCAAGGGGAAGGCCACCGACCTCCTCGGCGGCTCCGTCGACTACGTCGTCCGCTACCAGGGCGGCAACAACGCCGGTCACACGGTGGTCATCGGCGACCAGAAGTACGCCCTGCACCTGCTCCCCTCCGGCATCCTCAGCCCTAACGTGACGCCGGTCATCGGCAACGGCGTCGTCATCGACCCGGGCGTGCTGCTCTCCGAGCTGAGCGGCCTCAACGACCGTGGCATCGACACCTCGAAGCTGCTGGTCTCGGGCAACGCCCACCTGATCACGCCGTACCACCGCACCCTGGACAAGGTCACCGAGCGCTTCCTCGGCAAGCGCCGGATCGGCACCACCGGCCGCGGCATCGGCCCGACCTACGCGGACAAGATCAACCGCGTCGGCATCCGGGTCCAGGACCTGTTCGACGAGTCGATCCTGCGCCAGAAGATCGAGGCGGCGCTGCACGACAAGAACCAGATCCTGGTCAAGCTGTACAACCGCCGCGCCATCCCGGCCGAGCTGGTCGTCGAGGAGTACCTCGGCTACGCGGACAAGATCAAGCCCTTCCTCGCCGACACCACCCTCGTCCTGGACCAGGCGCTCAAGGCGAACAAGGTCGTCCTGCTGGAGGGCGGCCAGGGCACCCTGCTCGACGTCGACCACGGCACGTACCCCTTCGTGACCTCGTCGAACCCGACCTCGGGCGGCGCCTGCACCGGCGCCGGCATCGGCCCGACCAAGATCGACCGGGTCATCGGCATCCTGAAGGCGTACACCACCCGCGTCGGCTCGGGCCCGTTCCCGACCGAGCTGCTGGACGAGGACGGCGAGGCGCTGCGCCGCATCGGCGGCGAGCGCGGTGTCACCACCGGCCGTGACCGTCGCTGCGGCTGGTTCGACGCGGTCATCGCGCGCTACGCGACCCGGGTCAACGGCCTCACCGACTTCTTCCTCACCAAGCTCGACGTGCTCACCGGCTGGGAGCAGATCCCGGTCTGCGTCGCGTACGAGATCGACGGCAAGCGGGTCGAGGAACTCCCGTACAACCAGTCCGACTTCCACCACGCCAAGCCGATCTACGAGACGCTGCCGGGCTGGACCGAGGACATCAGCAAGGCGAAGACCTTCGCCGAGCTGCCGAAGAACGCGCAGGCGTACGTGAAGGCGCTGGAGGAGATGTCCGGCGCGCCGATCTCCGCCATCGGCGTCGGCCCGGGCCGCGACGAGACGATCCAGATCAACTCGTTCATCTGAGCCTGATCCGGTCGAGGGCCCTGCGGGACACGTCCCGCAGGGCCCTTCGCTTTGCCCGCTCCACCAATTTTGCACTAGCGCAGAAGTCCATTGCATCTAGTGCAGCGCGGCGCTACCTTTCCGGCATGACCGCACAGCCGCCCATACCCGTCACCCTCACCGGCCTCCACATCCGCCTGGAGCCCCTCGGCCGCCACCACCTGCCCGACCTGTGGGCCGGCGTCGGCCCCGATCCGGAGGTCTGGCGCTGGATCCCCTCCCTCCCGCCGGCCACCGAGGAGGAACTCGGCGCGATCATCGACGCCCGGCTCGCCGAGGTGGCGGCCGGATCGGCGGTGAAGTTCGCCGTGATCGACCTCCCCAGCGGCCGGGCCGTCGGCGTCACCGGCTACTACGACTTCAGGGCCGACGACGAGGTCGTCGAGATCGGCGGCACCTGGTACGCCCGCTCGGTCTGGCGCACGCCCGTCAACACCGAGGCCAAGCTGCTGCTGCTCTCCCACGCCTTCGACGACCTGGGCATGGGCCGGGTCTACTGGAAGACGGACGCGCTCAACGAGCGCTCCCGCAACGCGATCCTGCGCCTCGGCGCCCAGTACGAGGGCGTCCACCGCCGCGAGAAGCGGCGCGACACCGGCGTGTGGCGCGACACCGCCTACTTCTCGATGCTCGCCGACGAGTGGCCCGTCGCCCGGATCCGCCTCGTCGAGCGCCTTTCGCGCGGTGCCGAACCCTCCGTGCGCCCCCGTTCCTGAACGGCCCCCCGGAAGTTGTCCAGGGTGCCAGGCAGGAACCGGAATGGGAGAAGGCAACCGATGACCCAGCAGTGGCAGAAGTCCACCAGCAGCACCCGGGACGGCGGTGACTCCGTGGAGGTGTCCGTCAACGAACGGGGGCTGATCGAGGTCCGCGAATCCGAGAGCCCCGACGCGATCATCGTCACCACCCCGCAGAAGTTCGCGCTCTGGATCGAGGGCGTGAAGCGCGGAGAATTCGACCACTTCGGCGACGGCTGACCGCACCCTCCGGTGGCCCCCCTCCCGGCGGGGGGCCACCGCTGCCGCGCGCTATTTCTTCTCGACGGCGGCGGAGGAATGGCGGACGACGAACTCGCGTTTTGCGGAACGCGGTTCGCGGGGTTGGGCGTTGACCAGCCAGACCAGCCAGCCGACGAATAGCACGGCCAGCAGGAGGGCGGACAAACCGGCGACGAGCAGGCCGTTCACCGGGTAGCGGGAATGCGGTGGGCGGGGGCGAGAAGCAGCGGAAGCGGCATGACAGTCTCCGGTCGGTGATGTCGAGCGTGCCGACCATGCATCTGGTGTGTATTTACGGCTGATTGGCGGCTGTTTAGGCCACAACAAGTCAGTGACTGACGCGGGATCGACCATAGGGTCGAGGTGCAAGACTTGCTACCGAGCGGGAGAACGTTCACTCCATCGTGGGGTATCCCCCATTTCAGTAGCTAGGGCCGGGTAAGCACGGCACACTTCACCGGAAGCATCGACCCGAGCCGCGATCCGGAGAAGAGAGTCATGCCACCCCGCTTGTCGCCGACCGTGCGTCAGCAGCGCCTTGGCATCGAGCTGCGCAAGATGCGCGAACGCGTGGGCGTGACGCCCAAGAGCCTGGCCGCCACCCTGGGCACCGACCTGCCCAAGATCTCGCAGATGGAGAACGGGAAGTCCGGCATCAGCGCCGAACGGCTCCGGCTCTGGGCCCGCACCTGCCACTGCTCCGACGGCCCCTACCTCGACGCGCTGCTCGCGATGACACAGGACCGGCGCAAGTACTGGTGGGACGGCTACCGCGGCCGGCTGCCCGGCGGGCTCATCGACATCGCGGAGATGGAACACCACGCCGAGTCGCTGGCCATCCTGCACACCACCTTCATCCCCGGACTGCTGCAGACCTCGGCGTACGCCTCCGCGGTGTTCGCCCGGGTCCGGCCGCCCATGCCCCAGCCGGACGCCGACGCCCGCACGGCATTCCGGATCCAACGCCAGCGGCTGTTCACCGAACGCCCGAAGCCGTACGCCGCGTACATCCACGAATCCGCGCTGCGCATGCAGTTCGGCGGGGCGGTGGTGCTGCGCGACCAGCTGCTCGGCGTGCTGGAGGATTCCGAGCGGCCCGGGGTGGAGATCCGGACCATCCCGTTCAGCGTCGACACCTTTCCCGGGTCCGGAGAGAGCCTCTACCTCGCCCGCGGGCCCGTTCCCGAACTCGACACCGTGCAGATCGACCTCTCGAACGGGCCGAAGTTCGTGCACCTCGACACCGAACTGCAGACCTACCGACAGATCAAGGAGGAGACCGCCGCGGTCGCCCTCGGGCCGGCCGAGTCCCGGGACTTCATCCGGGCCTTACTGAAAGACTTCTCATGACTGAGTGGCGGAAGTCCTCGTCCAGCGGCGAGAGCAACGAGTGCGTCGAGATCAGAGCCGCCGACGGTCTGGTGGAGATCCGCGAGTCGGACCGCCCCGAGATCGTCGTCCGGACCACGCCGCGCAAGTGGGCCGCGTTCGTCCGCGGGGTGAAGGCCGGGGAGTTCGACCGGTACAGCGACTCCGTCGGGCCCTGAACCGCACCCGCCCCCGAGCGGCACCGCACCCGAGCCGCACCCGAGCCGCACCCGCCCCCGAGCGGCACCGCACCCGAGCCGCACCCGCCCCTGAGCAGCACCGCCCTCCCGGCCCGGCGGCGGTAGGCTTGGCAGCCCACAGTGGACCCCTGCGCCTGGCACAGCACTCCGGGTGGGGTGCGCGTGCGGGAGAAATCGGAGCATCCGAGGATGGCTCGGCACCTGGTCACCAGCGCCCTTCCGTACATCAACGGGATCAAGCACCTGGGCAACATGGTCGGGTCGATGCTCCCGGCGGACGTCTACTCCCGCTACCTGCGCCAGCGCGGCCACGAGGTGCTCTACATCTGCGCGACCGACGAGCACGGCACGCCCGCCGAACTGGCCGCACAGGAGGCCGGGCTGCCCGTCGCCGAGTTCTGCGCCCAGGCGCACGACGCGCAGAAGGCCGTGTACGACGGCTTCGGGCTGTCCTTCGACCACTTCGGCCGCAGCTCCTCCCCGCAGAACCGCGAGATCACCCAGGAGATCGCCCGCGAACTCCAGCGCAACGGCTTCATCGAGGAGCGCGCGATCCGGCAGGTGTACTCCAACGCCGACGGCCGCTTCCTGCCGGACCGCTACATCGTCGGCACCTGCCCGCACTGCGGCTACGACAAGGCGCGCGGCGACCAGTGCGAGAACTGCACCCGGGTGCTGGACCCGACCGACCTGCTGGAGCCGCGTTCGGCGATCAGCGGCAGCTCCGACCTGGAGGTCCGGGAGACCAGGCACCTGTTCCTGCTCCAGTCGGAGCTGACCGACGAGGTCGAGCAGTGGATCGCCGCCCACGGCGACGACTGGCCGGTGCTGGCCTCCTCGATCGCCCGCAAGTGGCTCACCGAAGGCCTCCAGGACCGCGCGATCACCCGCGACCTGGAGTGGGGCGTCCCGGTGCCGGCCGACGTCTGGCCGGAGCTGGCGGCCGAGGGCAAGGTGTTCTACGTCTGGTTCGACGCCCCGATCGAGTACATCGGCGCCACCAAGGAGTGGGCGGACGCGGCCCCGGCCGGGCAGGCCCGGGACTGGAAGTCCTGGTGGTACGAGGCCGACCACAGCGTCCGGTACACCGAGTTCATGGCCAAGGACAACGTCCCGTTCCACACCGTGATGTTCCCGGCCACGATCCTCGGCTCGCGCCGGCCGTGGAAGAAGGTCGACTACGTCAAGGCCTTCAACTGGCTGACGTACTACGGCGGGAAGTTCTCCACCAGCCAGAAGCGCGGCATCTTCACCGACGTCGCCCTGGAACTGCTGCCGGCCGACTACTGGCGCTACTTCCTGATGGCGCACGCCCCCGAGTCGGACGACTCCAGCTTCACCTGGGACCTCTTCGCCTCCGTCGTCAACAAGGACCTCGCCGACACCCTCGGCAACTTCGTCAACCGGGTGCTCACCTTCAGCCGCAAGCGCTTCGGCGACGCCGTCCCGGCCGGCCACGCGCCCGGCGAGGCCGAACAGCGCCTCGGCGAGCAGATCGCCGCCCTGCTGGCCGAGTACGAGTCCCAGTTGGACGCGCTCAACTTCCGCAAGGCCGCGCAGGGGCTGCGCGCGCTGTGGAGCGCGGGCAACGCGTACCTGGACGAGAAGGCGCCCTGGCTCCAGGTGAAGACCGACCCGGACGCGGCGGCGCTGACCCTGCGCACCGCGATGAACCTGATCCAGCTGTACGCGGTGGTCTCCGAGCCGTTCATCCCGACCGCGGCGGCGGCGATGCGCGGAGCCTTCGCCCTGCCCGGGGACGCTCCGGCGGCCGGCCTGTCCTGGGTCGGCCCGGAGCAGGCGCGGACACTGGACCTGGTACCGGCCGGGACGGCGTTCACCGTGCCGCCGGTGCTGTTCGCCAAGATCACCGACGAGGACCTGGCCGCCTGGACCACCCGCTTCGGCGGCCAGGAGGGCTGAGCCCCGGCGGACGGCCCGGGGCCCGGGCCGTCCGCCACCCTCCCGACACCGGAGGGAATCTGACGCCCCGTCACCGATGGTTCGTCCAGGTCATCGGCACCCCGCCGGGCGGCACCGCACTGCCCCACTGACCGGCGTCGGCTCGCCGAGGCCCTGCCGTAACACGCCGGTACGCTTCCAGCCATGGATGTTGACCTGGTCACCGCCCTGCGGGCGATCGCCAACCCGACGCGCCTGCAACTGCTGGCATGGTTGCGCGAACCCGAACGCCACTTCCCCCTGGAGGAAGCGGTCGCCGACCCGCGCGAGGTCGGCGTCTGCGTCAGCCACATCCAGGCCAAGGCCGGCCTCGCCCAGTCCACCGTCTCCGCCTACCTCGCCGAACTCCAGCGCGCCGGCCTCGTCCGCGCCACCCGGATCGGCAAGTGGACCCACTACCGCCGCGACGAGGCCCGCATCGCCGCCCTCATCACCGCTCTCGGTCACACCCTGTAGGCCTCTGCCGCAGCCGGGGCGGGGGAGCCCCCGCCCCGGCTGCGGCCGGCTCGGGCTCCGCAGTCGTCAGGCGGCCTTGCGGGCGGTGTGGACGGTCATGGCCGAGAGGAAGAAGGCGTCCGGGCGGTTCAGGATGCCGGTGGGGGTGTCCTCGGCGAGGAGGGCGTCGAGGGTGCTGCGGTCCTCGGCGGCGAGGTTGTCGGCGAGCTGGTCGCGCAGACGGGCGAGTTGGGTGTGGAGGTGCTCACGGGCCGGGCGGGCGAGCGGGGCCGGGTGGTCGATCAGGAAGGTACGGGTGCCGCTGGCGGTCAGACCGGCGCGGGTGAGCATGGCCGGCCAGTCCTCCACCTCCTCGGTGGCGCCGGGCAGTTCGGCACGCATGGTGCTGAAGCCGTCCTCGTGCACGGCGTCGAGCCGGGCCTGGAAGCCGGCCCGGCCGAGACCGAAGTCGCGCGGCAGGTAGCGCAGCGGCAGGCCGCGTTCGGCGACGGCCAGCAGGCCGCCGGGCCGGAGCGTCGCGGCGAGGGAGGTCAGGGCGGCCTGCTGGTCGCCGAGGTGGTGGATCGCGTTGCCGGACCAGATCAGGTCGGCCTCGCCGAGCTTGCCGAACTCGGCGGGCAGGTCGGCCTGCTGGGTGCTCAGACGGCCACCGGAACGGGCCCGGGCGCGCTCCAGCAGGGCGGCCGACTGGTCGACGGCGACCGTCTCGGCCTCGGGGAAGGCCTCCGCGAGCAGTCCGGCGATCACCCCGGGCCCGCTGCCGACGTCGAGGACCCGCCGCACCCCGCTGGCCTCGCCGTGCAGGGACCGCAGCCACTGCGCGGCCCCGGTGATGGCGGGGGCGCGCAGTTCGGCCTCCCGCTCCAGGTGGGCGGCGAGGACGTCCCAGTCGAAGTCGGCGGCGGGGACGTGGCCGTGGTGGTGCCCGTGCTGGTGCCCCTGGCCGTGCTGGTGCTGGTGTTCGGACATCGTGGGTTCTCCGATCGTGGGTGACGGAAAGGTGCTGCGGTCGGAAAGGTGCTGCGGTCGGAAAGGTGCTGCGGTCGGAAGGGTGACGCCGGGCGAAGGTGCCGGGGGAGCCGCGGGGAGCTGGGGGGGAGCTTCCCCCGCTCAGGCGGGAACGGCGGCGCCGGACGCGCGGTGTTCGGCGACCGCCCGTCCGATCTCCTCCGCGACGAGGTCGTGGTCGAGGTCGAACGCCGCCGCCGCGCCCATCCCAGCGGCGACGACGACCTGGGCCCGCGGGTCGGCGACGTTGCCGACCGCCCAGACGCCGGGGACGCTGGTGCGCCCGGCCCGGTCGGTGGTGACCCAGCCGTTCTCGTCCCGGGCGCATTCCAGGCCGAACAGCAGCGCGTCCCGGGGCACCGGCTGCGGGAAGACGAACACGGCCTCGCGCGGCACCACCCGGCCGTCGGCGAGTTCCACGCCGCGCAGCCGGTCGGCGTCCGTCACCAGCTGGGTGATCCGGCCTTCGACGACCCGGACGCCGCGGGCGGCGAGCCGCTCCCGCTCGGCCCCGGTCGGCGTGAGGGTGTGCGTGATCAGGACGACGTCTGCGGACCACTGCCGGAGCAGCAGCGCCTGGTTGACCGCGCCCGGGCCGGTGCCGAGCACGCCGAGCGGGCGGTCGCGGACCTCGTAGCCGTGGCAGTACGGGCAGTGCAGCACGTCGCGGCCCCAGCGTTCGAGCAGGCCCGGGAGCTCCGGGAGCCCGTCGCGCAGACCGGTGGCGACGACCACCCGGCGCGCGTGCAGCACGGGGCCGCCCGCCAGGTGGACGGCGAAGCCCGTCCCCGCGCCT
Source organism: Kitasatospora sp. NPDC058492 (assembly GCF_042720685.1). NCBI lineage: Bacteria > Bacillati > Actinomycetota > Actinomycetes > Kitasatosporales > Streptomycetaceae > Kitasatospora > Kitasatospora sp. NPDC058492. The sequence goes on from NZ_JBHXMU010000009.1 coordinate 124,387, forward strand.
TCGGCGTCCGCGACGCCCTCGACGTGGTCGACCCGGGCGTCGACCAGGTCGACCCCGTAGCCGGCGACCTCCGCCCGGCCGACCTCCAGCAGCGCCGCCGGGGGCATGCCGTCCCGGCTCAGGTAGCCGTGCATGTGGGCGGCGGGGGCGTTGCGCGGCTGGCCCGCGTCCACCACCGCCACCCGGCGCCGAGCCCGGCCCAGCACCAGCGCGGCGCTCAGCCCGGCCGCGCCCGCGCCGACCACCACCGCGTCGTACTCGTCCCGGGGGGCCGTCGGCCCCGTCGTCCTCATCGTGTCGCCCATGGCGCTCACCTCCACCGCCAGGCTGCGACCGGACCAGCCATATCGGCAAGCTTTGTTGCCATTTCCGCAAACGCCCGCGCCCACCCCGGCCACCGCCCGTCCGCTCCGCGCCACGGGCCCGGACTCCCCGAGTGGACGGGGATCCGAACCGACCCTTGCCATGGAGTGCACTCCAACTCCTAGCCTCTGACGCACCACCGACCCACCACCAGGGGGAGCAGCACCATGCGCTACCGCGTCCTCGGCGGCACCGGCATCGAAGTGAGCACCTACTGTCTCGGCACGATGATGCTCGGCTCCATCGGCAACCCCGACCACGACGACTGCGCCCGGCTCATCAACACCGCGCTCGACCACGGCATCAACTTCGTGGACACCGCCGACATGTACTCGGCCGGCGAGTCCGAGGAGATCGTCGGCAGGACGCTGGCCGCCCGCGGCGACCGCGACGAGATCGTGCTCGCCACCAAGGGGCACTTCCCGATGGGCGAGGGCCACGGCCGCGGCGGCAACTCCCGGCGCTGGATCCTCCGGGCGGTCGAGGACAGCCTGCGCCGGCTGCGCACCGACCGGATCGACCTCTACCAGATCCACCGGCCGGACCACACCACCGACGTCGAGGAGACCCTGTCCGTCCTCGGCGACCTCGTCCGGGCCGGCAAGATCCGCGCCTTCGGCTGCTCCACCTTCCCCGCCGAACAGATCGTCGACGCGCACCACGTCGCCGAGCGCCGCGCCCTGCCGCGCTTCCGCACCGAGCAGCCGCCGTACTCGCTGCTCGCCCGCGGCGTGGAGCGCGACGTGCTGCCCGTCGTCCAGCGGCTCGGCATGGGCGCACTGACCTGGAGCCCGCTCGCCTCCGGCTTCCTCACCGGCCGCTACCGCAAGGGCCGCCCGGCCGACCTGACCACCGGCCGCCCGACCATCCACCCGGGCCGCTTCGACCCGACGCTGCCCACCACCGCGGCCAAGCTGGAGGCCGTCGAGGCCTTCACCGCCCTCGCCGGGGACCTCGGCCGCACCCTGCCCGAACTGGCCGTGGCCTTCCCGCTGGCGCACCCCGCCGTCACCTCGGTGATCCTCGGCCCGCGCACCCACGACCAGCTGGAGGCGGCCCTCAAGGGCGCCGACCTGGTCCTCGACGACGCCACGCTGGACCGCATCGACGCCATCGTCCCGCCCGGCACCAACGTCTACCACCCCGACGGCGTCTGGCAGCCCCCGTCCGTCACCACCCCCGCCCTCCGCCGCCGCCCCACCACGGACCGCCCGGCGGGATAGCCGGACCGGCCGCCCGCGGGAGGCCGGCTACTCCCTCGGGGCGGCGAAGCAGTGGACCACGACCGTGCGGTCGGCGGCCCACTGCTGTTCGCCGCTGCCGAGCCAGGTCCAGCCGAGGCGGCGGTAGCAGGCGTTCGCCGGGGCCGCGGTGGCGAGGACGTCGAGGACGGGGTGGAGGCCGAGCGCCCGCGCGTGCGCCACGGCGGCCGCCGCCAGCTGCGCGCCGATCCGGTGGCCGCGCGCCGTGGGGGCGACGTAGAGCCGGCCGATCACGGCGGTGAGTTCCGGGCGGCCGCCGGTGCGGCGGCTCCACAGGCCGGGGGCGACGTCGCCGGGGGCACTGCGGGAGAGTCCCACGTGGCCGACCGGGCGGCCGTCCAGTTCGGCGACCCAGGCGGCGAGCAGGCCTTCGGGGGTGAGCCAGGCGGCGGGGCGGTCGGGCCAGTCGGCGGGGTAGCCGTCGGTGGTGTGGACGTCGCCGAGCACCCGGACGCAGTCGGCGAGGTCGGTGACGCGGCGCCGTCGGACGGACACCCCTGCCCCGGCCTGCCGCGAGCCGGACGCGACGACGTTGGCGCGTTCTTCAAGGTCAGCCATGCCGGTACGTTACCGGCCGGGCCCCACCGCCGCAGCAGGTCGGCGACCCCGGTCGGATCCTCCTCGCCACCGACGACGCCACCGCCGACGCCACCGCCGACGCCACCGCCGCCCGTCGGCCGACGCTCCATCAGCCGAACGTGCGGCCGGGCGCTCCCGGGCGCACGGGCGGGCCGTCAGGCGATCGCGGCCGACACCACCGCCGCGACCGCGATGTTGCAGCTGGCCGAGACCCAGACCGCCGGGTGCGGCTCCGGCTCGACCAGGATCGCGCCGAGTCTGCCAGGCGTCAGCAGGTCCACCGCCCAGAAGGCGGCGGCCATCAGCACCAGCCCGAGCAGGCCGTAGCAGGCGGTCGAGACCAGGCCCTTGGCGAAGTCCGCGTAGGTGTACATGATCGCGGTGAAGACGATGCCGCCGATGCCGAGCAGCGCGGAGCTGAGCAGCACGGCGGCGTTGCGGTTGCGCTCGACCCAGATCTGGTGGCCGAGCCTGCCGGGCGTCAACAGGTCCACCAGTCCGACGCCGAGGAGCAGCAGCACCACCCCGAGGGCTCCGTAAGCGGCCGCCGCGCCGAGCCCGTGCAGGATGTCGTTCATCGTGGTCCCAGCCCCCGGTCCGCTCGCCGATCCCCGACCGGCCTGGTCAAGGGTTGGCAAAAGATACCCCACCGGGGCGGGCGGCGGACCGGGGAAGCGGAGCCCCCTGGTGTCAGTCGGGTCAGTGTTCCTCGTGCACCAGGTGGTCGACGCAGGCGGCGATCGCGAGCAGCAGACCGGTGTCGGCGCCGTCGGCGATCTCCACGCCGTAGGTGTCCCGGATCCGGAACCACTTGCGGGAGATCCGGGCGAGGTCGTCGCCGTGGTGGTTCTCGATCCGGTAGTCCTTGTCGATCAGGTCGCCGTGGATCTTCAGCTCGCCGCCGGAGGCCAGCTCCACCAGGTACTTGTCACGGAACGGGGTGAACAGCTTCTCCCGGACGGTCGCGATCACCTCGCCGTCGGCGTCCTCGATCTTCATCGCGTCGCGGACGGTGAACGCCTTCTCCTTCACCACCGCGACCACCCGCCCGTGCGCGTCCTTCAGCTCGAAGGTGTGCCGCAGCCGCAACACCTTGCCGTCCACCAGGTACGCCTTGTGGCCCCGGTCGTCCTCGATCCAGTAGTCGTCTCCGACTGCGAACAGCTTCTCCCTGACCAGGTACCGCACAGCGGCCTCCTCCATGTCGACGTGACCCCCATTCGACCCGATCCCCCCACCCGCCGGGAAGCACCGCCACACACGGGCGTTCAATGGCGGCATGCGTCCCGACCCCGCCGCCCCGCTGCACAGCGAGCGCCTCGACCTCCTCCCGATCGGCCCCGAGCACGCCGAGGAGCTGGCCGCCGCCCTCGCCGACCCCGCCCTGCACGCCTTCACCGGCGGCTCCCCGGCCACCGCCGACGACCTGCGCGTGCGCTACGCCCGGCTCGCCGCCGGCTCCCCCGACCCCGCCGAGACCTGGGGCAACTGGGCGCTGCGCCTGCGCGCCGACGGCAGCCTCACCGGCTACGTCCAGACCACCGTCAGCCCCGGGGCCGCCGATCTCGCCTGGGTCGTCGGCACCCCCTGGCAGGGCCGCGGCCTGGCCACCGAGGCCGCCCGCGCCCTGCTCTCCCACCTCGCCGCCGCCGGCGTCAGCACCGTCACCGCCCACATCCACCCCGACCACCACGCCTCCGCCGCCGTCGCCCGGGCCCTCGGCCTCACCCCCACCGACGAGCAGCAGGACGGCGAGACCCGCTGGCAGGCGGAACTCCCCCGCCCCTGACCCGGACCTGACCCGGCCATGGCCCTGCCCTGACGCCCTCAGTCCTCCTCGCCCGGCGCCGGATGCGGGTTGACGGCCTGCCCGTCGATCGGCTGCCCCCAGTCGTCGTCGCCCTCGGCCCCCACGCAGTACCCGGACCCCTCCACCCACCCCCCGGCGTCCTGGCACTGCTCCGCGGTGACGTCACGCAGAACGGGCCGGGCGGCGGCCGCCGAGGCGGTGCCGGCACCGGTGGCGAGCAGGACAGCGGTCGCGACCGTCAGGGCCGACCGGAGCAGGTGTGAGGTGATCATGCGGACAACGACAGCACGAACCCCACCCCCCACCCCGCCGACACGCCCGCCACCCCCGCCCGCGCCCCCACCACGACCGCCGCCCTTACCGCCCCAGGACCAACATGTACCGGTCAGCCCCTCGGCAGCCCCAGAGTTGATAAGTTCAATTAGCCACTCACGATGTGTATCAACTCTGGGGAGAGCGACGTTGGCCGGACGAGGCAGGCCCAGCCGCAGTACCGTCTAAAACCGACTCATCGATCTCGGGTATCCGCCGACCATCATCTTCAAGCGACAGCGCGACGCCTATCTGGCCGCGCTGCGCAGGGCGGACACCAGAGACTGCGGCACCCTCGGCGAGCTGATCGCCAGGGCGATGGAAGACAATCTCAACCGTTTCATCGTCCCCAACGTGGCCGGCCCCGCGAGAATGGTCCCGCTCGCGGCGCTCGTCGATGAAGAGCTGTCCCTCGCAGCGCTCCGGCAAGCGGCACAGCGTGGCCGTCTGAACGCCGTACAGGGCTCCGACGGAGTCTGGCGCTCGTCACGTAAATCCGTTGCCGCCTACAAGGCCGCCAAACATCAGCGCAGGCCACGTTCCACGGCATGACACCCGGCCCCGGAATGCGAGCAGGCGCAGTGCGGTTTGATTGACGCATGGCATCTCGTGCACGTGTACGCGCCCCCGAGCTGGTCGGGGCAGGCGGTTGGCTGAACACCGGTGGCAAGGAGCTGACGCTCGCCGACTTCCGGGGCAAGATCACCATCCTGGACTTCTGGACGTTCTGCTGTGTCAACTGTCTGCACGTCCTGGACGAGCTGCGGGAGTTGGAGGAGAAGCACCGGGACACCGTGGTGATCGTCGGGGTGCACTCGCCGAAGTTCGTGCACGAGGCGGACCACCAGGCCGTGGTGGACGCGGTCGCCCGGTACGAGGTGCACCACCCGGTGCTGGACGATCCGGCGCTGGCGACGTGGAAGCAGTACGCCGTGCGGGCCTGGCCGACGCTGGTGGTGATCGACCCGGAGGGGTACGTGGTCGCCCAGCACGCGGGTGAGGGCCACGCGCACGCGATCGCGCGGCTGGTGGAGGAGTTGGAGGCCGAGCACACGGCGAAGGGCACGCTGCGCCGGGGCGACGGCCCGTACGTGGCGCCGGAGCCGACCGCGGGGGATCTCAAGTTCCCGGGCAAGGCGGTCCGGCTGCCCGGCGGGCACTTCCTGGTCGCCGACTCCGGCCACCACTCGCTGGTGGAGCTGGCCGAGGACGGCGAGACGGTGGTCCGCCGGATCGGCGACGGGCAGCGCGGTCTGGTGGACGGCACCAGCCCCCGGTTCAGCGAGCCGCAGGGGCTGGCGCTGCTGCCGGAGGGCTCGGACTTCGACGTGATCGTGGCCGACACCGTCAACCACGCGCTGCGCGGGGTGCGGCTGGCGGACGGCTCCGTGGCCACGCTGGCGGGCACCGGCCGCCAGTGGTGGCAGGGTTCGGCGACCGAGGGCCCGGCCCGCGAGGTGGACCTCTCCTCGCCGTGGGACGTCGCCTGGTTCGACGGCCGGGTGTGGATCGCGATGGCCGGCGTGCACCAGCTGTGGGCGTACGACCCGGCCGCCGGCACGGTCGGCGTCGCGGCCGGCACCACCAACGAGGGCCTGGTGGACGGGCCCGTCGGCGAGGCCTGGTTCGCCCAGCCGTCCGGTCTGGCGGTCTCGGCGGACGGCGAGCGGCTGTGGGTGGCCGACTCGGAGACCTCGTCGATCCGTTGGCTCAGTCGATCGGAGGGGGCACGTGAAACCGGGACGGTCCACACCGCCGTCGGCACCGGCCTCTTCGACTTCGGCCACCGGGACGGCGCGGCCGAGCAGGCGCTGCTCCAGCACCCGCTGGGCGTCACCGTGCTGCCGGACGGCTCGGTGGCGATCAGCGACACCTACAACCACGCACTGCGCCGCTTCGACCCGGCGAGCGGCGAGGTCACCACGCTGGCCACCGATCTGCGCGAGCCGTCCGGTGCCGTCCTGGTGGACGGGGACATCGTGGTGGTCGAGTCGGCCCGGCACCGGCTGACCAGGCTGCGGCTGCCGGAGGAGGCGGTGCGGGTCGAGTCGGTCGCGCACCGCACCCGGCGCGCGGCCACCGAGGTCGCGCCGGGCGCGTTCCGGCTGGACGTGGTGTTCTCGGCGCCGAGCGGCCAGAAGCTGGACGAGCGGTACGGCCCGTCCACCCGGCTGCTGGTCAGCGCGACCCCGCCCGAGCTGCTGGTCTCCGGCGCGGGCGCGGACAGCGACCTGTCGCGCGAGCTGGTCCTCTCCGAGGAGGTCGCCGAGGGCGTGCTGCACGTCTCGGCGATGGCCGCGTCCTGCGACGACGATCCGGAGATCGAGTTCCCGGCCTGCCACGTGCACCAGCAGGACTGGGGCGTGCCGGTGAAGCTGGTCGCCGACGGCGCGCGCCGGCTGCCGCTGGTGCTCGCCGGCCTGGAGTAGCCCTGGAGTGGCCCGTCCAGTGCGGAAGGGGCCCGGCGGAGCGTACTCCGCCGGGCCCCTTCGCCGTTGAGGGGGGATCAGCCCGGGATCAGCCCTCCAGGAACGCCTTGATCGCGCTGGCCAGCAGGTACGGGTCCTCGGCGCCGCACAGTTCGCGCGCCGAGTGCATGGACAGCGCCGCGATGCCGCAGTCCACCGTCTTGATGCCGAGGCGCGCCGCGGTGATCGGGCCGATGGTGGTGCCGCAGGGCATCGCGTTGTTGGACACGAAGGACTGCCACGGCACGCCGGCCTTCTCGCAGGCGGCCGCGAACACCGCCCGGCCGACGCCGTCGGTCGCGTAGCGGTTGTTGACGTTGACCTTGAGGATCGGCCCGCCGTTCGGCAGCGGGTGGTGGCCCGGCTCGTGCCGCTCGGCGTAGTTCGGGTGGACGGCGTGGCCCATGTCGGAGGAGAGGCAGATCGTCCCGGCGAGCGCCCGGGCGCGGTCCTCCGGGGTGCCGCCGCGCGCGTGGACGGTGCGGTCGAGGACGTTGCCGAGCAGCGGGCTCTGCGCGCCGGTGTCCGACTCGCTGCCGGTCTCCTCGTGGTCGAAGGCGGCCAGCACCGGGATGTACGGCAGGTCGGCGGCGCCCTCGGCGGAGGCGACGGCGGCCAGCGCGGCGGTGGCGGCGTGGACGGACAGCAGGTTGTCCAGGCGCGGGCCGGCCAGCAGCTCGCGGTCGCGGCCCAGGTAGGCGGCCGGCTGGACGTCGTGCGTCATCAGGTCCCAGCCCGCCACGTCGGCGGCGTCCACGCCCGCGCGCTCGGCGACGTAGGAGATCAGCGAGCCCTCGTCGACCGGGCCGAGGCCCCAGATCGGGGTGAGGTGGCGCTGCTTGTCGAGCTTCATGCCGTCGTTGACCTGGCGGTCCAGGTGGATCGCGAGCTGCGGCACCCGCAGCAGCGGCTCGTCCAGCTGGACGAGCCGCGAGCTGCCGTCCTTCAGCGCGAGGCGGCCGGAGAGCCCGAGGTCACGGTCCAGCCAGGTGTTCAGCGGGACACCGCCGTAGATCTCCACGGCGACCTGGCGCCAGCCGGCCGAGCCGGTGTCCGGCACCGGCTTGACCCGCAGGTTCGGCGAGTCGGTGTGGGTGCCGACCACCCGGAACGGGGTCTCGGGGCGGGCGCTCTCCGGCAGGTACCAGGCGATCAGGGCGCCGCCCCGGATCAGGTAACGGCCGCCGGCGGCGCCGTCCCAGACGTCGGTCTCGGCGACCTGCCGGAAGCCTGCCTTCTCCAGCCGCTCGGCGGCGCTCGCGACCGCGTGGTACGGGGACGGCGAGGTGCCGAGGAACGCGATCAGATCGTCGCTGTGCGTCCGGTCGAAGAATGCCTGGCGGGCGGCGGCGGTCGACATACTGCTCCTGAGTCGAGGGAGGGCTGAAGCCGGATGGGGAGTCGGCTTCGCACCTTGAGCATATGCCCGTACACGGACAGGGAATTCGGAACCTCCCAACGGATGCAGAACGAGGACACAACCGTGAAGTGACGCCGTGCCGAACTCCGTACACCCAGAGATCCGCCCCGGTCGCGGACGGTCATCGCCATGCCCGGCACCGTGCCGCCGGCCCCGTGCAACAGGTGCGAAACGGGCGAACTCGGCGACGGGTGCGGGGCGGCGAACGGACAGCGGACGGGGCGGCGAACGGGCGGCGGACGGGCGGCAACGCCGAAGGGCCCGGCGGGAGCCGGGCCCTTCGGCGTGAGGGTGGTGTCAGACGGTCGGAGAGGTGTCACGCCCCTCGCGGCGCCCCTGGGGGCGCGGCGGCGGGTGACGGGTGGGGCGAGGGCCTCAGAAGGCCTCCTCCGCCAGGTCCATGATCTCGTTGTCGATGCCCTCGGCGATCAGCCGCTGCGGGGCGACGGTCGGCAGGACGTTCTTGGCGAAGAAGCGGGCCGCCGCGACCTTGCCCTGGTAGAACGGGACGTCCTTCTCCGAGGCGCCGGCCTCCAGCTTGGCCAGGGCCACCGCGGCCTGACGCAGCAGCAGCCAGCCGACGACGACGTCGCCGGAGACGAGCAGCAGGCGGGTGGTGTTGAGGCCCACCTTGTACATGTTCTTGACGTCCTGCTCGACCGAGGTGAGGTCGGCCAGCAGCTTGCCCACGATGGCGTCCAGGTCGCCGACGGCCTTGGCGAGCAGCTCGCGCTCGGCGGCCAGGGCGTCGCCGCCCTCGGCCGCGCCGAGGAACTTCTGGATCTGCTCGGACAGCGCGGTGAGCGCCTGGCCGCCGTCCTTGACGATCTTGCGGAAGAAGAAGTCCTGGCCCTGGATCGCGGTGGTGCCCTCGTAGAGGGTGTCGATCTTGGCGTCCCGGATGTACTGCTCGATCGGGTACTCCTGCAGGTAGCCGGAGCCACCGAAGGTCTGCAGGGACTGGGCGAGCTGCTCGTAGGACTTCTCGGAGCCGTAGCCCTTGACGATCGGCAGCAGCAGGTCGTTGAGGCGCTCGGCGGCCTCGTCGCGCTCGCCGCGCAGGCCGGCGGCCACCATGTCGTCCTGGACGGACGCGGTGAACAGGACCAGCGCGCGCATGCCCTCGGCGTAGGCCTTCTGGGTGAGCAGCGAGCGGCGCACGTCCGGGTGGTGGGTGATGGTGACGCGCGGGGCGGTCTTGTCCAGGAACTGCGAGATGTCGGCGCCCTGCACGCGCTCCTTGGCGTACTCCAGGGCGTTCAGGTAGCCGGTGGAGAGGGTGGCGATGGCCTTCGTGCCGACCATCATCCGGGCGAACTCGATGATCTTGAACATCTGGCGGATGCCGTCGACCTTCTCGCCGAGCAGCCAGCCCTTGGCCGGGTGCTTGGCGCCGAAGGTCATCTCGCAGGTGTTCGAGGCCTTGAGGCCCATCTTGTGCTCGACGTTGGTGGCGTAGGCGCCGTTGCGCTCGCCCAGCTCGCCGGTCTCCCAGTCGAAGTCGAACTTGGGGACGATGTACAGGCCCAGGCCCTTGGTGCCGGGCTTGCCGCCCTCGGGGCGGGCCAGCACCAGGTGGATGATGTTCTCGGACATGTCGTGCTCGCCCGAGGTGATGAAGCGCTTCACACCCTCGATGTGCCAGGAGCCGTCCTCCTGCTTGATCGCCTTGGTGCGGCCTGCGCCCACGTCCGAGCCCGCGTCGGGCTCGGTGAGGACCATGGTGGCGCCCCAGAGGCGGTCGGTCATCCGCTGGGCGACCTTCTTCTGCTCCTCGGTGCCCTCGTCGTGGACGACGCCGGCGAAGGCGGGGCCGGAGGAGTACATCCAGATGGCCGGGTTGGAGCCTAGGACCTGCTCGGCGTAGGCCCAGATCAGGGAGGACGGGGTGACCTGGCCGCCGATCGCCTCCGGGATGCCCAGACGCCACCACTCGGCGTCCATGTAGGTCTGGTAGCTCTTCTTGAAGGTGGCCGGGACCGGCGCGGTGTTGGTCTCGGGGTCGAAGACCGGCGGGTTGCGGTCGCTGTCGGTGAAGGACGCGGCGAGGTCGTTCTCGGCGAGGCGCGAGATCTCGCTCAGGATGTTCTTCGCGGTCTCGACGTCCATGTCCGCGAACGGTCCGGAGCCGTAGACCTGCTCGCGACCGAACACCTCGAAGAGGTTGAACTCCACGTCCCGCAGGTTGGACTTGTAGTGACCCATGGCCGTTTTCTCCGGTTCGTCGCTTCCGGGAGACCGCCGCGTTCGGGCGCCCCGTACCCACCAGTACGCATCATGATGCTACCCAGCGGTAACTTGGGCAAGCCCCTGGCGGTGAATCCGCTATGAACGTGGTCACGTCCCACAAGGCGGGACGACCAGTCCTTGTCAGGATCGACGCCCGCACGGGCGGGTGCGCTCCCGATAGCCTGTCCGTGTGTACGGATATGACCAGAACGCATACCCGGGCGACCCCTACCAGCAGCAGGCGGGTCCGCAGCCGGGCATGAACGGCATGCCCGGCCCCGACGCCTACGGCGCGCAGTCGCAGGCGTCCCAGCAGTCCCTCTACCCCGAGCCCTCCCCGCCGTCGCTGGCGGACGCCGTCCGGGCGTTCACCACGGGCTCGATGGCGGTCGAGGACTTCCAGGCCATCTTCATCACCTCGAAGGTGCACTGCCCTCGCGGCGAGCGGCCCGGCTTCCTGGCGCTGCACAACACGCCGACGCCGGTGATCCCGATGTTCAGCTCGCTGAAGGAGCTGCGCCGCTACGCCGGCAAGGACTCCAAGCACTTCACCGTCACCGGCGCCGAGGTCCTGGACCTGCTGCCGACCGGCTACGGCTTCGCGCTGGACATGGAGGGCGAGCACCGGATGGTGTTCGACGCCAAGGCGGTCGAGCAGATGGTCGACTTCACCATGCGCCGCATGTACGGCTGACCCATCCTGGAGGAGGAGCCCCGCGCTCCTTCGTCACCATATGGTTCAACTTTCAACTTGCTTGTTGTTGAGAATTGAACTAACCTCGTGGACGTAGGCCAGAGGAACCCCCCGAAGGAGGCCGACATGCCCGCCGTGACCGTCGACAACCCGCTGACCCTGCCGCGCGTCGCCACCCCGGACCCCGCCGCCACCAGCGCCCGGCCGGTCCTCACCATCGCGACCGCACCCGAGGGCTTCGAAGGCGAGGGCTTCCCCGTCCGCCGCGCCTTCGCCAAGATCAACACCAAGCACCTCGACCCGTTCATCATGATGGACCAGATGGGCGAGGTGGAGTACGCCGCCGGCGAGCCCAAGGGCACGCCCTGGCACCCGCACCGCGGCTTCGAGACGGTCACCTACCTGATCGACGGCGAGTTCATCCACAAGGACTCGCACGGCGGCGGCGGCCACCTCGGCGGCGGCGACACCCAGTGGATGACGGCCGGCTCGGGCATCCTGCACATCGAGACCCCGCCGGAGTCGCTGGTGGCCACCGGCGGCCTGTTCCACGGCATCCAGCTGTGGGTCAACCTCCCGGCCTCCGACAAGATGGCCGCCCCGCGCTACCAGGACATCCACGGCGGCCACGTCAAGCTGCTCTCCACCCCGGACGGCGGCGCGATCCTGCGGCTCATCGCGGGCGAGCTGGACGGCCACCGGGGCCCGGGCGTCACCCACACCCCGATAACCCTCCTGCACGCCAGCATCACCCCCGGCGCGCAGGTCACCCTGCCGTGGCGGCCGGACTTCAACGCGCTCGCCTACGTCCTCAACGGCGACGGCACCGTCGGCGCCGAGGGCCGCCCGATCCACACCGGGCAGGCGGCCGTGTTCGGCGAGGGCGACACCATCACCATCACCGCCGACACCAAGCAGGACTCCCGCCACCCCAACCTGGACGTGATCCTGCTCGGCGGGCAGCCGATCCGCGAACCGGTCGCCTGGTACGGGCCGTTCGTGATGAACAGCCACCGCGAACTGGAGCAGGCCATGCGGGACTTCCAGTCCGGCCGGTTCGGCCACCCGATCGACTGACGGCACCGCCCCCGGCGACGCCTCGGCCGTCCTCCGCGCGCTACAGGAGCGCGTAGACGGCCGAGGCGTCGTCGTGCGCCTTGCCGCGCGGCCAGCGCTCGCAGGCGGCGTCCGCCCGCTCGACCTCGCGGACCTGCGCGATCAGTTCGCCCGGACCGGACTCGGCGAGCAGCCGCAGCGCGTCCGCCCAACTCCCCAGCCCGAAGCGCTCGGTGAAGCGCGAGGCGCCGTCGGTGAGCGCGGCCAGCGCGTGCAGCCGCTCCAGCCGGACGAAGCCGGTCTCGGCGTGCCCGGCCGCCTTCGGGCTGGCCGCGGCGATCCACGGGCCGTTGCCCCGGTTGCGGGCGGACCGGACGGCCAGCGCGTACTCCAGGTGCAGCGCGGCCCGCTCGGCCGAGCCGGGGACGGTCGCCCAGACCTGCCGGCGCAGTTCCTCCCCGCCGGGGAAGCGCTGGTTGTCCCCGATCACCTTCGGCGGGCCGTCCTTGTACTCCAGTACCAGCAGCGAGTCGCCGAGCACCAGGTACTCCAGCGACTCGCCGTGCCGGCGGGCAGCCACCACCATCGCCGCGGGGGTGTTGGGGTGGCCCAGGTCGCAGCGGCCGCCGTGCAGCGCGGCCGTCTCCACGATGGCGTCGGCCAGGCATTCGGCGATCGAGCGGTCCACCCGGTCGGTGAGCCGGGCGAGCAGGTGCACGCCCAACCGGCGGACGTACCAGGCGGTTCCGTGCCGGCACCCGGACTCCAGGCCGGTCGGCGAACTCGCACCGTCCAGCAGTACCAGCGCCTCCGGCGAGGCCGCCGCGAAGTCCTCGCTCTCGCGGTCCGGCCGCCGTGCTTCCCCTGCGAGCTGTAGCTGCATCCCGACAGTGTGGCCGCCGCCCCCGGCCCGCGCCCAGACCCCTGCGCCGGTGTGGCGCGGGCCGGTCGCCGCCGCCCGGTGGCAGCCGGGGCAATCCGGTCATACCGTCGAATAACGACCGGACAATTCGGCCAATCAGGGCCTGTCAGGTTTGGGATCACCTTCGGGTGTCCGGGCGGCCCGGGACTGACGAGGAGCAGGAGATGTTCTGGGAGTTCATCGTGCTAGTGGCCGCCTCGACCGGCTTTCCGACCGCCGCGCTGCTCTTCCTGATCGGCGGGCCTCGCTTCCCCGACGAACAGCGCGGCGGCCGGCACGCCTAGCTCTCCGGACCGGCGTTCCTAGGCCTTCCAGGCCGGGTCCCGCCCGAGCAGGGCCAGCGCGCGGTCGAACCGGCCACCCGCCGTGCCCGCTTCGAGGCGCGGCGCGAACGCCTTGCCCGGCACCCGGTTCTCCGGTGCGGCCGGGACGGCCTCGGCGACCGCCAGCAGGGTCGCCGCCAGCTCCTCGTCGCCGTCCACGACGGCGGTGAACGGGGCCTGGACGCCGAGCGCGGCCGCGACGTCCCAGCCGTGCACCAGGGTGTCGAGCAGGTGGAAGCCGACCGCGTGCGCCAGCGGGAAGGGGCCGCCGTGCTGGATCTCCGGCAGCCAGACGTCGCGCCCGGCCGCCGCGGCCTCGCGGAACGCCGCGGTGAGCTCGGCGCCCGTGCGACGGAAGGCGCCCGCCGGGTCGTCGCCGACCGGGGCGTCGGCCCAGAGCGCGAGGTCGGGCCCGGCGCCGCGGGCGGCCGCGGCGAAGCCCTGGTGCTGGCCGACGATGTGCCCCATCAGCCGGCTCAGCGTCCAGCCCGCGCACGGACTCGGCAGCTCAAGCTGGTCGGGCCGCAGGCCGTCCACCACTTCGGCGGCCAACTCCAGCGATCGGGCGTGCAGTTCGACGAGTTCTCCGGCACGGCTCATGCGGCGCTGACCTCCTGACCGGCCGACAGGAAGCCGATCGCGTTGTCGATGACGGTGGGCTCGGCGACGATCCGGCGGTGGCCGAGCCCTCGGGTGACCAGTAGCTCCAGCCGGTCACCGTACGCGGCTTTCAGGCGCCGCGCGTGCGATATTCCGACCACGTCGTCGCCCTCGTCGTGCGCCACCAGGATCGGCAGCGGCACCTCCTCGGGCCGGTGCGCGGCGTCGAAGCGCCGCCACGGGTCCTCGGTGCCGGCGAACAGCTCGTGCTCGATCCGGTGCCGCAGGTCCCGCTCGATCACCGGGCCGAGGCCGAGCCCGGCGCAGAACGCGCCCGGCAGGTAGGCGAATTCGCTGACCCCGGCGAGGGCGACCAGCCGCCCGGCCCGGACTTCCTCGCGCAGCGCCAGGAACGCCCCGGCCACGCCGAGCGAGTGCGCCACGATCGCCTCGAACCCGCCGTAGCCGTCCTGGAGTTGCCCGGCGATGGCGCGGTACTCCAGCACCGTGGTGGCCCGGCCGCCGGAGTCGCCGTGGCCCGGCGCGTCGAAGGCGACCGGGCTCAGCCCGAGCGCGCGCAGCCGGGGCACGTAGGGGGCGAAGCGCGAGGCGCGGGAGCGCCAGCCGTGCATCAGCAGCACCGGCCGGGCGCCGTCGCCCCAGCGGTAGACGACGACCTCCTTGCCGTTCACGGTGATCCGCTCGACGGCGGCCTGCCGGTGGGTCTCCCGCTCGGCGGGGCGGACGGCGCTGCGCCGCAGCGGACGCTGGAACAGCTCGTACGCGGCGCGGCCGGCCAGCCGGGGCGCCAGGTGCGAGGTGGTGTTGAGGGCGGTGCGAACCAGTGCGAGGGCCGGGTCCATGCGGTCTCCCTGTCGGTGCGGACGGGCGTGCCGGGGTGCGGGGGCCGTGCTCGGTCCGGATATTAGCACGACCGTTCGTACAGTTTTATGGACGGGGAGTCCGCCGCCCACCCCCGGGCTACCCTGGCGGCACACACCGCGACGGCGACGGCGACGACGAGAACTGAGGTGGCCGATGGCCGGATCGACCACGGACGGACGGGTCCTGCGCGGCGAGGAGACCCGCCGGGCGGTACTGCACCGCGCCGTCACGATCGCCTCCGTCGAAGGCCTCGGCGCGCTCTCCATCGGTCGCCTCGCCACCGACCTCGGGCTCAGCAAGAGCGGCGTGTTCGCCGGCTTCGGATCCAAGGAGGAGCTCCAACTCGCCACCGTCCGCGCCGCCCGCCGCATCTTCGCCGACGCCGTCGTCGCCCCGGTCGCCGACACCCTGCCCGGCCTCGCCCGGGCCCGCGCCCTCTGCGAGAGCTGGCTCGCCTACTCCCGGGCCCGGGTCTTCCCCGGCGGCTGCTTCTTCTACGAGGTCACCGCCGAGTTCGACGCCCGCCCCGGCGCCGTCCGGGACGCCCTCGCCGACTGCGCCCGCGAGTGGCGCCAGGTGATCGCCGACGCCCTCGCCGAGGCCCGCGCCACCGGCGGCCTGCGGCCCGACACCGACCTCGACGACCTCGCCTTCGCCCTGATCGCCCTCCTGGAGACGGCCAACTCCCAGGCCGTGCTGCACGACGAGGACATCCCCTACCAGCGGGCCGCCCGCCTCCTGCTGCGCCTGCTGCGCGCCGAGGCCACCGACCCGGCCGACCCGGCGCTCGCCTAGAACGCTTCTAGGCTTCTCGGCCCAGCGCCCCTTCCAGGAAAGCCGCCTGGGCCAGCAGCCGCTCGTCGCCGCCCGCCGTGCCGACCACCTGGAGGCCCAGCGGCAGCCCCTCCGCCGTCCGCCCGGCCGGCAGGCTCAGCGCGGGCAGGCCCAGGTAGCTCCACGGCAGCGACATCACCGCGTCCCCCGTGCTGTGCAGGCCCTCCGGCGCCCCGCCGGTCGCCGACGGCGCCAGCCACAGCTCCACCCCGGCCTCGGCGGTCGCCCGGGCGACCCGCTCGCGCAACCGCTCCCGGGCCTGGAGCGCGGCCGCCCGGTCCTCTGCCGCGACGCCCTGGCCGACCCGGATGCTGGCCGCCGTCTCCGGCCGGTACAGGCCGCCGAACCGGGCGAACCAGTCGGCGTGGCCGCGGGCCAGCTCGAAGCGGTTGATCGTCTGCAACTGCCGGGTGATCCCGGCGAAGTCCGGGAACAGCGGCACCCGGCGCACCGTCAGGCCGGCCTGCGCCAGGCGCTCCAGGCTCTCCTCGAAGGCGCGCAGCGCCGCCGGCTCGGCCCGCTCCAGGTACGCCCCGTCCGGGACCCCGAGCACCGGCCGGCCCCCGCCCCCGGCTGCCGCCTCGCCCCGCCAGTCGTCGCAGAGCAGTGCGGCCGCCAGGGCCGCCCCGGCCAGGTCGGCCGTGAACACCCCCAGGGTGTCGAAGCTCGGCGCGTTCGGGATCACCCCGGCCATCGGGATCCGCCCGTACGTGGGCCGGAAGCCCACCACCCCGCAGTACGCGGCCGGCCGGATCACCGACCCGACCGTCTGGGTGCCGACCGCCAGCGGCACCAGCCCCGCCGCGACCGCCGCCGCCGACCCGCTGCTGGAGCCGCCCGGGGTGTGCCCGGGATGGTGCGGGTTGCGGGTCGGTCCTGGCGCGCTCGCCGCGAACTCGGCGGTCACCGTCTTGCCGGCGACCAGCGCCCCGGCCGCCCGCAGCCGGTCCACCACCACGGCCTGCGGCCCCGCCAGGACCCCCGGCGGCAGCGCCGAACCGCCGCGCGTGGGCAGCCCGTCCACGTGCACGATGTCCTTGACCCCCACCGCCACCCCGTACAGCGGCGGCCGCCCGGCCGGTTCGGGGTGCCGTGCGGTCAGCGCCCGCGCCTGCGCGCGCAGCCGGTCGTGCCGCCCCGGCTCCGGGACGAACGCGTGGATCAGCGGGTCCACCCGCTCGACCAGCGCGCAGAACCGGTCTACGTGCTCGGACAGGTCCGGTACGCCGGACCGCAGCCCGGCGGCCTCACGGGTCAACGACCGCGGCCGGGCGAGAGGTTGCTCCATGCCGATCACGGTAGACCACCCGTGGACGCACTACTGGTGTTCGGCCGACAGGTACGGCGTCTCGCGCAGGTAGTACGCCCCGCAGGTGTGGCAGCACAGCTCCGGTGTCTTGCCCCAGTCCACCGGCTCCCGCACCTGCGCGTCCGGGTCGAGCTCCCGGCCGCACATCGCCACGCTCTCCACCCCCCGGACCATGTGCCACAACCGCACCCCGCCGGTCGCACCCCCGGCCCCGTACTCGGCTCGCATCTGGTGCTTCATGCGGCCATCGTCAGGCCCCCCGGCCACCCCGGCAACCGGTGGCCGAACGGGCGCCTGGGCAGCATCGATCACTTAGCGCCAAATCTGATCGAAACAAGCCACTCGCAACCGGTAGGGTTCGCGGGCGCGACCCGCGCCGACGGCCCTGCCGGAGGCCTCAAGTCGCCCGAAATCGACCCCATTTACCCCAATCTGGAGCTTCTCAACGTGCGCTCTTCTCGCCTTCTGGCCGCCTCCGCGCTGATGGCGCTCTCCTTCGGCACCACGGTCGGCGCCGTCAGCGCGAGTGCGGTCGGAGTCCCCTCCTCTCCGCCCCCCACCTCCACCACGGCCACCCCGAGCGCCCCCGCGCCGAGCACCCCGGCCCCGAGCACCACCCCGAGCGCCCCGGCGCCGACCACTTCGGCGACCACCACCCCGGCCCCGACCACCCCGGCGCCCACCGGCAAGCCGACGAACCTGCCGACT
Source organism: Kitasatospora sp. NPDC058492 (assembly GCF_042720685.1). Taxonomy (NCBI): domain Bacteria; kingdom Bacillati; phylum Actinomycetota; class Actinomycetes; order Kitasatosporales; family Streptomycetaceae; genus Kitasatospora; species Kitasatospora sp. NPDC058492. The sequence goes on from NZ_JBHXMU010000009.1 coordinate 142,161, forward strand.
CCGCCGATGCCGACGCGCAGCGGCGGACCCTGCCGCGGCTACCTGCACCAGGACCTCAAGGTCACCGGCACCGGCCTCGCGAAGACCACCCTGGTCAAGGGCGGTGCGGCGCAGGAGGCCACGGTGACCTTCGAGAACGCGGGCCCGGTCGACCTCAAGAAGGTCGACGCCGACTTCTTCTTCACCAACGTGAGCGAGGTGGAGCCGGTGATCAACCCGGTCACCTGGGGCAAGGAGTCGTTCACCATCCAGGTCAAGCTGCCCGGCGGGGACTGGAAGACCCCCGACGCGAGCAGCGTCAAGGGCGGCATGACCTACCTCCAGGTGGACCTCGGCGAATACAAGATCGCCAAGGGGCAGAAGATCACCTTCCAGGTGCGTCTCGCGGCCACCGACAAGGCGGTGACCGCCCGCTACTTCGCCCAGCTGAGCGGCAACTCCGAGCAGTTCGAGAGCAAGGACGTGCCGGGTGCCCCCGCCACCGACAGCTGCCTCGAGTACGACGGCAGCTACCGGGTCGACGACCTGTTCAAGGTGACCGACGCGTCGGCCGCCACGCCGACTGCCGGCACCCCTGCGGCCGCCGGCCACGGTTCGGCCTCCGCCTCGCCGTCGGCGGGCCCGCACCTGGCCGAGACCGGTGCCGACTCCAACACCCTGCCGATCGCCCTCGGCGGCGCCGCCGTCCTGGCAGCCGGCGCCGGCACCGTGTTCGTCCTGCGCCGCCGCAAGGCCGGCGCGCACAGCTGACCCCTGCACCCGGGTGAACGCCGGGGGCGCGGACCGTGGTCCGCGCCCCCGGCGTTCGTCGTATCAGTTCGTCGTATCAGCCCGTCGTCATCAGTTCGCCGTGTCAGGACGCCCGCAGCAAGGCCCCGTCCTGCCACTTGAGGATCTTGTCGAAGCTCACGATGGCGCCCCGGAGCGGGTGGTTGCGGAGCTGGACGTGATCGGTGAGGGCGTGGATGAGAAAGAGGCCGCGGCCGGATTCGGCGGTGAGGTCCGGGAGGGCGTCGAGGTCCACGGGGCGCAGCGTGGGCGCCGCGGGGCGGGCGGGGAGGACGTGGGTGTCGTAGGGGTGGCCGTCGCGCCGGGGCTGGTGGGCGGTGAGGACCCGGGCCGGGACGGTGGCGCGGCCGCGGCGGGGGCGGCGGTGCGCGGCCGGGCGGGGCGGCGGCGGGGGGACGGGGCGGCGGCGCAGCGCCGGGGCGGGGGTGCCGACGGGGCCGGGCAGGCCGGGGCCGGAGTCGGTGACCTCGATCCGCAGGCGGTCGCCGCTGATCGAGGCGGTGACCTGGAAGCCGTCGTCGGGCCGCCCGCCGGCGCCGTGCTCGACGGCGTTGGCGCAGGCCTCGCTGAGGGCGACGCCGAGGTCGTGGGCGATCTGCGGGTCGACGCCCGCCGTCGCCATGGCACCGAGCAGGATGCGCCGGGCCAGCGGGACGCTGGCCGGGTCGCGCTTGAGGTGCAGAGTCCACCAGATGTCCACGGGAGGTCCCTCCTGGCTGCGGCTCCACATACAACTAGGTATCTCCGGGCGATTCGGCGGTGAACCGTGCCCGGGGCCCGCTGCCGCCCGTTCGGCGGATGGACTGAGGCCGTGGATTGTGCCGAGTGGCGCACTCTCCGGCCTGCACGCCGCTGCCGAACGGGGCATTCGTAGGGATTTCCCACCCTGCCCACGCGGGCGAGGTAGGCGGTGAGATGATGTCCCGGCCATGACTGCCCTCCCCGCCGCCCCGCTCCCGGGCGCCCTCGCACCGGATGCGCCGGTGGGGGCCGCCGCCTGGGATCTGCGGCTTGCCCGGGCCGTCCCGTTCGCCCTGGTGTGCACGCTGATAGCGGCCGCCGGGCACGCCCTGGCGGGTGGCGGGAACGTGCCGCCGGCCGCGTTGGCGACGGGCTTCGCCGCGGTGCTGGTGCTCGCGGTGGCCTGCGGCGGGCGGGAGCGTTCGCTGACGGCCATCGCCGGTGCGCTGGGCGCGGGTCAGCTCGGGCTGCACTGCCTGTTCCACAGCTTCAACGGCCACGCGGCGATCGGCGGCATGGCCGGCATGCACCACGGCGGCTCCGGTCCGCTGACCCTGCCGACCGTGGCGGGCCGGCTGATCTGCAACGAGGCGCGCCCCGGCACGCTGGCCGGCCTGCCCGGGAGCCCGACCGCCGAGCAGCTGGTCTCCTCGGCGGGCCTGGACCCGAACGCGTACGCCGTCGCCCCGTGGTGGCAGGGCGGCGTGTTCGGGATGACGCCGTCGATGCTGGCCGGGCACCTGGCCGCCGCGCTGGTGGCGGGCTGGTGGCTGCGGCGTGGTGAGGCGGCGCTGTGGCGGCTGGTGCGGGTGACCGCGTCGGCGGCCCGGGAGCACTGGGCGGCGCCGCTGCGGTCGGCGCTGGTGCTGGTGGCGGCGCTGCTGCGCGGCCTGCTCGGCGCGGCCGGTCCGGCCCGTCGGTTCGGCGTCCGGGGCGGGGAGAGTCCGCTTCCGGCGGGTGCCGCGCTGCGGCACAGCGTGGTGCGGCGCGGTCCGCCGCGCGGGGCCTTCGCGTACTGATCCGGCTCCTGGCGCCCCGTTCGTGTCGGGCCCCGGTCGTGCGCAGCGTCCCCGGGCCGGTCCCGTGTGTCCCCGACATCCCGTGTGTCCTCGACACGCCGACGGCCCCCGGTTTCCGCCCCCACACGTCCCCAGCACGTCCCCACGCGCGGCCCCGCCGAGGCACGGTCTTCCCGTCGCCCGGACGCGGGCCGGTCCGCCGAGCTCCGATCGGAGACACCCCATCATGCGTTCCCTTCCCACCCGCCGTCTCGCCGCCGTCGCCCTCACCGCCGCCGCCTCCGTGGTGGCGCTGGCCGGCCCCGCGTTCGCGCACGTCACCGTGAACCCGGGTGCGGCCGCCCAGGGCGGCTACACGGCCGTCGACTTCCGGGTGCCGAACGAGAGCGACGCCGCCGGCACGGTGAAGCTGGAGGTCAACCTCCCGCTGGACCACCCGCTGGCCTCCGTCCGCACCCTGCCGCTGCCGGGCTGGACCGCGGCCGTCGAGAAGGCGAAGCTCGACAAGCCGATCAAGGTGCACGGCAGCGACGTCAACGAGGCCGTCTCCAAGATCACCTGGACCGCCGATGCCGGCACCAAGATCGCCCCCGGTCAGTTCCAGGAGTTCCGGGTCTCGATCGGCCCGCTGCCGTCCGACGCCGACAGCATGGTCTTCAAGACCCTGCAGACCTACGACAACGGCGACGTCGTCCGCTGGATCGACGAGTCCAAGGACGGCCAGCCCGAGCCGGCCCACCCGGCCCCCGTCCTGAAGCTCACCAAGGCCGCCGCCGGTGAGGACGCCCACGGCGGCGTCACCGCCTCCCCCTCCGCGGGCGCCCACGGCGACAGCTCCGACCACGCCGCGGCCCCGGCCGGCGCCAAGTCCAGCGACTCCACCGCCCGGGTGCTCGGCGTGGTCGGCATCGTGGTCGGCGTGATCGGCACCGCCGTCGGCGTGCTCGGCCTGCGCCGCCGGAGCAGCGGCTCCGCCTCCTGACCCACCCCGCACGATCGGATCTCCCATGCCCCGCACCACCCGCACCACCCGCCTGGCCGGCGCGGCCGCCGTCGCGCTCGCCGCCGCCCTGACGCTGACCGCCTGCGGCTCCTCCGGGGGCGGCTCGACCCCCGCCAAGGTCACCAAGCAGAAGTCCGACTCGCCGTACCAGGGCACGGTGCTCACCAAGAACTTCGAGAAGCCCGACCTCCAGCTGACCGACACCTCCGGCCAGCCGTACGACCTGCGGCAGCAGACCAACGGCAAGACCACGCTGCTGTTCTTCGGCTACACCAGCTGCCCGGACGTCTGCCCCACCACCATGGGCGACATCGGCGTCGCGATGAAGGCGCTCCCGGCCGAGGAGCGGCAGAAGGTCAACGTCGTCTTCGTCTCCACCGACCCGCAGCGCGACACCCCCAAGGTGCTGCGCACCTGGCTGGACTCGATGGGCAGCGACTTCATAGGCCTGACCGGCGACCTGGCCAAGGTGAAGACGGCCGCCAGGTCGCTCGGCATCATGATCGAGGACCCGGTGGTCAACGCGGACGGCACCGTCACCTCGACCCACGGCGCGCAGGTGCTGGCCTTCCTCCCCTCGGACGACAAGGCGCACGTGCTCTACCTGAGCGGCACCGAGGAGAAGACCTACGAGCACGACCTGCCGCTGCTCGCCAAGGGGGTCGCGGCATGAAGGCCCCGACCGGCCACGCCCCGGCCGGCCGCGCGACCCTCGGCTTCCGGCGGACGGCGCTCACGGGCGCGGTACTGGCGACGGCCCTGGGCGGCGGCGCCATCCTGGTCGCCTGCGGGGCAGGCGGTCAGGACGGTGCCGGCGGCGGGGCGGCCAAGCTGAGCGTCGCCGACTCCTACATCCCGCTGCCCCCGGCCGGCGGGATGGCCGCCGGCTACCTGACCGTCCGCAACGACGGCGGGCAGGACCAGCTGGTCAAGGTGAGCAGCCCGGGCGCCGAGTCCGTCACCATGCACCGCTCGACCCCGTCGAGCATGGAGCAGGTCCCGAGCCTGGACGTGCCCGCGCACGGCGCGTTGCAGTTCGCCCGCGGCGGCACCCACCTGATGATCATGGGATGGCAGAAGGCCCCCGCCCTCGGCGACGAGCTGGAGCTCGACCTGACCTTCGCCAAGTCCGGCACCCTGTCGGTCAAGGTGCCGGTCAAGGAGCTCACCTACCGCCCCGGCCAGAGTTAAGGGGACCGCCAGCATGGAGAAGGCCGCCCACCGCCGCATCGCCGGACTGCTCGGGACGCTCGGCGCGCTGCTCGCGCTGATGCTCGCCGGCGCCGGACCGGCCGCCGCGCACGCCACCCTGGAGTCCACCGACCCGCACCAGAACTCGGTGGTCGCCACCGCCCCGCAGGCGGTCACGCTGACCTTCAGCGAGTCCGTGTCGCTGTCCAGCGACTCGGTGCGGGTGCTCGACCCGGCCGGCAAGGCGGTGGACACCGGCAACCCGGGGCACGCCGACGGCAAGGCGGACACCGCCCGGGTCGGACTGAACAGCGGGCTCGCCAACGGCACGTACACCGTCGCCTGGCGGGCCGTCTCGGAGGACTCGCACCCGATCGGCGGCGCGTTCACCTTCTCCATCGGCGCGCCCTCGGACACCTCGGTGTCCGCCACCGCACTCCAGGGCGCCAAGGCCGACGGCCTGGTCTCCGCCCTCTACGGCACCGGACGCACCGTCGCGTACGCGGCGTTCGCGCTGCTCGCCGGCGTCGCCGCGTTCGTGCTGATCTGCTGGCCGGAGGGCGCCACCCGGCGCCGGATGCAGCGGCTGCTGATGACCGGCTGGGCGGCGCTGCTGGCCTCCACCGTCGCGGTGCTGATGCTGCGCGGCCCGTACGAACGCGGTTCGGGGATCGGCAAGGCCCTCGACCTGTCGCTGGTGCGCGCCACCCTGGACGAGCGGATCGGCACCGCGCTGGCCGCCCGGCTGCTGCTGCTCGCGGCGAGCGGGGTGTTCCTGTCGCTGCTGGTCGGCCAGTTGGGGCAGCCGGCCCGGCCGGCGGCGCAGCCCGGCGACGCCGGGAGCGCGGGGAGCGCCGGAAGCGCCGGACGCGTCGGCGACGAGGAGGCCGAGGAGGCCGAGCTGCGGGAGCTGGAGCAGCGCGCCGCCGAGCGGCCGCAGCGCGAGGCCCGGCTGGGCCTCGGCGTCGCCGGGCTGGTGCTCTCGATCGCCCTGGCGGCGACCTGGGTCGGCGCCGACCACGCCTCGGTCGGCATCCAGGTCTGGCTGTCGCTGCCGCTCGGCATGCTGCACCTGATCGCGATGGCGCTCTGGCTGGGTGGCCTGGCCGCGCTGCTGGTCGCGCTGCGCGAGGGTGTCGGCGCGCAGGTCGTCGACCGCTTCTCGAAGGTCGCCTTCGGCTCGGTCGCGGTGCTGGCCGCCACCGGCGTCTACCAGTCCTGGCGCGGCCTCGGCAGCTGGGGCGCGCTGACCGGCACCGAGTACGGGCGGCTGCTGCTGGTGAAGACCGGCTGCGTGGCCGTGATGCTCGGCGCCGCCTGGTTCTCCCGCACCTGGCTGGCCCGGCTGCGCGCGGCCCCGGCCGAGGCGGCGGAGGTCGAGCCGGCCGCGGTGCCGGAGCCGGTCGGCGTCGCCGCCGCGCACCCCGAGGACCCGCTCCGGCAGGCCCAGCTGGCCCGCCAGCAGGCGGCCCGGGAGAGCGCCGGGCGCGAGCGCGGGCTGACCCCGACCAGGGCCGGGCTGCGCCGCTCGGTGCTGGTCGAGGCGCTGGTCGCGGTGGCGGTGCTGGTGGTCACCACGATGCTCACCAACTCCCCGCCCGGGCGGGTGGCGAGCGAGGTCAAGGCCGGTGCCGTCGCACCCGCCGCCGGGCCGGCCGCCGGGGGCGCGCCCGCCCCGCAGACCGAGCCGGGCCGCACCGTCGAGCTCAAGCTCCCGTACGACACCAAGGGCCGCACCCCGAACGCCAAGGGGACCGCGACCGTCACCCTCAACCCGGCCCGGACCGGCCCGAACGAGGTGCACCTCGCGCTGACCGGCGCGGACGGGCAGCCGGTGGACGTCCCCGAGGTGCAGCTCGCCTTCACCCTGCCGGACCGCGACCTCGGCCCGCTGCCGGTGGCGCTCACCCCGGAGGGCACCGGCCGCTGGAGCGGCACCGCGCAGCTGCCGCTGGCCGGCACCTGGGTGGTGTCGGTGCAGATCCGCTCCTCCGACATCGACCAGACCACCCCGACCCAGCAGTTCAAGATCGGCTGACCGCGATGGAGCACACCTCGACGGACCGCACCACGGCGGACCGGGCCACGACGGAGAGGCCTGCAGCACAGGGTGCACAGGCGCCAGGCCGCGCCGGCTTCACCCGGCGGGCCCTGCTCGGCACCGCCGGCGCCGGGCTGCTGGCCGGCGCCGGAGCCGGCGTCGCCGGGGCGGTCGCCCTGGACCGCCCCGGCGCAGCGCCCGCCGCCGGGCCGGGCGGCGCGCTCGGCGCGGCCCGGGTGCCGTTCCACGGCGAGCACCAGGCCGGCATCCTCGAACCCCAGCAGGCCCGGGTCCAGCTGGCCGCCTTCGACTTGGCCGAGGGCGTCGGCCGGGACGGGCTGCGCACCCTGCTCCAACGCTGGACGAAGGCCGCCGAGCGGCTGACCGCCGGGGAGCCGGCCGAGGACACCGACAACCAGGTGGCGCTGGACGCCGGCCCCTGCTCGCTCACCCTCACCGTCGGCTTCGGCGCCGCCCTGTTCGACAAGGCCGGGCTGGCCGACCGCCGCCCGCAGGCGCTCGAACCACTGCCGCCCTTCCCCGCCGACGCGCTCGACCCGGCGCGCGGCGACGGCGACCTGTTCGTCCAGATCGGCGCCGACGACGCCCTGGTGGCCGTGCACGCGCTGCGGGTGCTGCAACGCCAGGCGGCCGGCACGGCGGCACTGCGCTGGCAGTCGGCCGGCTTCGCCCGTACGCCCGGTGCCACCGCGCGCCCGATGACCGGCCGCAACCTGATGGGCCAGATCGACGGCACCAACAACCCCCAGCCGGGCGAGGACGGCTTCGCCGCCAAGGTGTTCTGCACCGCCGGGCCGGACCAGCCGGCCTGGCTCGCCGGCGGCTCGTACCTGGTGTTCCGGCGGATCCGGATGCTGCTGGACAACTGGGAGGCGCTGCCGACCGACCGGCAGGAACGGGTGATCGGGCGGCGCAAGTCGGACGGCGCGCCGCTCGGTGCGCCCGCCGGGGCCGGCGAGCGCACCCCCGTCGACCTGGCCGCGCAGGGCCCGGACGGCGCGCTGGCGATCCCCGCCGACGCGCACGTCCGGGTGGCCGCCCCGGCCGCCAACGGCGGGGCGGCGATGCTGCGGCGCGGGTTCTCGTACCACGACGGCCTGCTGCCCGACGGCTCGCCGGACGCCGGGCTGCTCTTCCTCGCCTTCCAGGCCGACCCGCGCAAGGGCTTCACCCCGGTGCAGCGCAAGCTGGCCCGGGGGGACGGCCTCTCCCGCTTCCTGCGGCACGAGGCCAGCGGCCTGTACGCGGTGCCGCCGGGCGTCCCGGCCGGCGGCTACCTCGGCCAGCAGCTCTTCGAGTAGCACGCCCCCGACGGTCTCCGGTCCCGGCCACTGAAACGCTTTCCTGGCCGGCGCGCGGAGTCGTTATGGTGACTTCTTCGGCAACACCCCTGCCCCGGTTCCACCCTGTTCCCCACGGAGGCGTCATGTCGGCCACCCGCTACACCTACCTCGGCCCGGCCGGCACCTTCACCGAGGCGGCGCTGCGCACCCTGCCCGAGGCCGCGACCCGGGAGCTGGTGCCGCTGGCCTCGGTGCCGCTGGTGCTGGACGCGGTGCGCGGCGGGGACGCCTCCGGGGCGTTCGTCCCGATCGAGAACTCGGTCGAGGGCGCCGTCACCGCGACCAATGACGAACTCGCCGCCGGCACACCGCTGATGATCTACCGTGAGGTGCTGCTGCCGATCTCCTTCGCGCTGCTGGTGCGGCCGGGCACCGACCTGGCGGGGGTCAAGACGGTGACCAGCCACCCGGTGGCCCAGGCGCAGGTGCGCCGCTGGCTGGCGGCCAACCTGCCGGACGCGCAGTGGGAGTCGGCCGCCTCCAACGCGGACGGCGCCCGGCTGGTCGCCGAGGGCCGCTACGACGGGGCGTTCGCGGGCGAGTTCGCGGCGCCGATCTACGGGCTGGACCCGCTGGTCAAGGACATCGCGGACGCGCAGACCGCGACCACCCGGTTCGTCCTGGTCGGCCGCCCGGGCCGGGTCTCCTCGCCGACCGGCGCGGACAAGACCTCGATGGTGGTCTGGCTGCCGGACGACCACCCGGGCGCGCTGCTGGAGCTGCTCCAGGAGTTCGCGGTGCGCGGGGTCAACCTGATGCGGATCGAGTCGCGGCCGACCGGCGAGGGCATCGGCAACTACTGCTTCCTGATCGACTGCGAGGGGCACCTGTCCGATCGCCGGGTGGCGGAGGCCGTGATGGGGCTGAAGCGGATCTGCCCGCAGGTGCGGTTCCTCGGCTCCTATCCGCGCGCCGACCGGCAGGTCTCCACGCACCGGCGGCCGGGGACCTCGGACGACGATTTCACGGCCGCCGCCGACTGGCTGTCCCGGTGCCTCGACGGGCGCGGCGACATCTGATCCGCGCGACGGCACTGCGACGGCACCACGACAACATCTGATCGCCACCCTTTGTCTTTCCGCCCTTTTCCGATCGTTTTCCCCCGGCCGGACGGGCGGGGACGGGTGACCGCACCCGTCGTCCACAGGGGCCCGTAGCGCCGGAACCCGCCATCCACAGGGGCGGGGACTATCCACAGCCGAAAGTTATCCACAGGCCTGGGGATGAGTCGACAAACCGGTATAGCCACTGCGGGTTTCGGTCGGATCATTGGTTAGCGGCGTAGAGATGACTAATCGGACCAGAGTCACCCGTGTGCCAGCAAATCACCCGTCTGAGTGCTTCAATTCCCTCACCCGAGAAGGTCAAATGAGGTTTGAAACCTCAATTCCCTGGCTTCGGCGATCGGAGGGTCGACCTCCCCTTCAATCCACAGGCACCGCCCGGATCCTGTGGATAACCCCGGCCCCGCCCGTTCCCCACAGAAGTTATCCACAGGATCCGGGCGGTTATCCCCAGGGGAAAACCCGTACCGGTGGACGAGCCTGCGCCCGGTACGCTTGGGCCTGTGATTGACCTTCGCCTGCTTCGTGAGGACCCTGACCGAGTGCGCGCCTCGCAGCGCGTCCGTGGCGAGGACGTCGACCTGGTCGACGCCCTCCTCTCCGCCGACGAACGGCGCCGGTCCTCGGGCAGTCGCTTCGACGAACTGCGCAGCGAGCAGCGGACGCTCGGCAAGCAGGTCGCCCAGGCCAAGGGCGAGGAGAAGGCCGCCCTGCTGCAGCGCACCAAGGAGCTGGCCGCCGCGGTCAAGGCCGCGGACGCCGAGCAGGGCGTGGCCAAGGAGGAGGCCGAGCGCCTGCTCCGCTCGCTGGCGAACCTCATCGACCCGGCCGCCCCGGTCGGCGGCGAGGAGGACTTCGTCACCCTGGAGGAGATCGGCACCCCGCGCGACTTCGCCGCCGAGGGCTTCGAGCCGCGCGACCACGTCGAGCTCGGCCAGATCCTGGGCGCGATCGACACCGAGCGCGGTGCCAAGGTCGCCGGCGCCCGCTCCTACTACCTGACCGGTGTCGGCGCGCTGCTGGAGCTCGCCCTGGTCAACATGGCCATCGCCCAGGCCACCGCGGCCGGCTTCATCCCGATGATCACCCCGACCCTGGTCCGGCCCGCCGCCATGGACGGCACCGGCTTCCTCGGCCAGGCCGCCGAGAACGTCTACCACCTCGCCGAGGACGACCGGTACCTGGTCGGCACCAGCGAGGTCCCGCTCGCCGCGTACCACATGGACGAGATCCTCGACGCCGAGAAGCTGCCGCTGCGCTACGCCGGCTACTCGTCCTGCTTCCGCCGCGAGGCCGGCACCTACGGCAAGGACACCCGCGGCATCATCCGCGTCCACCAGTTCGAGAAGGTGGAGATGTTCGTCTACACCACTCCCGAGGACGCCGAGAACGAGCACCGCCGCCTGCTCCAGTGGGAGAAGGACTTCCTCAACGCGCTGGAGCTGCCCTACCGGGTGATCGACGTCGCCTCCGGCGACCTCGGCGCCTCGGCCGCGCGCAAGTTCGACATCGAGGCCTGGATCCCGACCCAGGGCAAGTACCGCGAGGTCACCTCGACCTCCAACACCACCGAGTACCAGGCCCGCCGGCTCTCCATCCGGATGCGCGAGGAGGGCAAGACCCGCCCGCTGGCCACCCTGAACGGCACCCTGGTCGCCATCCCGCGCACCATCGTGGCGATCCTGGAGAACCACCAGCAGGCCGACGGCTCGGTGGCCGTGCCCGAGGCGCTGCGGCCGTTCCTCGGCGGGCGGACCGTCCTCGAACCGGTCAAGTAGCACCGCGCCACCCGCACCACCCGCAACTCCCGGGAGACGTACGGCCCATGAGCACCACCAGCCCCAGCCCCGTCTCCCCCAACGGTGAGCACCCGAGCGGTGGCGACCTGCCCTACCGGCTGGTCGCCACCGACCTCGACGGCACCCTGCTGACCAGCGCGGAAACCGTCTCCGAGCGCACCCGCGCCGCCCTGGCCACGGCCACCGGCGCGGGCGCGCTGCACATCGTCGTCACCGGCCGCTCCGCCGCCTGGGCCCGCCCGGTCTTCGACGAGATCGGCTACACCGGGATAGCCGTCTGCGGCCAGGGCGCCCAGGTGTACGACGCCGGCGCGCACCGGCTGCTCACCTCCCTCACCCTGGACCGCCGGCTCGCCGCGCTCGCCATCGCCAAGATCGAGGCCGAGACCGGCCCGCTGGCCGTCGCCGCCAACCAGGACGGCCTGGACGGCCAGGTGCTGGCCGGCCCCGGCTACGAGCTGCTGATCGGCTCCGACCTCCCGGTCGTCCGGGTCGACCGCGACCAGCTGCTCGACGCCCCGGTCAGCAAGCTCTACATCCAGCACCCGGGCCTGACCGACGACGCGCTCGCCGAGGCCGCCCGCCGCGTCGCCGGGGACCTGGTCGGCGTCGTGATGGCCGGCGCCGGAGTGGTCGAACTGCTGCCGCTGGGCCTGTCCAAGGCCACCGGGCTGGCCGTCGCCGCCCGCCGCCTGGGCGTCCGCGGGGCCGACACCATCGCCTTCGGCGACATGCCCAACGACGTGCCGATGTTCGGCTGGGCGGCCCGCGGCGTGGCGATGGCCAACGCCCACGAGGAACTGCTCGCCGTCGCCGACGAGGTCACCGCGAGCAACGACGAGGACGGCGTCGCCGTCGTCCTGGAACAGCTCTACCCGGGCGTCTAGCCCCTTCTCCTCCGGACCTCGCCGTGGTGTTCGGCAGGGGTTCACCTCCAGTTGTAGGATGACCGGGCAAGCGGTTGTAGGATGACCGATGACCGGCGTTGACCAGCGACGCGGCGACCAACGACGAAGGGAGCACCGGCATGACCAACGACGGCAACAGCCTCCAGGCGGCCGGACGGCGCTCCCTGGTGGACACCGCGATCGACCAGCTGCGCGAGCAACTGGCCGGCGGCGTCTGGCCGGTGGGATCGCAGATCCCCACCGAGCACGAGCTCGCCGAGCGGCTGCAGGTCGGCCGGAACACCGTCCGGGAGGCGATCCGGGTGCTGGTGCACGCCGGCATGCTGGTCTCCCGCCAGGGCGAGGGGACGTTCGTCCGCTCCACCAGCGACCCGGCCGCCGTCCTGCGCGGCGTCCAGCGCTCGGGCATCCGGGACGTCCTGGAGGTCCGGGCCGCACTGGAGACCGAGGCCGCCCGACTGGCCGCGCTGCGGCACACCCGCGAGGACGTCGAGCGGATGCGGGCCGCGCTGGCCCGCGAGGCCGAGGTGATCGCCTCGCACGCCGAGCGGACCGACCGCGAGGCCACCGTCGAGCACGACCTGGAGTTCCACACCGCCATCGTCGAGGCCGCGCACAACCCGGCGCTCACCGAGGTCTACCGCTACTTCGGCGCCTCCGTGCGCGAGTCGATGACCTCGGCCTTCGGCGACCACGACATGCCCGAGGTGGCCGTGGCCACCCACGCGGCGCTGGTCGACGCGATCGAAAGCGGCGACCCCGACCGTGCCGAGGCCGCGTGTCGTGCGCTGCTCGCCGAGCCGACCGCGGCCGTCGAGCAGCTCCTCGCGGCCATCGCGGCCCGGAAGTGACATAGGCACCCGCCTGCCTTCCGCCCTCCGCGCCCTCGCGCACATTCACGAAAGAACAGCACACCCATGGCCGTCACCCGTGCCCAGCAGCCGGTTGCCACCACGTCCCTCCCGCTTCCCGTCCGCACCCGGCTGGCCCACCCCGCGCTGCTGCTGACCGGCATCCTGCTGGTCGCGCTGAACATGCGCGCCTGCCTGGCGGCGGTGTCGCCGATGGTCGGCGAGATCCAGCGGACCTTCGGACTCTCCGCCACCGCGAGCGGACTGATCACCACCGTGCCGGTGCTGTTCCAGGGCGTCGGCGCCCCGCTCACCCCCCGGCTGACCCGGCGGTTCGGCACCGAGCGGGTGGTGCTGGGCGCCGTCCTGGTGCTGGGCGCGGGCGTGCTGCTGCGGGTGCTGCCCTCGGTGGCGGCGCTGTACGCGGGCTGCGTGGTGATCGGCGTGGCCATCGCGGTGCTGAACGTGTCGATGCCGGGCCTGGTCAAGCGGGAGTTCCCGGACCGGGCGGCGGCGATGACCGGCGTCTACTCGACCACCATGCTGGTCGGCGCGACCATGGCGGCCGGCCTCTCGGTGCCGCTGGAGCACGCCCTCGGCGGCGGCTGGCAGGCCTCGCTGGGCACCTGGTCGCTGCTCGCGCTGATCGCCGCGGTGGCCTGGCTGCCGCAGGTGCTGCGCTCCCGGCAGGAGCGGGCGGCGGTCGCGGCAGCGACGGGCCTCTCCGCCGGCCCTGCGGCCGGTCGGGCGACCGGTCAGGCGACCGGTCATACGGCCGGTCGTACGGCCGGTCGGGCGGCCGGTCGGGCGGCCGAGAAGCCGATCGAGGGCATCTGGCGCTCGCCGATGGCCTGGCAGATCAGCCTCTTCATGGGCATCTCGTCACTGCTGGTGTACACCCTGGTCGCCTGGATGCCGACCATCCTGGCCGACCACGGCATGGACCGCGGCGAGGCCGGTCTGGTCTTCGCCTTCTCCAACCTGGTGCAGGTCGCGGGCGCCTTCCTGGTGCCGCTGCTGGCCGGCCGGATGACCCGCCAGCGCGGGCTGGCGGTGGCCATGGCCGGACTGAACGGCCTCGGCATCGCCCTGCTGCTGATCGCGCCGGTGTCCGGCGCCTGGGTGTCGGCGACCATCCTGGGCGTCGCCCAGGGCGGTTCGCTGGGCCTGGGCCTGGCCTTCATCGTGCTGCGCACCGGCAGCGCGGCCGGCGCCGCCCAACTGGGCGGGATGTCGCAGGCGGTCGGCTACCTGGTCGCGGCGGCGGGCCCGGTCGGCGCCGGCGCGCTGCACCAGCTCACTGGCGGCTGGACGGCCACCCTGGTGCTGATGCTGGTGCTGGCCACCGTGGTCGGCGCGGCCGGCTGGGGCGCGGGCCGCAACCGGACGCTCGGCTAGCACCCCTGCTCGGACCGACCCGGGCTGGCCTCGTTGAGGCCGGCTCGGGCCGACCCCGGTTGCCCCGGGTCGACCCCGGCTGCCCCGGGCCGACCCCGGTTACCCCAGGCCGGCCCCGGCCGGCTACTCCTCGGCGGCCAGGGTCAGTCCGGCCAGCTTCACCGAGGCCAGCACCGTCGCCGCCACGGTGACCGCCAGCAGCAGCGGGACGGCCACCCCGAGCGAGACGTCGGCGCCGATCGCGGCGTCCCCGGCGACCGCCTCGGCCACCGACCGGCCCCACTGCTGGACGCTCAGCGTCCGGGCGCCCGACACGAAGTTGCCGATCAGCGACTCCCAGACCAGCGCGTACCCCAGTCCGGCCACCACCGCGTGCCGGGTGACCACGCCGAGCAGCAGGAACAGCGCGCTGTACGCCACCCCGGCGACCAGCACGGCCACGGTGTAGCCGAGCGCGATGCCGTCCCTGGTGCCGATCAGCAGCAGGCCGCAGAGCAGCGTCGGGAGGGCGGCGAACACCCAGGTGGTGCCGATCGCGACGACCAGTTTGGTGGTGACGATCTTCCACCGCGGCAGCGGCTTGGCCAGCAGGTAGACGATCGAGCCGTCGTCGATCTCGGTGGCGATCACGCCGGTGCCGACGACCAGGCCGAGGATCGGCACCAGGGTGCCGAGGCCGAGCTGCCCGAGGATCTTGACGGTGAGGTCGTGCTCGTTCCCGCTGGCGGTGCCGCTCGCGACGGCCGAGATGACCAGCAGCAGGGCGGGGACCACCAGCAGCAGGAGGCCGCGGCGGCGGCCCAGCAGGCCGCGCAGGGTCAGCCTGGCGACGGTCGGGTTCATGGTCGGTCGGCCCTTTCCTGGGTCCGGTACGGGAGTTCGGTGGCTCGGACGCCGGGCCTCACGCGGAGACCAGGTAGGAGAAGACGCTCTCCAGCGACTCGTCCGCCGGCGAGACGGTGTACAGCCGGATGTCCGCCTCCTGGGCGACCCGGGGCAGCAGGGTGGTGAAGCCCTGGAAGTTCACCGCCTCGATCCGCAGCGCCCGTTCCCGCGCGTCCACCTCGATACCGGTCGTGGAGCCGTCGGCGATCAGCGCGGCGGCCAGCCGGCGGTCGTCGCTGGAGCGGACCAGGTAGCGGTGCGGCCGGTCGGTCATCAGCCGGCGGATCTTCCGGAAGTCGCCCGAGGCGGCGTGCCGGCCGGCCACCACGACCTCGATGTGCCGGGCCAGTTGCTCGACCTCCTCCAGGATGTGGGAGGAGAACAGCACCGTCCGGCCGTCCGCGCCGAACCGGCGCAGCAGCTCCATCAGCTGGAGCCGCTGGCGCGGGTCCATGCCGTTGAACGGCTCGTCGAGCAGCAGCACGGCCGGGTCGTGGACCAGCGCGGAGGCCATCTTGACCCGCTGCTTCATGCCCTTGGAGTACGTCCCGGTGCGGCGGTCCTTGGCGTAGGCCATCTCCACCAGGTCCAGGGCACGCCGGGCGGCGGCACCCGGGTCGGCGAGGCCGTGCAGTTCGGCGTTGGCGAGCACGAACTCCCAGCCGGTCAGGTAGTCGTACATCGACTCCCGCTCCGGGACCAGGCCGATCTGCCGGTACACCTGCTGGTTGCGCCAGATCGGCGCGCCGTCCAGGGTGACCGCCCCGCTGGAGGGCGCGAGGAATCCGCTCATCATGTGGATGAGGGTCGACTTGCCCGCGCCGTTCGGACCGAGCAGGCCGGTGATGCCTGGGCCGATCGTCATACTGATGTCGTTGACGGCGACCACGTTCCCGAACCAGCGGGAGACCTTGTCGATGGTGATGGTGGCCATGACGCCCTCTCAAACTCCTCGGTTCATCAGACGCTGCGGTAGCGGCGCAGCAGCAGCCCGTACGAGCCGGACACCATCGCGAGAACGGCGACGGTGAAGACGACCACGCCGAGCCCGCCGGGCGCGTGCATCCGGCCGCCCATCCCGCCGACGTCGAAGAGCTGGTTGGTCAGGCTCTCCACCAGGTCGTTCGGCGACAGCAGCGCGATCCACTGGGCGGAGTCCGGGACGGTGAGCTCGGTGGCGGTGCCGATCCGGGTCAGGATCGCCACCACGGCCGTGCTGATCGCCAGGTAGCCCATGATCCCGGCCACCCCGAAGCCGCGGCGCGGGGTCGCGGCGGCGACCACCAGCGCCACCGAGGTCGGCACCAGGGAGTACAGCAGTGCGGCGACCAGGCCGGACAGGAAGTGCCCGGTGTTGTGCCCGAAGTCCAGCCCGCCCAGCAGCGCCCCGATGTAGAGGACCAGCAACGGCGCCGCCATCAACAGGAACTGGGCGCTGACCATGGCGGCGAACTTGGCCCGGACGTAGTCGGCGCGGGTGATCGGGCGGGAGAAGTACAGCGGGACGGTGTGGTACCGGAGATCCCGGGAGAACAGCACCGGCGCCTGCGAGGCCAGGAAGATCGACACGACCAGCACGAACGAGGACAGGTACCGCGGGTAGTCCAGCGGCAGCTCCTTCGCGCTGGTGGCGAGCGCGACCGCCACCATGACCACGGCCGGCAGCGTGACCACGCCGAGCACCAGCATCGGCAGCACCTTGGACTTGCCGGAGCGCCCGAGCCCGTACGCGGCGCGCAGGCTCTGGGTGAACAGCGAGCGGGTCGCGTAGGCCCGGCCGAGCCGGGGCCCGGTGTAGCCGCGGTAGCCGATGTCGTGGATGACGCCGGTGTCGGCGGACCTGGTGTCAGGAGGCAGCGACATCGTCCGTCCCTCCCCTGTTCTCGTCGGTGAAGATTTCGGCGACCCGGTGGCGGCGCTGCTCCAACCGGACCAGACCGAGGCCCAGTCCGGCGACCGTGTCGCGGATGGTGTCGTAGGTGTCGTCGCCGGCCAGCCGGACCAGCAGCAGGTGCGAGCCCTCCGGCTGGACGGACAGCCCGGCGGCGGCCAGCCGTGCCCGGACGGCGTCGCCCGGCTCCGGGACGGCGTCCTGCGGATGGTCCGTCACCTCGACCGCCAGGACGGCCGTCGCCTCGGTGAAGGAGGCGGTGGACGAGGAGCGCAGCAGCTTGCCGCCGTCGATCACGACCAGGTGGTCGCAGGTGCGCTCCAACTCGCCGAGCAGGTGGGTGGTGACCAGCACCGAAATCCCGAAGTCGGTGTGCACCCGGCGGATCAGGCCCAGCATCTCGTCCCGGCCCGCCGGGTCGAGACCATTGGTCGGCTCGTCCAGCAGCACCAACTTCGGGTCGTGCACCAACGCCTGCGCGAGCTTGACCCGCTGCTTCATGCCGGTCGAGTACCCGCCCATCGGCCGGTACCGCTCCTCGTACAGGCCGACGTGCCGCAGGGTGTCCGCGGTGCGCTCACGGGCGGCGGTGGCCGGCAGCCCCGCCATCCGCGCCATGTGCACCACGAACTCGGTCGCCGACACGTCCGGTGGCAGGCAGTCGTGCTCGGGCATGTAGCCGACCCGTTCACGGATCTCCGGGCCCCGGGTGGCGACGTCCAGGCCGAGGACCTCGCCGCGGCCGGACGTCGCCGGGGCGAGGCCGAGCAGGATCTTGATGAGGGTGGACTTGCCCGCACCGTTGGCCCCGACCAGCCCGACCACCCCGGGCCGCACCTCGACGGTGAGCTGGTCGAGGGCGGTGACCCGGGGGAACCTCTTGGTGAGGCCATCCGTCTTGATGACAGCAGTGGACACCTGCTCAACGTAACGGGCTTGCGCGCCAAGGGCTATGAGCTGGAATGACGAGCCCGTCTGCTGCTGCGGTATGACACTGCGGACGATCTCCCCTAAGGGGCGGAGGATCCCCCCTCAGGGTCGACGCAACGCTCAGCCCAGCTGGGCGAGGCCCTCGGTGGCGATCTGCTCGAAGACGGCGAGGTCGTTCTCGAAGATCGAGTCCGGCACCGGCCAGTGGATCACCAACTCGGTGATGCCCAGCTCCTGGTACTTCCCCGCCCAGTCCACGAAGGCGTCCAGCGACTGAAGCGGCCGCTCCGCCGTCGAGCCCTGGAGCAGCATCTTCTCCAGCTCGCGCACGTCCCGCCCGGTCGCGGCGCAGGCCGCGGTCAGCTTCTCGATCTGCTTCCCGACCACCTCGGGCGCCCGCTCGACGGGCACGTCCGCCGGACCCTTCGGGTCCCCGTACGTCACCCAGCCCTGGCCGTACTCGGCCGCCAGCCTCAGCCCGCGCGGACCGGTCGCGGCGACGTAGAACGGCAGTCGCGGCGTCTGCACGCAGCCGGGGATGTTCCGCGCCTCGACCGCCGAGTAGTGCGCCCCCTCGCGCGTCGTGGCGTCCGTACGCAGCAGCTCGTCCAGCAGCGGCAGGAACTCACCGAACCGGTCCGCCCGCTCCTTCGGCGACCACGCCTCCTGCCCCAACGCCGTCGCGTCGAAGCCCGTCCCGCCGGCCCCGATGCCCAGCGTCACCCGCCCGCCGGACACGTCGTCCAGCGTGATCAGCTCCTTCGCCAGCGTCACCGGGTGCCGGAAGTTCGGCGACGTCACCAGCGTCCCCAGCCGGATCCGCTCGGTGGCGGTCGCCGCAGCCGTCAGCGTGGGAACCGAGCCGAACCACGGCTCGTCCCGGAAGCTCCGCCAGGACAGGTGGTCGTAGGTGTAGGCGGCATGGAAGCCGAGCTCCTCGGCACGCTGCCAGATCTTCTGCCCCTCGCTCCACCGGTGGATGGGGAGGATCACGGTACTCAAGCGCATGCCGTCGACCCTACGTGTTCACTCCGGCAGGTGAGGTTTCGAGCGACCCTCGGCTAGAGCGCCTTCACGGCCGCTACCGTGGCGCCGTGGGTGCATCGGGCAGGGCGGGGCCGAGCTTTGGACCATGATCGATGAGGTCCACCGTCGGTGCCTACGGCGAGAGCCGAGCAACTCGCACATCACTTCGGATCACTTCGGAACCGGCTTGTGGGGAGAGCAGGACATGGCGATCGCCGTTCGGGGCGCGGATCACGGCGAGCGCGCGCTCGCCGACCTCATCGAGCGCTGTGCCGAGTTGAAGGGGGAGCTGGTCGCCTTCGCGCAGGGTGCGCGCTTCGACCGGTGGTTGACTCCCCTGCTGCTGGAGGCCGCCGGGCCGGAGCGGCTGCTGGACGAGGGTGAGGCGGTCCGGATCACCGACCACTTCATCCTGCGCTTCCGCCTGCCGGACGGTTCGACGGTGGTGGACCGGTTCGTCGGTGGGCGGCGGGACTTGGGCGAGATCGACCGGGAGATGCTGCTCGGCTGGCGGGACCCGGTCGAGGGGATCTTCGAGATCTGCCGCAAGGACGGGGATGCCCTCGTCCTGCTGAACCTGGTCGACGACCTGGAGTACCGCACCTACTCGAACGCCGGACGGGCTGCTTTCCGCGGAGTGACGAGGGGAGGGTTCCTCCACACCTGCCTGGTGCCGGTCTTCTCGGCCGACGGGACGTGGCTGGTCTCCGGGGCGATGTCGTACTACCCCAAGTCCAGCGCCACCGAGATCGCCCGGGCCGCACTCCAACTGGCCACCAGCCACCCCGAACTGGTCTTCCGCAACCCCGAGAAGATCGAGCAGGGGTGGGCGTCGATGCGGAAGGACCGGGCCGCGTTCGTCGAGTTCTTCGGCAGCGACGAACTGGTCCTTCCGCCCGCCGAAGCCGAGGAACGGCTCAACGCCTACTACCGGCACCGGCGGGAGGACACCGCCGCCGAGCATCCCGACCGCGCCCGGGGCGGGCGGCGCCCGGCCCTCGACTTTCCGGCTTTCGAGCTGCCACGGGACCTTGCGGATGCGGACACCGTCGGAGTCATCTACGACGAGGTCGACGGACTCAACTTCTACGCGGGCTACGGGCTGTTGCGGGACCTCTTCGCCGCCCCTTCCCGCACGGGCCGTAAACCGCACCAGGACCTGCTGCGCACGTACCTGCGCGAGGAGTCGATCACGCCACTGCCGATCCGCCGGCTGGCCGCCGCCCACCCGGAGACCGCCGACTCGGTGTTCCGGAGGCTGCTGCGGAAGCCCGGGTTCACCTGGAGCGAGCACGGAGAGGCCTTGCTGCGCCGCCGCAAGCCCTGGTACTACGCGCAGGAGCCCCGCCCCGGCGTCTCCGTCATCGGCGAGCGCCTCGGCGAACTGGCCGCCGGCGGGCGACGGCAGAGGTTCACCAGCGCACGGCGCGTGCCGAGCCAATCCCATCGCCCGTAGCCGCGAACGCCGTGGCCGCCGTCGTCAGAAGTCCGCTGAAGGGCGGCCGGTCAGAGCTGGCGGACGATGGGGAGGGTGTCCGTGCCGCGCTGGCGGGCGGCGCGGCGGGCGAGGCCGGGGGAGTTGCCGGTGCCGAGGATCTGGCCGTCGGCGATCGCGATCCAGGTGCCCGGTGCCAGTCCGGTGGGCGGGGTGAGGGACAGGGCCGACGTCAGGGCGGGGTCCGGCTGGAGGCGGTCGGGGCGTGGGGCCGGCGATTCGGTGCCGGAGCGCCAGCGGGCCGTCGTCCGCTCGCCGCCCAGTCGGCGCGACCACAGCACGTGCTGCACCACGATCAGGGGGCCGAGCACGGTCAGCAGGGGGAAGCCCGCCGTCAGCACGCCCAGGGCGAACAGCGCGCTGACCGCGCTGGTCACGACCACTCCGACGGCTGCCGCCAGCAACGCGGCCGTCCGTCCGAACGCCTTGGCGGCGACCAGCGGGAACAGTACGAGGAGCAGCAGGTCGCCGAGGCCCACGGCGACCGGCGGGCTGCCGCCCGTCAGGACGAGCATCGGGGCGAACGGCCGTCCCTGGACCTGGGTGACGAAGTTCGCGGTGACCTGCGTCAGGGTGGTCGCCACCAGGTCGTAGCAGGACAGGACGGCGGCCAGGCCGGCCGCGTGCGCCGATCGCATTCCGCTCTGCGTCCACAGGTTGGCCACGCCCACCACCGCGACGGCGAGCATCACGTCGGTGCAGGCGCGCACCGCGACGGGGTGGCCGCTGCACGCCGCCGTGGCGCCGGCGGCCACGAGTGCGAGGCCCCAGGCCCAGCGGCCGGAGCAGACCGGTGCCAGGGTGAACTGCACCGCCAGGCAGAGCACCAGGCCGAACAGCGCCGAGACGACCACGCCCGGCAGCTTGAGGTAGAGCAGCGGGGCGAGCACGACGCCGACGCACAGGACGGCGATGTCGCCGGAGGTGTAGACGCCCACCGGAGGCCTGGGCATCCGCACGCGGACCAGGTACCCCCCGGCCGCGGCCATCAGCAGGGCCACGCAGCAGCTCAGGGCGACGAGGGGGATCGCGTTCATGCGCCGCTCCCGGCCCGGACGCCGACCGGACGGGCCGACTCGAAGGTGTGTTCCCGCAGGTCCGCGCGGACCGGGCTGGACGGCGGCAGTTTCGACCGGTCGTCGTGGAGCACGATGCCGGCCAGCGGCAGCCCCGCCGCCGATGCCCCCTGTTCGAGCCTGCGGTGCAGTGTCGCCGCGGGCAGCGCACGGACCAGGAGGTGCAGCAGCGCACCGCCGTCCGGCTCCTCGGTCAGCGTGTACCTGGCCGGCAGCGGCACGTCCGGCTCCCCCTCGACCAGGTCGAGGACGTCCCTGGTCGGCACGGAGGCGCTGAGCGGCCCCGACCAGCGGCCCAGGACGGCGGACGTGGCCGGCAGGTGCGCCCACTCGCACCCGGCCTCGCCGACGGGCAGCCGGACCAGGTCGCCGGTGGCGTACCGCAGCAGCAGGGTGCACTCCCGGTAGGGCACGAAGGGGGTGTGCACCAGCATGCCGACCTCCCCCGGCGCGGTCGGCTCCCAGGTCTGCGGGTCGAGCACCTCCAGGTGCCCGAACTCGGTGGTGTGGTGCAGATGCCCCTGGGAGCACGGCGTGCCGCCCGAGGGGAGCGTCTCCGTCATCAGGTAGGACGTGGACACCGGTGCGCCGAACGCCGCTTCGGCCCGCTCCCGCAGGGGGGCCGACAGCACCTCGCCGCCCACCCCGATGCTCTCCAGCCCGAAGTCCGCGGACCGCCACCCGCCCTGTTCGGCCTCCTGCACGAGCGCGGAGAGGTACGACGCGGAGGCGGTGAGGTGGGTGATCTGCGGGGCCTTGCCGGGCAGGCCGAGCGGTGCGGCGAGGCGGTCCAGGGCGAGCGCGGGGTCGATCGTCCCGAACTGGACGAACGAGGCGCCGACCCGGGTGGTGGACTCCTCGGCGACGACCAGCGGCAGGGTGGCCCTGGAGCAGCCCGCGTACGCCACGGTGTGCCGGGGGCGCAGCCCGAGGGTCAGTGCCGCCGAGATGGTGCTGAGGGCGATCGTCGTCTCCAACTCGGCCCGGGAGTACCAGACCGCGGTCGGGGTGCCGCTGGTGCCGGTGGTCAGCGCCATCAGGGCGGGCGCGGCGGCGGCGGAGACGAACGCGGCGGGCAGGCCGCGCAGGGCCGCCTTCGGGGTGACGGGCACCCGCGACCAGGTCTCCGTGTCGAGCGTGTCGGGGTCGATCCCGAGGTCGTCGAAGGTCCGCCGGTAGTAGGCCGTGTGGCGGACGGCGGCGCGCGCGGTGGCCCGCAGGCTCCGCCGGGTGACCGTGCGCCGCACCTCCGGGTCGACCTGCCCGGCCTGCCCCGGCAGCAGTGCCGAGTCCGCGCCCGGCTCGCCGAACTCGGCGAGCGTGCGGACCATGTCGTCGGCGATCCGTCCGAGGTCCTGGGGCCGGATCCTGCGGTTGAGCAGGATCGATGCGCCGTACCGGAGTTGACTCACCGCAGTGCCGAACACGAGACCTCCTGGAACCTGGGCCGGGGATGCTCACCCCGGCCCAGGCCGGGACGACTCGGTCAGGCCATGTGCGCGAACATGGCGGCGGTCAGGGTGCTCAGGGCGTACTTGAAGTAGTGCTTGACCATGTCAAGACCTCCTGGTGGGGCTGGCCGGCGCGGCCGAGCACGCCCCGATGGCGTGCTCCGGTGCCGGCGGGTGGGGAGTGCAGTTTAGGGAATCGAACAATGCGCGACCAGAGGTGAGACGGCATCAAATTCCGTGTTCCGAAAGGGCGGTGGCGCAGCTCGACCGGGCAGGGCCTACGGGTGCGGGCGGGTGCGCTGGGCCGGGAGGCGGGGCTCGGGGGCGCGGCGGGCGATCTCGGCGAGGGTGTGGAAGAGGACGTCGCCGAGCAGGACCGGCTCGCGGGAGGCGTCCGAGGAAACGTCCGGGGAAGCGCCCGAGGAAGCGCCCGAGGAAGCGCCCGAGGAGGCGTCCGAGGAGGCGTCCGGGGAGGCGGCGGGCGGGATGGTCGGGGGAGGCTCGTCTCGGAGCTGGCGAGTGGGCATGGCTCTTCCTGCCGACGGGGTGGCCGTGCACACTCCTGCCCGTCGCGCCCCGGGGACACCCCGGCCGCCGGGCGAATAGGCCGGAAACGGCGCCTCGGGGGCCGAAAGCCACAGGTCCGGCGGGTCGGCGGCGCCGTCCTGCGGGTCCGCGACGAGGTCCGTCCTCGCCGGTGACCGGTGCGGCACCGATGGGCGAAGATGGACCGGTGACCGAAGCCCGTACCGCCCCCCGCCTCATCGCCACCGACCTGGACGGCACCCTGCTGTGCGCCGGCGGCACCGTCAGCGAACGCACCGCCGCGGCCCTGGCGGCCGCGGAGGCGGCCGGGGTGCAGGTGGTGTTCGTCACCGGGCGGCCGCCGCGCTGGATGCAGCAGGTGAGCGCGCACATCGGCGGCCACGGGGTGGCGATCTGCTCGAACGGCGGCGCGGTGGTGGACGTGCGGCGCGGTGAGCTGCTGGAGTCGTTCCCGCTGCCGGTGGAGACCACCCTGGCGGTGGTCGAGGTGCTGCGCGCCGAGCTGCCCGGTACCGCGTTCGCCTTCGAGTACCCGGACGGGTGGGCCCGCGAGCCCGAGTACGCGGTGCCGATGTGGGGCGACGACCTGGAGCACGCGGTCGGCCCGGCGGAGAAGCTGCTGAGCGCCGGCGGGCCGGTCCGGGGCCTGTTCAAGCTGCTGGCCAAGCACCCCGACCTCGACCCGGACACGTTCCTCACCCGGGCCCGGGAGGCGGCCGGGCAGCTGGCCGAGATCACCCGCTCGGCGCCGATCCCGCTGCTGGAGATCAGCGCGCCCGGCGTCACCAAGGCCAGCACGCTGGCCCGTTGGTGCGCCGGGCACGGGATCGACCGGAGCGAGGTGGTGGCCTTCGGTGACATGCCGAACGACCTGGAGATGCTGGACTGGGCCGGCACCGCGTACGCCGTCGCCAACGCGCACCCGCAGGTGCTGGCGGCGGTGCCGCTGCACACCGTGAGCAACGAGCAGGACGGCGTCGCGGCGGTGCTGGAGGAGCTGCTGCGACTTCCCTGGCTCCCCTAGCTCCCCTAGGACGTATCGCCCGGGCCTACCCGAAGCGGCCGTTCACGTAGTCGGAGGTCCGCTGGTCACGCGGGTTGCCGAAGACCTGCGCGGTCGGCCCGGCCTCCACGATCCGGCCCGGGGTGTCGTGGGTGGCCAGGAAGAAGGCGCAGGTCTGCGAGACGCGTTGGGCCTGCTGCATGTTGTGGGTGACGATCACGATGGTGAGCCGCCCGCGCAGTTCGGCGATGGTCTCCTCGACCCGTCGGGTGGAGGTCGGGTCGAGCGCGGAGCACGGCTCGTCCATCAGCAGGATGTCCGGCGAGACCGCCAACGACCGTGCGATGCACAGGCGTTGCTGCTGCCCGCCGGAGAGCGAGCCGCCCGGGGTGTGCAGCCGGCTGGAGACCTCGTCCCAGAGCCCGGCGCGGCGCAGGCTGGTCTCCACCAGGTCCCGGCGCTCCTCCTTGGAGACCTTGATCCCGGCCAGCTTCAGGCCGCTGGCGACGTTGTCCTGGATGGACATCGCCGGGAACGGGTTGGGCCGCTGGAACACCATGCCGATCCGGCGCCGCACCTCGGCGGGGCGCCGACCGGGGCGGTAGACGTCGTCGCCCTCCAGCAGCACCTCGCCGGAGAGCGCGGCGCCGCGCACCATCTCGTGCATCCGGTTGAGGATCCGCAGGTAGGTGGACTTGCCGCAGCCGGACGGGCCGATCAGCGCGGTGACCTCGCCGGCCGGCATCGCCAGCGAGACCCGCTCCAGCACCTTGCGGGCGCCGAACCAGGCGGAGACCTCCCTGGTCTCCAGCCCGGCCAGCGGCTCGCCGCCGGGGTGCGGGGCCGGCGGCAGCGGCGGGAGGGTGAGGGTGTCGGCGGCCGGGTCGGTCGCCGGGGCGTCGACCGTCCCCAGGCCGGTGGTCGGGGTGTCGGTCATCGGTGCATCCGTCATCGGTACGGCCTTCCGGGCGCGCTTCAGTAGAGGTTGGGCAGCAGGGCGGCGGCGTTCTCGTAGACCGCCCAGAGCAGTGCGCCGAGCACCGGCGCGAGGCTCAGGTAGGCCGCCGAGGCCCGCCAGTACCGGGCCAGCAGGAGCGCGCCGAGCACCACGCCCAGCAGTCCGAGCGACCACAGTTGCAGCGTGGCCAGCGCGCCCTTGTCGGCGGCCAGCGCCTTGTCGTACGGGACGGTCCGGGGCCGGCCGCCGGGGTTCTGCTGGGGGTCGCCGTCCAGCCGGGCTCCGACCATCACGGTCGAGCCGGGGATCCAGTCCGAGTCCCCGGTGACCAGGACGAGCCGGTTGCGGGCCGGGTCGGTGATCGGGTGGTCGCCGTCGCCGTACACGTTGACGGTGTAGGTGAACTTGCCCTGCCCGGTGGTGGCCTCGATCTTGTCGCCGACCCGGAGCCCGGACAGTTGCGCGAAGGGCGCGCCGAAGGTGGCGCCGCGGCCGAACAGCACCGCGACGCCGCCCTGGCCGGGCAGGGCGGTGTCCCGGCGGTGGCCGGGCCCGCGCATGAGGTCCCGGCCGGTGGTGCCCTCGACCACGACGGCCTGGTGCAGGCCGATCGCCGGGATGTCCAGCAGGGCCACCGGGGCGCCGTCGGCGGCGGCCCCGGTGGGGGCGACAGCCCGGGCGAGCTGGTCCCGGAAGGTCTTGTACGCGGTGGACTGGAAGTGCCGTTCCTGGACGTGCGAGAGCGTGAACAGGTAGCCGACGAAGCCCAGCACCAGCGCGGCCAGCAGGCTGGCCACCCGGGCGCCCTGGAGGAGGCGGCGCCGCGCGGGGGCGGCGG